>JBGTMS010000050.1:0-39569 GCA_041743425.1 Zeaxanthinibacter sp. | reverse complement strand
TGGTAGAATACAAAAACCATAACGCCGACCAGCAATATGAAGAATTGCATAGGGATCTTGAAGATCCCGTTAAAAATCAGACCAAGTTGGCTTTCACGAACGGACTTCCCTGTCAGATAGCGCTGTACCTGGCTTTGATCCGTTCCAAAATAGGACAGTGCAAGGAACATCCCACCGGTGATGCCACTCCAAAAAGTATATCTGCTGGTTGTATTAAGCTCAAAATCCAGGATATTTAACTTTTCACTCGCACCTGCAATTTTCAATGCTTTGGTAAATGTAATATCGGCAGGAAGGTAGCCGAGAATGAAAAAGAAGGCAGCAAACATTCCTATCATAATGATAAACATTTGCTGCTTATGGGTGACGCTTACGGCTTTGGTACCACCCGATACCGTATAAATGATCACTAACGACCCGATAATAATATTCAGGGTGCGAAGATCCCATCCCAATACGGCAGAGAGTATTATAGATGGTGCAAAAATCGTAATTCCAGCAGAAAGACCTCTTTGAATAAGAAAGAGAATAGCGGCCAGCGTTCGTGTCTTTAGGTCGAATCGGTTTTCAAGAAATTCATAGGCCGTGTAAACCTTGAGCCTGTGGTATAGCGGAACAAATACTATACAAATGATGACCATTGCAATTGGCAGCCCAAAATAGAATTGAACAAAGCCCATGCCATCGTGGAAGGCCTGACCCGGAGTGGAAAGGAAGGTGATGGCACTTGCCTGGGTAGCCATAACCGAGAGTCCTATCGTCCACCATTTTGCCTGATTGCCTCCGAGAACATAGTCGTCTACATCCTTACTGCCCCTGGTCTTCCAGACTCCGTACCCGACAATAAATAGCAAAGTTCCCGCAAGTATGATCCAGTCAATTGTTCCCATACTATGCGTTTGCTGTCATAATGTAGTAAAAAACAAGTATATAGATCGTATTTAGGAACAAAACCATGGTATACTCCTTCTTCCAGATATACTTGTCTTCCATCTTATCCTTTGATGTCGGTTTCTTTGTTAACTTTTTCCTTGCCCATTGATAACATATTGGCAAAGAGCTTATAGGCGCCAGGCACTCCCGCTGGGAGTTCCCTGAAAAAACTGAGGCCCGTATAAATATAGTTCCCTTTTCCATAGGGTGCAACCAAAAGGCTGCCATTCAGGGCGGTAGCTCCTGTATCAGCCATGGATAAAATAGGTGTAAAAGCGGGATCCCACTCATTGGGGAAGTACAAACCCCGTTCCTGGACCCAGCCCTCAAAATCCTTTTTCCCGATGCTATTCGGAAAATTTACAAGGCTGTGGTTTTTCGCCAGAATTTCCACATTTGAATTTTCATCCGTTACACGCTCGTTGGACAAGGTAAGAGGAAAAGGCGCTATACCTTCGAATTGGCCGGCCCACCGCCCTGCCGTATTGTACTGGACGACAAGATTACCACCATTTTTCACATAATCAAGTAAAAAAGACTGTTTGAACTTGAGCTCGTCTATCACATTGTAAGCTCTTATGCCAACTACCACGGCGTCATAAGCGCTCAGACTTCCGGCCTGAATAGTGGCCGGGTCAACAATATGTACGGTGTAGCCTATTTGCTTCAGACTTTCAGGGACCTCATCCCCGGCACCCATAATATAACCAATATGTTCTCCCGCTTTTGAAATATTCATGCGGACAATCTTCGCCTCAGAAGGTAACAGAATGGATTGCCTAGGGATATGATCATAGGAAATGTTGATCAATTCATGGGTGAGTTCCTTGCCGTTTACACTAAGAACCGGTCGGATGTAACTTTCGCTTTCCATGGAAGGCGGACTTAGAGTGAACATCACCGTGGTCTCATCGCCCTTATTCGCTATTTCGAAGGTGTTGGCGGACGGACTCACCTTCCAACCGTCTGCCACTTTAAGTTCTACCTGACCTTTAATGTTATCGGCATTGGATCTTATAATTACCGGAATTTTTCTCGGAGCGTCATCAGCGAAAAGCATTACCTTATCTATGAATCTGGAAGTGGCTTCGGGCAGGACATCAAAAGGTTCATATAATTCGCCCTTATCCGGTTTTGATGTTTTATAAACTACTGGTTTACTTATAGATACGACTGTGCCGTTAATGTCCAGGTTAAATACTGCGTTGAAGGACTTCGGTGTTTCCGCCTGCCCTATCAAGTTGGCATCCGCAACCTCATACATTCCTAAACTGCCCTTCTCAGATAACCAATAAGGGGAGGTATAGGCATGCTCCGATGGTATCTTCAAATCGAGTTCCAGGGTAATCTTCTTGTTTTCTTCCAAAACATGCCTTTCACCGTCGTTTTTCACATCCGATTCAGGCGTGAGAATAACCGAGTTCAGAGTCATGGGGCGATTGCTTCTGTTCAGGGCCTCTATCTGAATTTTTTCCGTATTTCCAGGATTGGTATACGGCAGAGACGCAGTCGCTTCAAGATAGAGGCCGGTCACTGATAAGATCAGGTTTTCTAATTCTTCAGATTTCAGTTGTTTCCAATGGCTATCTCCCAGACCCTGTATGAGTTTGTAGGCTTCCAAAAACTTTGGTAAATGCACCGACGGATCTGTGAAATTAAAATCCTTCTCTATACCATAGAGAATTTGTCCTATGGCTTCTCCGCCGGTTATTCGTGACCAGCTCGTATTGATCCCTTCAAATAGTTCTCCGTCTTCGGGAAGATCACCCTTGAGTAATTCTATATACTCATTTTCGGATCCACGGCTGGTAATACGGCCAAACCCCTGACTGAGGTGCTGGCTGCTGGCAAGGGATGCAATTTCATTATTGGAAAGACCGAGCAATGGATAATATGTGCCGACATCAAAACGGAGCATCTTGGATTTATCCGCTTTTTCAAAATTCTCCTCACTTCCATAAAACCACCAAGAGGTATTGAAAAAGAGTCTTTTAGGCTGCCAAATATCCGTTGCCGTCAGTTGCTCAGGATACGAAGAATTGTCATTGGACAGCGCAAACGCTTCTATACTCAACATGGCGGATGAAGTGTGGTGGCCATGGGTTTCACCCGGACTTCTGTGGTCAAATCTGTTGATGATCACATCCGGTTTAAATTTCCTAATAATGCGGACGACATCGCCCAATATAGCTTTCTTGTCCCAGATCTTTAAGGTTTCATCCGAATGCTTGGAGTAGCCAAAATCACTGGCCCTGGTAAAAAATTGCTCCCCACCGTCAATTTTTCTGGCAGCCAATAATTCCTGGGTCCTCAGGACACCGAGTAGTTCCCTGAGTTCAGAACCGATCAAATTTTGGCCCCCGTCGCCTCTGGTGATTGATAAATATCCTGTACGGGCTTTTAGCTCATTGGACAGGTACGAAATAAGCCGGGTATTTTCATCATCCGGGTGAGCGGCGATATAAAGTGCCGTACCCAGAAAATTGAGTTTTTCAAGTGAATGGTAAACTTCAGACGAAGATAATTTTTGTGGAACCTGGGCACTGCATATAGATAGGCCCAAAAGTATTCCAGGAAAGAATACCGCTAATTTCCTCATCATGTGAATGTTTTGTTGGTTCCCAAATATAGCAAGATTCCCCCCCTGCACTTCATATTTACAACTTCTTTAACAACCTAAAGGGCTGCCGTATCCTCAAGGGTTTCAGTATCCTTATACATAAGGGTCACAGCCTTCTGCATCATCAGATTATTGGGATAGGTCAGAAGCTCGCCGTTATCCTTTCTGAGATGCACATGAAACGCCTTTATGTCCTCAATGGTATAGGGCTCCTGCGATTCAATCTCCTTATCCAGTATTTTTACCCGGTCGCCAATCTTAAAAGGAAATGAAAAGAACAGGATGACCCCGGCGGTGACATTGCTGAGAATGGACCAATTGGCAAATAATGCAACTCCTATTACTGTAAACACGGAAGTAAACAGCAGCCCCAGATTCTTAAAATCGACTCCCCAGATAAAAGATAGGATCCCAACACCGATGAGTGTCAGCGCGGCAGAAATATATTTGGTGATGAGTAATGTACGCGCTTCGACCTTGTTGCTTAACTTGCCCACGCGGTGCACCGCCTTGGAACCCACGTATTTAAAGATAAGCAGGATAATGATGATACTAACCGTCCATAACAGGTCACTGCGGTGACTTGCAATAAAATTTTCCATATCAATTAAAGACCTAAACTATCGCGCAAAAATACGTCCTTATTTCCGTTTTGCCTCCAATATGGTGTTTTTAAAGTTTTCATTCTGACCGCACTCGAAGTAAGCATTTTAGCTGAGGGACCAAAACCGCTTTTTGCACTTTCATCCCATTTTTCAATGAGATACGGAAAGGCCGATTTAAAACTTATTTTCAGCGTTCTTTCAAGTTCAGGGTAGCTTAATTCATAGGTTGTCAGCGCCCCGTCGGTGGTCACATTTGCAACAGCATCATAGGTCTTGTACGGAAGATGTGACAGCCTTATGTATTCCAAAGATGGCAGCATTTTAAAAGAACCGACGGGCAATTCTTCCGGGTTGATCCGGATCTTATTCCATATCTCATCTTCCAATGCCGATTTTTGAAGTTCCACTCGTTGGTCCCCGTCCTTCTCAAAGTAGGAATAGGAATCAATTTCAAATGTCTCCCTGTTATTTAACTGGGTATAGACATGTCCGCACCATTCCTGTACGCTTAGGGATAATTTAATCGCATGCTGGTCATCCCGAACTCCATAGAAGGAACTTGTCATGATGGAGTAGGGGTAAATCCCTGTCTCGAATTTTTTGGTGGTATTGAGTTTCAGTACCGGAATATTATCCGAATGATGTTCGTCAGCCTTCACCTGGGCCTCGTTCAAAAATGGCTCGGTAACATAGATCAGGACGGAATGGCCTTTCCTGATTTCTCCATACCTTGCCTGCTCCAGTTTATAAGAGGTAACCTCTGCATCGCCTGCATACCAATACGCTTGGAAATCATCAGATACCGGACGGGCGTGGCGGTTATTCAAATCGTTGTCATCATTCATGACCATGTTATCCTCGTTCTCCTTTGGGCTTTGTTTGCACGATTCCATGGTGAACAACAGAGCTATCAATAGAAGGCAATATGTAAAGGGGATTTTAAATAGTGGTTTCATCAGTAATCATATTATTTGTGGTAATTTACCTTACGCCAACTTTGGTGTTTGAGGCCGGACCTGTATTTGAACCGATGGGCCTCAGGCCTGTTAAGGTATCGAATTTCAAAACTACCCAAAATGCGTCAGAAGACCATGTCTGTTAACGTTTTGTACACCAAATGCGTGGGCAAACCCATTACGTTAAAATAGGAGCCGTGTATTTCTTCGATTCCTATCAGTCCTATCCAGTCCTGTATACCATAGCCACCCGCCTTGTCAAAAGGGGAATAGGTATCAATATAATATTGAATTTCCGACGCTTTTAAGTCGCGGAACCGGACCGTTGTCTCGGCATGAATGGTTCTTTGCTGATCCTTTGTGGTAAAACATACGGCAGTGAAGACCTGGTGCCGGTCGCCTGAAAGTCTTTGAAGCATATGAAAGGCTTCTTCGGCATTTCCTGGTTTGCCAAGGCAATTTTTTTTGTGCCAGACGATGGTGTCTGAAGTGATCAGCAGTTCCTTATTTTCAAGCTGATCTTTAAATGCCTCTGCCTTATGTTTTGCCAGGTAAATGGGGATTTCCTCTGCCTTTAGTTGGGGCGGATAGTTCTCATGAACAGGCTTCAACCGTAATTCGAATTCAACTCCTATATCCTGAAGAAATTGTTGCCTTCTGGGAGACCCTGACCCCAGAATGATCCTATAAGACCGGAGCAGCGCATTTAGCGGATTCTCAGTCATTGGCCGCACTAAAATTATCATACCAGTGGCCGCGAACTTTCAATACCTGCTCTATGACATCCCTTACACAGCCATCGCCTCCGTTCTTATGAGAAACATAGCGGCATACCGCCTTTACCTCGGGCACAGCGTTCTGAGGGCAGCAGGGGAGGCGTACCATCTGCAATGGGGGAATATCAGGTAAATCATCACCCATATAAAGCACCTGATTTACGTCCAGGCCCTGCTTTCCGAGGTAGTCCAAAAGCGGGTCTTTTTTATGATGGGCTCCCAGGTAGATATTGGTGATACCCAGTCCTTCCAGTCTGATTTTAACCCCGGCATTGGTGCCTCCGCTAATGATGCATACATGATATCCTTTTTGCACGGCAGTTTTGAGGGCGTAGCCATCTTTTACGCTCATACTTCGAAGCAATTCTCCCTGCTCAGTCACCAGGACGGAACCGTCTGTGAAAACGCCGTCCACATCAAAAACAAAAGTGGTAATTTCTTTCAGATCCTCTTTATAACTTTGCTGCATTCCTTATATTTTCTTGATAGCAACCCGCTTCAAAGGGGTCAAACCGTCTATTAATATTCTTCTGTTTGTCTGCCCCCAAACCGCGACCGGCTTCCGACTACCAGCCTCAGACTTCCTCCGGCAGATGATTAGTAGTGTGATACGCACTGCCAATGGCATGGCTGAATAAGCGGTACCATTTGCGGTATTCCTCTTTTTTAATCATGTTGAGTTGAATTTCCTGTGTTTTGCGGTCTCCTCTTCTGGCAGGACCTGTTTGCGCCGCTTCAGGTGACAGCAGTTCTAACTTTAACACGGTTTCCAGGATCAATGGGCGGAGGATCTTAAAGGGCACACCCTCTTCCTCGCAAATTTCACTTGAAACTTTAAACAGGTAATTTGTAAAATTATTGGCAAAAACCGCTGCAAGATGCACCGCCTGCCGCTCTTTGTAGGACATAGGCCGAACGTCGTCTGAAATGCAGGACGCCAGTTTAGAAATGAGCTCCAGGTCGCTGGGGTTTTCTGCCTCAATACAAAAAGGAACGTTTTTGAAGGAAATCTTTCGTCCTGAAGTAAATGTTTGAACCGGGTAAAGTGAACCTCTCCTCGCTGTAGCCGGAAGCACCGTCAGTGGCATTCCTCCGGAACAATGAACCAAAAGTTTATTTTTAAAATTAAATTTTTCATTAACAGATGATAAGGCATCATCACTGATAGCAATGATATAAATATCAGCCTCAACCATGTTTTTATAATTCACAGAGATCTCTGTGTTTTTGAAATAAGAAAGGCGCTCCTTGTTCCTTCCCACCACTTGCAGGATATTTAGAGCAGGTTTTACACTAAAGGCGTCAAATAAATTCCGCGCAACATTCCCGGTACCTATAAGCACTATGCTGGTCATATTTCAAAAATAGGGATATATTTCTGATACGATAGCCAAAAAAATTGACAGACTCCTGGCAGAGGAGCTGAGAGCGTTTGCATTTGCGCAGTGCGTTCGTATGGCATTATTTAGATAGTCCCTCACAGCGCGGGCAGGGACTTCAAATGGGCGGCAGGAATGTTAATTCGGTCATTGTTACTACAAAAAACCTTAATTTTGCAGACCTAAATGGAGTGCACACTGCTACAATGATCAGTACATTAAAAAAGTTTTTTTTCTCAACCCGTCTCATGGCCTTTCTTTTCATCGCTTTTGCTACTGCGATGGCTTTTGGCACATTCATAGAGAGCTGGTACAGTACGGAGACGTCTAAAATATGGGTTTACAACAGTTTATGGTTTGAGGCAATCATGTTGTTGTTTGTCATTTGCTTTATAGGAAATATTGACCGGTACCGGCTTTTACGTTGGGAAAAATGGCCGGTACTATCTCTTCATATTTCGTGGATCCTTATCATAATAGGGGCTTTTGTCACCCGTTATATCAGTTTTGAGGGTATGATGCCTATTCGCGAAGGAAATTCTGAAAATGTCGTCTATTCCGATAAAACATTTTTGACCGCGTATGTAGACGGTGAAATAAACGGCGAAGTTAAGCGCAAACCATTGGAGGATGACCTTCTGGTAACTTCGGAGGGTATACAATCTTCACTTCCCTGGAAGAGCGACTTTAATGATCAGGATTTCACCATCAGATTTGTTGAATTTATAGAAGGGGCAAAGCTTGGTCTGCTGCCGGACCCCGCAGGAAATACTTTCTTAAAGATTGTCGAGGCAGGAGACGGTAACCGACACGAGCATTTTCTCGAGGATGGTAAAATAGCGAATATCCATAACATCCTTTTTTCTCTGAATAAGCCTACAGATGGTGCTATTAACCTGTTTATCAATGATAGCACTCAAAAGATTTCCTCACCTTTCGAGGGTTCATTTATGAGGATGGCTGACCAGTTTAAAGGAGATTTAATTAAAGACAGCCTTCAGGTGTTACAACTTCGTTCCCTGTATTCCATTGGAAATATTCAGTTTGTAATTCCGGACCCTTTGGTTAGTGGAAATTTTGGAGTCGTCCGCGTTTCTGAATCGGAACTTACTGACGCGACTCAGAATGCGCTGGTGCTTGATGTCTCGAGCAATGGCGAGACGGTACGCAAGGAATTGCTCGGTGGCAAAGGTCCGGCCGATTTCACTGAAAAATTTTCTGTTGGCGGTCTTGATTTCAGTTTGCGGTACGGATCAAAGGTCTATGAATTACCTTTCAGCATAAGGTTATCCGATTTCATAGCCGAAAAATACCCCGGTACAGAGAATGGATATGCCTCTTTTATGAGCAGGATTACCGTAGAAGATGATAGGCCTTTCGATTATGATATCTACATGAATCATGTACTGGACCATCAGGGATACCGTTTTTTTCAGGCTAGCTTTGATCCCGATGAGCGTGGCACCATACTTTCTGTGAATCACGATTTCTTTGGTACCTGGATTACCTACATTGGCTACTTTCTCTTGTACGTTGGTCTGATGGGGATTATGTTCTTTGGCAAAACCAGATTTAAAGACCTGGGGGCAGCGCTTGAAAAATTGAAAACCCAAAAACAGGCCCTCACTCTGATCGTCCTGTTTTCGTGTCTTCCGGCTATATACGGGCAGGAAGTGCCTTCCGAAGATCACCGGCACCAGGAATCACCTACCAGAGAACAGTTTGATTCAATTTTGCAATCGACCATTGTATCTGAAGAACACGCCTCCAGATTCGGGGAATTAATTATTCAGGACGATGAAGGCAGGATGAAACCTGTCAACACTTTTGCCTCTGAACTTCTGAGAAAGCTAAGTCTGAAAAGTGAATATAAATCGATGAACGCGGATCAGGTATTTATCTCCATGATGTTGAATCCGGCACTTTGGTATAATACTGAATTTATTTCTCTGGACAAGAAAGGACAGAACGATAGTATACGTAAGATCATCGGTGTACCGGACGGACAACGTATGATCAAGGCTACTGATTTTTTCGACGAGAAGGGGCAAAATAAGTTGGGGCCGTATCTTCAGGAAGCGTTTGCCACCACAAACCCGAACAAATTCCAACAGGATTTTAAAGATGCCTATTTCAGGCTGAGCTTACTTGACAGGGCATTGAGTGGAGAGATCATCAAAATTTATCCATTACTTGATAATGAAAATAATAAATGGATTTCTTCAACAGAGTACAGGACGGGAGCATTTCCCGTAACTGATTCTCTTTATGCCAATTTTATCAGGAATTCCATCCCCTACTATCTTATAACCCTGCAACGGGCAATACCCAGCGGAGATTATTCTGAGGCCGAGCGATTACTGGCAGCTTTTCATCAGAATCAGAAAAACCACGGAAGTGAAGTTCTGCCACCGGCCCCAAAGGTAAAGACAGAAGTCTTATATAACCGTTTGGATATATTTAACCGTTTGTACAAGATATATGCCATCACTGGCATTTTTATGTTCCTTATTCTGGTTCTCCGAATATTTAAGGATCGAGAAATATGGCGTGTTGCGACTTATTTTTTAAAAGGGACGGTAATTGTACTTTTCGTTTGGCACACGGCAGGCCTTATCCTCAGGTGGTATATTTCCGGCCATGCTCCCTGGAGTGACGCCTATGAAAGTATTCTATACGTCTCCTGGGCTACTTTGGGGATGGGCCTGCTGTTTAGCAGGAAAAGTGAAATGACCATTGCGGCGACTACTTTTGTAACTTCCATGTTATTGTGGATTGCACATCAGAGTTGGGTAGATCCGTCCATCGGGAACCTTGTCCCAGTTCTTGACAGTTATTGGCTGATGGTCCATGTAGCCGTAATTGTCGCCAGTTACGGTCCACTAACTGTAGGAATGATTCTCGGGATTGTCTCCCTGTTATTGATCGTCCTGACGAGTAAGAAAAATAAAATCCGGATGGAATACACCCTCAAAGAGCTTACCATCATCAATGAACTAACGCTCACAGTGGGTCTGATTATGCTTACCATCGGGAATTTCCTTGGCGGGCAGTGGGCCAATGAAAGCTGGGGGCGTTACTGGGGTTGGGATCCCAAGGAAACATGGGCGCTTATATCCATTATGGTCTATGCATTTGTCATTCATACCAGACTGGTACCGGGTTTACGCGGCAAATGGACATTTAATTTCCTAAGTATTGTTGCATTCGGAAGTATAATGATGACCTACTTCGGTGTAAATTTTTATCTCGTCGGGTTGCACAGTTATGCCAGCGGGGCTCAGGTGATCACCCCTGCATTTATTTGGTATGTGGTTCTGGGCGTCGGTCTCTTAGGAGGCATTAGTTACTGGAGATACCGGGAGAACTATCTGCAATAAATAAATAATTTTCTAGGATTTTCCACCATTTTCCGTCAGGTCTGTCAGGCATTGACCGTCCAGAGTGGGTATACTGCCTCCACTGATCATATTGATAAGACCTTCTCCGGTTTCAGCCGTCCAGAACATAAGGCAGTCCTCTTCGGTACAATGTCTCCCGTGATCGTTATCCTGATGGGCGCTGGTCAGGGGTGTACCGGCATTCACCAAGCCCATCAAGTGTCCAAATTCATGTTGCAGTACGGTGGTCTCAAGTACCGAAGTGGAAGGGGCCAGAGGTTGCCCACTAAAACTTCTGATAGTTTCTTCAAATATAGCAAAGGAAGTATTTCTGTAAGCCACGCCCAGGACAGAGCCTTCCGCCGTATTTTCAGCATATGCGCCATCGGTAAAAATTCCGAAAACGGCTATTTCAGATTCCATGTTATAGTCGGTTCTGAGTTCATCTTCAATAGCTTTCAGGTCGGTAATAGACAATTGCGCCTTTCCTGGAGAATCTATTTCCCTTAATTCAATGGTGATCCCTTCTGACTTATTTAACCTTGCATCTAAGAAGTTTTCAAATTCTGATAACGTGACCGATTGTGGTTTGAGTCCACCTACATAAAACAAAACTACCTTCAGCCGCTTAAAGCTGGTGTCGCTAAGCAAATCCGCGGCCGAATCCCCCACACTTCTCTTATTACCTTCTGTAACCGTGTTTTGGTTGTTATTCCCTGAATCGTCTTCGGAAGTTGAACATGAAAGGCAACAGCCCAGACAGATCACAGCGGCAATTCTTATTACTTTGTACATTTTTCGGTATATCGGAATATTATCATGCCATGGCAGATCTCAAATATCTAACGTATAATACGCTTGTTTATTTCCGATATAGTAAAAGGTATGCTTGGCTGTAGGGCTGTAGGGATCTACTCCGATTCCGCGTGCTGCGAGAGTGATATCAGGAGGTGATCAAAGGCAGATCTCTGCCAGGTCAATCATCAGCTTTAGGCTAATTTTTGTTACTTTAGGGGCTTCAATGAAGTAGTTATGAAGAAAAAAGGAATCAACACCATATGTACACATACCGGGGAATTGGAAGATACCCTGTATAAGGGATCTGTATCTCCACTTTATATGGGAACCGCATACGCTTTTGAAGATGTCGATATCAAGCAGTATCCCAGATATTTTAATACCCCTAACCAGGTGGGTCTGTCTAAGAAAATCGCCTCTCTGGAACATGCGGAAACAGCACTGATATTTGGTAGCGGCATGGCGGCAATAAGTACTTCTCTGCTCGCTTTTCTGAAAGCCGGTGACCACGTGGTCCTACAGCATCTACTTTATGGGGGAACCTACAACCTGATAACCTCACATTTTGAAAAATATGGCATCAGCTATTCCTTCACGGACGGACTGGCTCCCACTGACTTTGAAAGGGTGCTCAGGGATAATACGCAATTGATTTATGTAGAAACTCCTTCGAATCCTCTGTTAACCATTACCGATCTGGCCGCGGTTAGCCGGATCGCCAGGAAAAATGGAATGATTACCCTTATCGACAATACCTTTGCCAGCCCAGTCAACCAGAATCCGATCGATTTTGGTATTGACGTTGTGATCCACAGTGCTACCAAATATATGGGTGGTCATTCGGATATTCTTGCAGGTGCTGTAGCGACTTCAAAGGAGCTGATGCAACCCATAGCGAACCTTGCCAAGGATCTGGGAGGAAGCCTGAGTGACTACACGGTATGGCTGCTCGAGCGAAGCATGAAAACCATGGGCATCAGAGTAAAGGCACAGAATGACAATGCTTTTAGGATGGCTCAGTATCTGGAAAAAAATGACGATATCGCGAGGGTGTATTATCCCGGATTACCCTCCCATCCAGATCATAAGCTGGCCAAAACCCAGATGCGGGGTTTCGGAGGAATGCTTTCCTTTGAACTCACCTCCCAGTTTGATGCCTCGGAATTTCAGAAGGCGCTTCAACTGATCAAACCGGTCATGAGTCTTGCTGGTGTAGAGAGTACGGTTCTTTCACCGGCCCTGACCTCACATTCCTTAATGTCTGCTGAGGAACGCAAAAGGCAGGGTATCACCGATGGCCTTATCCGGTTTTCTCTGGGGATAGAAGAGGTAGAGGACCTGGTAGGCGATATAGAACAGGCCCTGAATAAGATACGGAAACCTTCCATGGCAGATGTGAAATAGTTGGTAATCCATTATATAGCGCAAATCTCCGTTTCAGTGCTCGCCGCTGAGGCGGTCGTTTTGACAGATTCAAGCAAATGAAATTAGACATACTCGTATTTGGTGCCCACCCCGATGATGCCGAATTAGGTGCGGGTGCAACGATCGCAAAAGAAATTTTCAAAGGAAGCAAGGTTGGGGTGATTGACCTTACCAGAGGAGAGCTTGGCACCCGTGGCACCGCTACGATCAGGGCAAAAGAGGCCGCTGAGGCCGCTGCTATTCTGGGGCTTACTCTCCGTGAAAATCTTGACTTTAGTGATGGTTTTCTGGTGAACGACAAAAATCATCAGTTGGTTATTATTGAAACCCTGAGGAAATACCGGCCTGATCTTGTGATTTGTAACGCGGTTGATGACAGACATATAGACCATGCAAAGGCGGCTGATCTTGTAAGTGATTCCTGTTTTCTGAGTGGGTTGATTAAAATAGAAACATTTCTGACAGGTCAAGAAAAACCCCAGGAGGCATGGAGGCCCCGAAACGTGTATCATTACATTCAATGGAAGAACCTGAAACCAGATTTGATAGTGGATGTGTCAGGTCATATTGAAACAAAAATGAAGGCCATTGCGGCCTATGCTTCACAATTTTATGACCCTGACAGTACTGCGCCGGAAACTCCGATCAGCAGCAAGAACTTTACTGAGAGTGTGGTTTATCGGGCACGTGATCTTGGAAGGCTGGCTGGAGTGGAGCACGGGGAAGGATTTACGGTGGAGCGTTGTATTGCCGTTGACCGGCTGGGGTCTATTTTTTAACTGGCCTTACTATATTCTTTCTGCCCTTTTGGTAGCGTGAAAAAGAAGGTTGTTCCTTTTCTCGGAATACTATCCACCCAGATTTCACCATTGTTTTTCTTCACCATTTCCATACACAAGGATAATCCCAAGCCGGTTCCTTTTTCATTATTGGTGCCATAAGTGGTGAAGCCCGAATTCTTTGCAAATAGCTTTTCCTGGGTCAATTTATCCATACCTACCCCGGTATCCCTTATCTGAATTTCCCATTGCTTGTTCTTCTCATAGGCGCCAATTGTAACCATCCCATTTTCCGGCGTAAACTTAATGGCGTTACTCAAAATGTTACGCACCACGATATCTATCTGGTTGGCATCTACCCACGTCAAAGTATTTGAGGGCATTTCACTGACAATTCTAATTGATTTTTTCTTGGCTATTTCAGATAGTAATTTGACATTCTCATCAACCAGCGACTCAAGTGGGACGAGCGACGGTTTGGTGACTGAGCCGTTCATCTGTGTATAGCCCCAGGACAGAAGGTTGTTAAGGGTAAATGAAATATGTCCAACATCATCCCGCAGTTTGGGCATAAATTCAAGGAATTCAGTTTTGCCTATTTCCCCATCCATAAACATATTCAGGAGCCCATGCAGCGCCGCGATGGGACCCCTGAGATCATGGCCGATGATAGAAAATAGTTTGGTTTTGGTTTCGCTGCTTTCGCTCAGCTCCTCTTCCCTTTTTTCAAGAATTTCCTTCTTTGCCTTCAACTCTGTATTCAATCGTTTCTGTATCTTCTGGCTCCTGTGTACAAGTATGGTGATTAGCATAAATATCAAAAGAATGCTCAGGGCTACCTTTATATAATTCTGTTGCCTGGCGAGCGCCAGTTCATTTTCCTTGATCAGAACCTGCTTCTGCTTGTCGTATTCCATCTTGGTCTTTAACAGCACCAGACTCTTATTGTTATCATTTCTGGCAAGGGTGTCCGCAATATTCCGGAACACTTCGTGATACTCCAGGGCAGTGGCATATTCTTTTCTGCTTTTATAAATTTTGAAAAGCGTTTCAGCGCATTTTTTCATCCCTTCCATAAATTGGATTTCCTTGGAAATATCAAATGCTTCCAGTGCAAATTTTTGAGAAAGCTCCTCCTGTCCCTGTCCAAGATACGCCTCTGCCATTCCATTGAATAAATCTAATTTTCCCCTGTCGTCGCTGAGTTTGTTATGCAACATCTCACTCTGGCTATACCAGTGCAAGGCCCACTTGTACTTTTTTTCTTTAAGGTAAACCTTGCCCTTAATCTCGTAGGCAAAGGCCAGCCAGTCCAGAATAGCGTCTCTTTCAAAAACCTTAATACTCTGGTTGACATTGAACATGGCGTAGTCCAGTTGCCCCTTCTCAGCATACACCGACGCCAGATTGCTCATGGTCTCTGCACTGAAAACATCATCACCCACTTGCTCATTTATCTTCTTTACTTTCATAAAAAATTCCAGAGCCTGGGTATAATCCTTTTGGGAGGCATAAAGGTTGGCGATATTTTCATTGATAATGGAGAGCATGCGGTTGTCTTTCACCGCCTCTGCCAACTCTATGGCGTCAAGATAGGTATTCAGGGCTTTTGCATAATCCCCCTGATATCCATATTCCGTACCAAGATCATTGAGAGATCTGAGGATCAGCTGGTTATTTTTAATTTGTCCGGCAATTTCGGAGGATCTCCAGTAATAATTAATTGCCTTGCTATTATCCCCCTTATCCGAATAGTAATCTCCCATCCGCAGCAAGGATCTGCTCTCTCCTACTTTATATCCGGATTGTACACTGTGTTTTAATGCCTGTTTGGCCAGAATGAGAAGGCTGTCAGAATGATAGAAACGAACTTTATGGCCGAGTTCATTAAGCAGATCAATATAGGTCGAATCCTTTGTAGTGAAATCTTGGTCTGATCTGAGCTCCGCAATACGGTTTTCAAGCCTTGATCTTTCCTTATCCTGAGCCACGCCGGGTATAAACGCAAACAGTCCGGCCCATAAAAGTAGCATAGCTCTCTTAATGGAAGAGGGTAGGGTGTTAAAGCAGGTTGTTTGCAGAGACATTTTTATGCACAACTTTGTCAATCTATAAAATTAACATACAGGTGGAAGCCAATCTAATTTATGTTGTGAAACGCCGGTTTTTGTGTGTTTCAGCGAACTGAATGTACATTTGATGGATGTTTTAGGGAAAAACAGGGGATTCCAAAGAAAACATTTTCCCTTTAGAAAAGCTTAAATATCCCAGGTTTTATTTTGAAGCAATGGACAAAAAAAAGTACCTTTGCCATCGCTTACATATGGTGGTTGTAGCTCAGCTGGTTAGAGCATCGGTTTGTGGTACCGAGGGTCGCCGGTTCGAACCCGGTCTTCCACCCAAAAAGCTCTGAGAGGTCTCGTCCGCAAGGACGGGACCTTTTTAATTAGGAATGTTCGTGAAATTAACAGTAATCTGAAAAATGAAACCCATAAAGGATAGTAGCGGTTTTCAGAACCAACCTTCCTGATAACAATGGTTTAAAGATATCCAGCCCATGAAACCCGGATGAACAGGCTGTTTCCTGGTCTAAAACAGCTACCTAACGGATCTTAAAGAGATATTGAGGCTACCTTGTCTCTCTAAATAATAGGGCGTCCTATTTCGCCATTTTGTCTACCGAAATCCTTTTGTCCCTGTTGGCAAGTTCCCAGGCGGTGTGGAAAATGAGCCGTGTTCTGTTCTGCAGTAAATCGTAATTGATTTTGTCGGGGGTATCACCTGGCCGATGATAATCTTCATGAGTGCCATTAAAATAGAAGATGATGGGAATGTTGTTTTTGGCAAAATTGTAATGATCACTTCGGTAGTAAAAGCGATTAGGGTCATTTTCATCATTGTACGTATAATCCAGCTCAAGATTAGCGTAAGTCTTATTAACATCCTCCGAGAGTGCGTGCAATTCTGTACTCAGTTTGTCAGAACCGATGAGATAGATATAATTCCTGTCTCCTGATCTCTTTGGGTCGGTTCGTCCGATCATATCAATGTTGAGGTTGGCAACCGTCTTCGAAAGAGGTGCGATTGGGTCTACGTCTGTGTAATACTGAGATCCCAACAGGCCATTTTCCTCTCCTGTAACATGAAGAAAAATAATGGATCTTTTAGGGCCCTTACCGGCCTCCGATGCTTTCTTGAAAGCTTCGGCTATTTCAAGTAACGCTACAGTGCCTGAACCGTCATCATCAGCCCCGTTGTTGATCTTGCCGTCTTCAGTTACTCCAATATGGTCCAGATGGGATGAGATGACAATAAACTCGTCTGGCTTTTCAGAGCCTTTAATAATGGCCGCCACATTTTGGGTTTCAACCGGGGTATTGGCGCTTTGTATGTCCAATTTTATCTTGGAATTCAAGGTTTTTGAAGCATTTTCCTTGTCAATATCCGGAAAAAGTTCCCGTGCCATGGCATTGGACATGACCACAAAAGCCGGACTGTTTTCCGATGCCTTAATTGTCATCGTGCCATTCTCTGACGACTTTAAATAGTCAAAGTAACTTTTATATCTCGCGTAGTTGGACGGATCAAAATAGAGCACTCCTGCCGCTCCTTTCTGCTGTGCCAGTTCGGTCCTCTTTTCAATCGCATCCGCCATACTGCTCCAGATTGAAGTTTCCGAAGTTCCTGAGAGGGTATAGGTCCCGTCCGTATTCAGTGGTTCCCCGAATTTCATCATCAGAATATTCCCGGAAGTATTCAGACCCTTGTAGTCGGAGTAGGACGTTTCTTCAATACCAAAGGCAGCATATGTAATCTTTTCAAAAGACCCACTCGCTGCTCCGAATGAAAGGAAGTCGTCCCCGATTCGGTAGGTCTTACCATTGATTTCAATAGTTCCGGTAGGCAACTGAGTCGTTTCCAAAGGGACGGCCTGAAAATAGTCTCCGTCTTTTTTTGCGGCATCCACCTTGATAGCCCGGTATTGTTCCCTCAGATAATCAACTGCCTTTCTCTGGCCTTCGGTTCCCGTCTCACGGCCCTCAAATTCATCCGACGCATACGTATATAAGTGCTCTTTTAGTTCTGCTTCGGTAATGGTGGCGGCAAAAGATGTGACAGTAACTTTCTCCCCGGCATTTTCCGGTTGTTCCGATACAATTTGTTGTGATGAATTACAGGAGGCAACGATTAGGATTACGCCAAGGATTAATTTCTTCATATTTAAAGCAATAATTTATCAAAATCTTCCAAAAATAGTGAAAAGAAAATAAAGGAACGGACCGTGGGGAATAATTGAGGAGGTTCCCTGTCTGGCACGATTTCTGGCACACTTCAGACAGGTGTATTCAGATGCATGGATTTAAAATAAGCTGTAGGGGTGAGGCCTTTAAGACTTCTGAACTTGCGGTTGAAATTAGAAACAGACCTAAAGCCTGACAACTCCGCTATTTCGGAAATTGGCACATCTCTGCTGCCTGAAAGTAACTGACAGGCATGCTCAATTCTGAGTTCAATCAGAAACTGGAAAAAGGTCTTGTTCGTTCGCTGCCTGAAAAAACGGCAGAAAGCACCAATTGACATATTGGCCAGATCACCCATCAACTTAAGGGAGATATCCCTGTGAAAATTACGTACGACATAATCAAAAACAATCTGCATGCGATTGCCTTCGTTTGAGCTAATTCTTTTGGGATAGATAAACCCCGTTAACACCCTGAACTCCGCCTGTTCTATTTTAAGTAACAGTCTCATCAACAGCAATATTCTGGCCACCCCGGAACTGCGGTTTAACCTGTGAAGCAGCGGCATCAGGGAATTGCTGTTGGCGTTGAGTAGAAATCCGGCCTCGGATCTGTCAAAAAATCTACGGAGTTGTTCCATTTCCGGTAAGTCAAAAAATCCTTCGCCAAAAGAGGATCGGGTAAAAAAAAGGGAAATCATATGTGAAGGTTGAGAAGAAGGGTTGCTCTGAAATACATGGGGGCAATTACGGCCAATAATCACGATATCACCATTGCCATACGCATGAATACTGTCGGCAACAAGCAATTTGCCGGTTCCCTGAACAATTCCGCTGATCTGAATCTCTTCGTGCTGGTGGAGGCGGTCGTAAAAAGCGGGTGCATAATCCTCCTGTACCATCAGGCTTTGCTGTACCGGTTTTGGAATTTTAAAAGGGTGAACTTTCATCAAGTAAATGGCATAGGATACCTTAAAACTAGTAATTCTGCTTGAAAATATGTTAAGATAGTACCAATAATGGCTAAAATTTGATGGACGATACGGCGGAAGGGGTTGTATTTTTATCCTCTAATTTTATGTCTATGTCAGTCAAATGGGAGGGTGTTATGCCCGCGGTTACAACAAAATTTACGGAATCAGATGAACTGGATCATGCTATGTTCCGTGTCAATATAGAAGCGCAACTGGATGCCGGAGTGCATGGGATCATTCTTGGAGGTACACTGGGTGAAGCCAGTACCCTGACGGAGGCGGAAAAGAATTCATTGCTTTCTGAAACACTGAACATCTGCCATGGCAAGGTGCCAGTTATAATGAATATCGCGGAACAGTCCACAAAAAACGCTGTGGCGGCAGCGGTTGCGGCGCACAAAAATGGGGCATCCGGTCTCATGATCCTACCCCCCATGAGGTACAAAGCCAATCAATTAGAAACGGTGACATATTTTAAAACCATCGCAAAAAGTACGGACCTGCCGGTTATGATCTATAATAACCCTGTTGATTATGGGATTGAGGTTACTCTTGACATGTTTGATAGCCTGTTGGAAATTGAAACCATCCAGGCCGTAAAGGAATCGACCAGGGATGTGTCGAATATTACGAGGATGCGAAACCGGTTTGGGGATCGCTTAAAAATCCTTTGCGGGGTAGATACCTTGGCTCTGGAAAGCCTCCTGATAGGTGCCGATGGCTGGGTGGCAGGTCTGGTCTGTGCTTTCCCGGCCGAAACGGTAGCCATTTATGAACTGGCCGCTGCCGGAAGGATAAAAGAGGCCATTGAGATCTATCGCTGGTTTATGCCATTACTTGAGCTGGATATCGATCCGCGACTTGTGCAGAACATCAAATTGGCCGAAATGGCAACAGGGTTGGGGACGGAACGAGTAAGGCTGCCAAGGCTGCCACTCAGCGGACAACGTCGGTCCGAGGTGAAAGATATCATTTCCAAAGCTTTAGAATGCCGGCCTGAATTGCCAAATTATAAAACAACTTATCATTAAATTTAGCGGATGATACATGGAAAGAATAGTATTGGTAATAAATTATCAGCCAGGGGAAGCGACACCTTCCAGACGTTTGATCCGCTGCGCAATATAGCCAACGCATGCCTGTTCCATGAGGCTACAGCCGATGAGATAGAGGAAGCAGTGGCATTGGCAACCCGGGCATTCAGACCTTATTCTGAGCTTACCCACAATGCAAGGGCCCAATTTCTTGAAGCGATTGCCGCGGAAATGCTGTCTCTTGGCGAGCCTCTGCTTGATATGTACTGTTCGGAAACGGGATTACCTAAAGGACGGGCAATGGGTGAGAGAGGTAGAACCATATCTCAGCTCGGCGCTTTTGCCACCCTTGTTCGTATGGGGAACTGGGTGGACGCTACCATTGACACGGCGGATCCGGCAAGGGAGCCTGCGCCTAAACCAGATATCCGAAAAATGATGATCCCGCTGGGGCCGGTGGGGGTTTTTGGGGCCAGTAATTTTCCTTTTGCTTTTTCCACGGCCGGGGGAGATACGGCCTCAGCGCTGGCCTCAGGTTGTCCTGTTATTGTTAAAAGCCATCCCATGCATGCTGGCACAGGTGAAATGGTGGCAACTGCCATCCTTCAGGCCGCAATTAAAACAGGAATGCCGGAGGGGGTATTTTCAAATCTGAATGGGAAAGGAATAAAGGCAGGCGAACTGCTCGTGGCGCATTCCGGGATTCAAGCCGTTGGCTTTACCGGAAGTACCAGGGGAGGGTTGGCTTTGGGCAGAATTGCTTCCGGACGCAAGGAACCGATCCCCGTTTTTACTGAAATGGGGAGCGTGAATCCGGTGATTCTGCTTCCAGGGGCGCTACAGAAAAATGGGGTGCACTGGGCCAAAGCCATCGCCGGTTCTATAACATTGGGTGCCGGTCAGTTTTGTACCAACCCTGGGTTGCTGTTTGCATTTGAAGGAGACGGCCTGACTGAGTTTATGGCCCTATTGTCTGAAGAGCTGCTGCGCCTTGAACCATCGAGTATGTTACATCCTGATATTTTTGAGACCTACGAGAAAAATAGGCAGATGGCTAAAGCGGAACGGCAGACAACAATACTCGCGGAATATGCACCTGAATTAAAGGCAAATAACGGCAGACCAACGATTCTATCAGTTTCCGGAACTACTTTTCTCAAAAACAGCAACTTGCACAAAGAAGTTTTTGGTCCTTTTTCCCTGGTCGTGCAATGCGCAGATCAAAACGAACTTGAAGCGATCCTTACAGGAATTGAGGGTCAGCTGACTGGAACGATCATTGCCGCCGAGGGTGAAATCGAAAAGTACAAGCATACGGTTGAGCTGCTTCAGGGCAGGGTAGGCCGAATCATTTATAACGGGGTTCCGACTGGAGTTGAAGTATGCGGCGCAATGCATCACGGTGGGCCTTTCCCGGCCACCTCAGACAGCAGGTTCACTTCGGTTGGCCTGGACGCCATTAAACGATGGGTGCGTCCCCTATGTTTTCAGGACTGGCCGGAAGCGTTACTGCCTGCGGAATTAAAAAACTCCAACCCGTTGAAGCTTCTCCGGATGGTAGATAATCAACTTACAGATCGGGAACTTTGATACCTATTTCTATGTGTAATAAAATCAGGATGCATTTGATTGGTGGAGTTTTATTGCTCTCTATTGGATGTAACAAAAACATTTCAGTTTCAACATCTGATCGGCTTGGGGCCATTGTTCAAGACTACGAGGCCTTTGAAGCATATGATGAAACAACCCATCCATTAGGTCTTTTTACCCCTGAACGCTATAGGAAAGAGGCAGATTTTGCATCTGGACAACTGGAAGCACTTAAAGATATTGAATTGAAAAATCTTCCGGAGACCGACAGAATTTCCGCGACGCTCCTGCAATTTGTGCTACAGGAAAAGATAGACTATTACCAGTTTAAAGGATACCTGAATCCCCTGCTTTCTGATTCCGGATTTCAAAGTGACCTGCCATATATCGTCCGCCCACTCACAGATGCCGAACAGGCGAGGGAATACCTGAGGAAGTTAAATGCCATTCCCGCATTTGTTGACCAGCATATTGAGAATTTAAGGGAGGGCCTGAAAGAAGGACATGTGCAGCCATCGGTGATATTTAAAGGCTATGAAGGATCTTATAATGATCATATCGTAAGTGACTATAAATCAAGTTATTTCTATTCGCCATTTAAAGAATTACCAGATATAATTGGCGGCGCCCAGAAAGATTCCATTCTCGAAGCGGCCCAGATTGCCGTGGAGGATCACGTAATACCGGAGTTCAGGCGCATAAAGGAATTTTTTGAAACAGAATATCTTCCGAATACCAGGTCGACTCTTGGTATTTCCGAAACTCCGGGGGGATCAGCGTATTATCAGAACAGGATCAATTTTTATACCACCAGTTCTAAGTACACGGCTGCCTCAATTCATGAAGTAGGGCTACAGGAGGTAGCCAGAATCCATGCCAAAATGGACAGCATTATTGTGGGATTAGAATTTGATGGGAATTTTTCTGACTTCCTTGCGTTTTTGAGGACAGACCCTCAATTTTACGCCACTAGTCCGGAAGAGTTACTCAGGTTTGCCAGGGATATTGCAAAGCGGGCAGATGCACAATTGCCCAGGTATTTCCGCACACTGCCCAGAACGCCCTATGGGGTGGCTCCGGTCCCCGCATCCATAGCTCCAAAGTATACCGGTGGACGTTACATAGGTACTGAAGCCGGGAGTACTGACCCTGGGTACTATTGGGTAAATACCTACGATCTTCCCAGCAGGACTTTGTATACCCTGCCTGCCCTGACCGTACATGAAGCGGTCCCCGGACACCATCTTCAGGGGGCACTCAATCTGGAACTTGGCGACAGTATCCCGCAATTCAGGAAAGACCTTTATATTTCTGCTTTTGGCGAGGGTTGGGGACTTTACACGGAATTTCTGGCTGATGAAATGGGAATTTATACTACTCCTTACGAATCATTTGGCCAGTTGACCTATGAAATGTGGCGGGCCTGCAGACTGGTTGTTGATACCGGTATTCATGCCATGGGGTGGACACGTGAACACGTGGTTCATTACATGGCTGAAAATACCGCGTTGTCCCTGCACGAGATCAATACGGAAACTGATCGTTACATATCATGGCCGGGCCAGGCCTTAAGCTATAAAATCGGGGAACTGAAGATTAGGGAATTGAGAAAGAAAGCGGAAAATCGTCTGGGAGACCAATTTAATATCAGGGATTTTCATGAAATCGTTCTAGAGCAGGGGACTGTAACTCTGGCCATTCTGGAGGAAAGGGTAGATGCTTATATTGACAGCGTTGGCCATGACAAATAAGCACAGTTTTACTTGCATCGATGCGCACACCTGCGGCAATCCGGTGCGCCTGGTTGCTAGCGGGGGGCCTGATCTTAAGGGAAGAAACATGAGCGAGAAGCGGCAACACTTCCTTCAGGAATTTGACTGGATCCGTAAAGGCCTTATGTTTGAACCTCGGGGACACGATATGATGAGTGGCAGCATCCTGTATCCTCCTGCCGACCCGGTAAATGATGTAGGAGTCCTCTTTATAGAAACCAGTGGTTGTCTTCCCATGTGCGGTCATGGAAGTATTGGAACGGTAACCATTGCACTTGAAGAAGGCCTTGTCATCCCGTTAACTCCAGGAAGGCTCCGGATGGAAACGCCTGCCGGTCTTGTGGAAGTAAACTATGAAATGGATGATGGTAAAGTTACCTGGGTGAAGTTGTTCAATGTAAAATCTTTTCTGGCAGCCAGTGATCTCATGGTCGAGAGTACCCTGCTGGGAGAGGTTACATTTGATGTTGCCTATGGAGGAAATTTTTATGCCATCATCGATATCCAGAAGAATTACGATGGACTACAGGCTTATAATGCATCAGATTTGATCCGGTTCAGCCAGGAAATCCGAAAGCTCATTCACCTGAAATATCCACAAGAATTCATACACCCGGAAGATTCTACCATTCGGGGGGTAAGTCATATACTTTGGGGAGGTCTATCCCCGCTATCGGCAGCTACAGCCGTGAATGCGGTATTTTACGGAGATAAGGCCATAGACCGGTCACCCTGTGGTACCGGTACTTCTGCAAGAATGGCACAATGGTATGCTCATGGCAAATTATCCCTGAAACAGGATTTTATTCATGAGAGCATCATTGGCTCTCAATTTGTTGGTAGGGTGGAGGAGGAAACAGTTCTGGGCGGAAATCAGGCTATTATCCCAAGCATCAGGGGATGGGCCAGAGTATTTGGGTACAATACCATCACAATAGATGAGGCAGATCCTTATGCCTACGGATTTCAGGTGCTGTAGATAGCGGAAGATTTCCCAATAGACTTAAATACTCCCATAGTTTTCCAGGATCATCCTGTCTGTTTCCTGTCTGGATTTAAAGACTTCGAAGGTGCGCCCCTGTGTGCGTTGCGCTCCAAGGGAGTTGGCATATTTTGCTGCACTTATATAGTTCCCGGGATCCACCAGCAAACCATAACCCAACCCACCCGCAAAGGAATCTCCGCATCCGGTAGTATCAACTACCTTGTCAACCCAGATCGACTTTACAATTTCGTGATGCACTTTGCCGGCTTTCAGGTAAAATACGGCACTTCCCTTTTCATCAAGGGTCACAATAAGACATTTTATACCAAATTTCAAGACATGATCGGCAAGCTGTGGCAAGTGATCCGTGCTTTCTCCTTCAAAACCTTTCAGGTCCTCAGGCTGGTACTCTTTCTCAAACCAGCAACACCTTGATTCTTCAAGATTCATCTTTAGGACATCAATATAGGGTAGCCACTGATCACGGTCAATCCAGAACTTGATGAGGCGGTCTCCCATAATCGTAGTGGTATTTGTCGGGCCGTGGGCATCAAAAATTATGATCCCATCGCTATTCTCACGAATATATTTCAGGGTTTCCAACGGTACCTCATAATCTGTAATCGGAACACATACAAAAACATCGCAATGCAAAAGGGCAGTCAGGTCGGCAGGTACAATAGGATTCATAAATCCGGTCTGTTTTTCAAGCCTGTTATTCTGATCTACAAATCTGAGTTGTATCACATCACCCTGGTCAGCAGCTGAGGAGATATGTGCAACACTTATGTTCTTGTAAGGGGTGAGGATCTCTTTGATGGGTGTTTCATCTATCTGCCGGACATGCGAAACCAGGTAAACTGTGCCATCTCCATCCAGTAATTTGGCCAGACCTATGGCCGTATGCGTCGCGCAACCGTATTTTTCTATAATTTCCCCATTATGTGTCGTAATATGATCCCTTGGAATAGGACCCAGAACTGCAATATTAAAATTGGGCATGCCAGTGATTATTTAAAGTTCAGATAGTCTCAAGATAAAGAAAAGTCGGTAAATCTAAGGTATTTGTTGGGAATATTATACCGTAGCGCTTTATGGAAGCCGGGAGGCGGTCCTATAGCCCTCATAAGCGCGCAGAGCGGATTATAGAACATCTGCAAACGAATATGGGAAAGTATGAGGATATCTCTTTCCCTCTGCCCCGATAACTTAATATACTACCAAAGTTCTTATTGATTCTTTTAAGGATATGTGGTAGATTTAAGGGGATTTCAAAAGTCATGGCGGACCATAGGGATAATCAGATCAATTACGTGGAATTTAAAGCTTTGGACCTGGGCAGGATTAAAAGTTTCTATCAGCAGGCCTTTGGATGGACTTTTACCGATTATGGTCCCGGATATACCGCATTCGACGAGCAAGGCATTGCAGGGGGATTCGAAAAAACGGATCAATTTCCTGCGAATGGTGCATTGGTAGTCCTATTCCACGACGATCTGGAAGAAGTTAGAAGGGCTATTATCAATGCAGGAGGAAAGATCGTTCGGGACATCTTTCCTTTTCCGGGCGGATATCGGTTTCATTTTATGGATCCCTCTGGCAATGAACTGGCCGTATGGTCGGAAAAATGGGTTATCTGAGAAAGCGAGCTGTAATCTATTTCCGTAATAAAGTGTTTAATTTCACCTATGGGGCTTAGGAAGAACCTCAAATCCCATTGATTTTCGTAAATTAAGTTAATTTAGATTGTGATCGGGCCCAATATATCCTGAGAAAAGTATGTTATTTATGTCTGATCTTTAGATAACTTAAAACCAAGAAAATGAAAAAATCAATTATTTGCGCCATGATCCTTGTGTTTACATTGAGCACTTTTGCCACTCCGGTGATGGCCTCCGAAAGAAATCCGATCTCCAGAACTACGCTGCCTGAAGATGCGCCAATAGAGGTGCGGATCATGGTTGACAGACTACATGAAATCAAGGAAATGGATAAATCGGATCTGAGCCGTGCTGAGAAGAAAGAGTTACGCAAGGAAGCACGAGCTATCAAGTCGGCTCTCCGGGCCACTGGAAACGGGATATACATCTCCGTTGGTGCCTTATTGGTTATCATCATCATCATCTTGCTTATCTGACCCGCTAGTCATTTGCGCCTGGTATTATAATAATGAGTAATTAAATGTAAATGTTTATTATTCAATAATTTAATACCATCTATTTTAATGGTTGGTAGAAATTCTTCACTCTGGAATTCCATGACATTCAGCACGGAAAACCAGCGGATCATTTGTCTACCATCCTTAACGTAAGCTGATTTTATGGTAGCGCATTATGAGATCCTTTCTTACCGATAGTACGGACGAAGTGACGCTTTCAGGGATCACTGTTTTGAGAAGGGATCTTCATAATTATCCTGAGCTTTCGGGGATGGAATCGACCACCTCGGATCGTGTCCGGGCTTATATTAATTCCCACTATCCGGGGGAACTTCTAAATGAACTTGGCGGTCATGGAGTGGCCATGAAATACGATTACCCTGAGCAAGGGAAGGTAGTGGTGATTCGTTGTGAAATGGATGCCCTGCCGATTCAGGAATACAATGACACCTACTATAGATCAGCCAACCCGGGCGTATCCCATAAATGTGGGCATGACGGGCACATGGCTATGGTTGCCGGGCTCTTACCGGAATTAAAGCGACTACCCTGCAGGCGTGGTAGCGTTATTCTTTTGTTCCAGCCCGCCGAAGAAACCGGAACCGGCGCTCGCATGGTGCTGGAAGATTCAAGGTTTGATCAGTGGGCTCCCGATTATATTTTTGCCCTGCACAATATCCCTGGTGAAATACAACACGGTATTCTTATTATAAATGACCATTTTTCGGCTACTGTACAAAGTATGGCGATCCGGTTTACGGGCATTGAGGCTCATGCTGCGGAACCTCAGGAAGGTATCAGTCCGGCACCTGCAATTTCCGGTATTCTGGAGCAATTTGATGGCTTCAACGTCCTTGATCCCGGTAGATCAGATTTCACCGTGATTACTCCGGTATTCATCCGGATGGGGAATACCTCCTATGGTATATCTCCGGCACAGGGGGAGTTGCACGTTACAATGAGGACATGGTCAGAAGGAAGTATGGAATTGCTTAAATCGGATCTTGAGAGGGTTGTTTCTACTACCTGCCGCGGCCTGGGATTGGAATTCTCAATTGAATGGATGGAATTCTTCCCTGCGGCCATCAATGATCGAAATGCAAATGAAATTGTTAGGAAAGTCGCTGAGGATAAAGGTTTTCCTGTTATTTTAAGAGCCTATCCATTTAAATTCGGAGAAGATTTTGGGTGGTATTCCAGGAAATACCGGACGGCTATGTTCGGATTGGGCGCTGGCACGGATATCCCTCCCTTACATCATCCGGACTACGATTTTCCGGACGCCATCCTGAAAACCGGAATTGAGATGTTTCTGGGGATCATTCAGGAGGTCCTGAACAGCTAAGTCCATTATCGAGGTTCTGTTGGAAAAGCATGCAGATCATTTACCCATTTTATTTTTTCGGATAAGGAAGGTGTCAAGATTCAGAACGCCGGGACCGGTGAACAAAAACAGTATTCCAAAGAGCACGAACATGAAGGGGTGCTGATCCTGATACCAGAATCTTCCCTCCCCGATGATAAAAGTGATATAGGTGAAGGTGCCTATTGTCAGGACAGCAGCTATGCGGGTAAACAGACCGATCATAAAAAGTAGACCTGCCAGAAGTTCCACAGATTTTCCTGTATAAGCCAGAAATCCGGAGGGGGTACCTTCAAATACCTCCCAGGTGGCGTATTCCTTCATCAATACAGGGTTAAACACTTCGAGCCCGTGAAATATTAGCAGGCCGCCAAAAATGATTCTGACAAGCGCAATGCCGTGTGTGAGATAGACGGGTTTTGGAGTGAAAATAATATACCTGTTCATGGGATCTTGCAACTCAGAGATTGATATCTCAGCAAGATAGATAATAAAAAGATGCCCGTTAATGGGTGGCTACAGGATTGTCGGAATGATGAATATAAAACTTATAAACCAGCAATTACTTGGGGAACAATCAGCGTTTTAACCAAAGGCCGATTCCACAGCTTCGGCATCAATCCGGTAATTGCTGCCATTGATATAACTTGCAAGCCCGGAACATAAAAAAGCGATTACCGCCGCCACTTCTTCTGGTTTTCCGCGGCGTTGCATGCCAATATGTGGTCGTTTATGTTTAACAAACCATTGCACGGCTTCCTGCACATCGGTACCTCCCTCCTTTGCTAAAGATTCCATCATGGCGTCAGTCATCGGAGTTTGAATAAAGGCCGGTGATATGCAATTAAAGTGGATATTTTCCCTCGAATAAGCTCTGGAAAGACATTTGGACAAATTGATAACCGCTGCCTTGCACGCATTATAGGGACTTTCTTCGGCGTAAGGCTGAAATGCATTTTCAGAGGCCACCATCACCATCCTTCCCCACTTTAAGTGTTGCATTTGAGGAATAAAGCTCTTGCAATCCGCACAGCACCAAGCAGATCAATGTCAATGGTTTTCATCCAATCCTCATCGGAGATGGATAAAAAATCCCCTGCTGCCCCTCTGGCTCCGGCTGAATGAAAAACGATATGGGCTCCCCCAAACACCTCATTAACTTTTTCCGCGAGGACCAAAACCTGCTTGTTAGCAGCCAGATCGGCAGCGATGCCTACCACCTTATTCTCTCCTGATGCCTCCTTCTGTACTTCTTTAACTGCCTGTTGAAGCAGAGGCCCGTCCTCTTTATCTGAAAGCACAATATGTACGCCTTCACGTACCAGGAATTTGGCCGGTTCGATACCAAGCCCGGAGTCACCTCCTGTAATGAGCGCGGTTTTACCCTTAATTTTTAAGTCCATTAATTCTGTGTTAACTAAGCCCGGAGGCTATATTGCGTCAAAGATAACGCTGGGGGTTAAGAGCTTAAGATGCGATGGCTGAAAATTCGGCTGCAATAGCTCCCGGACGCAGCCATTTGAAATTACTCCGAAGCAAGGAATATTTAATGCGATTGCAATGGAGAGTTTCATGTGATACTTCGCTGGGCTACATTCGCTAACCGCGGTGTCTATAAAACCAAAGTTATTTAAACAAAACCGCGGCACAGTGGTTTTCTATAATTCTGTAAAATGAACGATCAGGTCAGTACTAATTATAAGATAGTGGGTGACGGCCCCAGGGTGGTGGTCTTTGTTCATTACTTTGGAGGCGACAGTGGCAGCTGGAGCTGGCTGGTCAGAAAACTTGGACCGAAATACCGCTGTGTTCTTCTTAACCTACCCGGTTTTGGTGGTACGCCACCTTTGGAGTCTCCGTCTATTTATGCATTCTCGCTATATATCAATAATTGTAATAATGAGTTGAATTTAATGGAGTACGTGTTCTGCGGGCATTCTATGGGTGCCAAGCTGGCTTTATATGCTGCACAGATATCGACAGAAACTCCCCCCGCAAAACTTATACTTATAGCCCCTTCCCCACCGACGACAGAAGAGATGAAGGACAATGAAATACAGCGAAGGTTACAACCTTTAAATGAAGAGGAGGCCGTGCGTTCCATAGCGCAGGCGATCATAAAAAAATTAGGAAAAAAAAGATTTGGCTATGCTGTCGCATCTCAATTTAGAATGCATGATAGTACTTCCATATGGTGGTTGCTGAGCGGGATGACGGACGATATTGCGGATAGAATTAAAGGACTATCTAGTCCTTCATATTTGATCTATTCCAATGACGATCCGGTAATAAAGAGGGAAAAGATATTGAAAGAAGTCCTGCCGAATCTTGTAAAACCTTCCATGGTAGCCTTAAGCGGCATCGGACATCTTATGCCAATGGAGGCACCGCGTAAACTGGCCCGGAGCATCAGGCGAATTTACCTGAAGGGGTAGTTCTATTATATTAATCGCAAAGTTGAATCAATGATTGTAAGAAGCTCATCAGAAGGAATTCATATTATATATCAGGCTGCCCACGGATTATTGGCCGGCAAAATAGGGCAGGAACTTCAAATACGACTCAGACCAACCCTATGGTTCGAGACCCTCGTTGCGATTGTGGAACACGATGACCAGCAGCTGAATTTTAAGGAAAAACGTTATGTATCCGAGGTAGGGTTACCCATGGATTTTACAGAGTACGATGTCCGTGTGCAGGACTCTATACTACGTGCCAAACGGGTCATAAAACAGGCAAAGAGTAAATCACTATGGACCGCCCTTCTTGTTTCTTATCATTTAGATTTTCTTTACGGTTCTCTAGGGAAAAAATTTAAGGAGGCAGAGAGATTTCTGAGAGATCAGCAGCTTTTTAGAAAAAAGGTATTGTCTCATTTCGGTATTTCCAATGACCGGGCAAAAGCAGCTTATGATCTGCTTCGATTTTGTGACCGTTGTTCGCTTGTTTTATGCAAAGACGAAATTCCAGATGCGGGAAGAGAGGTAGAGATCAATACTTCCATAGAAAACGAAACATATTACCTGAAGAAAAGTGAAAACAACGAATTAACGGTCGCTCCCTGGTGTTTCCAAAAGTCGTCGTTCGAACTAACAGTGGAAGAAACAGTACTAAAAACCACCCAATTTAAAAGCCAGCTTGCTTTTAAGAAATACCTCAGGAATCAGGAAAGGCGTTCTTTAATTTGGAAGTTCCGGAAGTAATATTTGTCTCTAAAATACCAATCCTTCCGGAGGATTGCCGGCAAATTGAACTTCATTAGCAAGAGTTCAGGTTCCTATAATATAGTTTATTGTGATTATCAGACTTCCTTCAGGGAAGCGCGCAGCATCCAGGACATTTGTTCATGTTCCTGCAGAATTCCAGTTATAAAATCAGCCGTGCCTTCGTCATTATGTGCTTCCGCATTATCTCCAATACTTTTCCTTATGAACTTAATTATAGTATCGTGATCTTTGAGGAGCTGACTGATATAACTTCTGCTGCTATTGGATTCGGGAGTATTCTCTACAAGATGACTTAATTCCAGAAATTCTGCCAGAGTTCCGGGTGAATAGAATCCCAGCATCCGGATTCGCTCGGCAATCTGATCTATAAAGACCTCGAGCTTGTTGTATTCTTCTTCAAAAAAAACATGCATCGCGTGAAAATCGATTCCCTCGACATTCCAATGTGCATTCCTTGTTTTTGTATAAAGCAGAAACTCATCCGCAAGCAGTTGTTGCAACATCTCGACGACTGCCTTTCTATTGGCCTTTTTGATGCCAATGGTTGTTTGTGGCGTATCCATACTAGTGTACTTTTTAGACAGTACCAATATAGCAACAATGTACCAAATATGGTAATCACATTGAAATAATGGTTGATCCGATTAAGAATGATCTAAACGTTGCAAATCGCTGATCATCTTAATTGATCCGGCTTACTGTTGACAATTGGTTCGGGAAAGGGGCATGGTTGAAGAAAAGCTGATATTCTCACGGTTCTTAAAAGCGTTGCCAGTCTCATTCATTTCTCCATAACCCTCAATAAGTTGACCCTCCTTCAGGAGAAATGCCACCTCTCTCTGGCTTCCGGTCCCTTCCGACTGAAACGTATAGGTGCCAATTAATTTTCCATCCTTTAAGTTTCCGGAGAAAGTTCCCGTATTCCGATCCTTTTCAGCGAGCATATAATTCAGGTGACCTTTAACAGGATTTACATCTGATGTAATTTCGAACTGGACGCTACTGCCATTTCCATCATAAGCATAACATCCTATGACCAGCGAGGAAGTAGGTTTGCCTTCCTGAGAATTTGTTCCCTCTGATGGCGCCTCGGCCGGCTTCTGAGCATTTTTGCAATTCAATAGTAGTACAATGCCAAGGCAGAAAAGCAGTACGTTCTTCATCTGATTTCTAATTTATTTTGCGAAAGCGCATTAGTGGCATTTCAGCAGTCATAAAATGCAGCCGGCCTTCTGTATCAATTTCGTAGCCATCCACCTCCTGCATCATCTCCAGAAAGCGGGATTCACCTTCTCCGCAATACATTTTAGTCGCGGGTCCCGGAGGACCAAAAGTAAGGGATGGCCCTTTCAATGCATAGTCGGCTGTATAGCCGTTACACCCACTGTTCCCGGCAACTTTACCTGCAGCGCTGTCAAAAGTAATCCGTGGCTTCTTGTCAGGGAACAGTCCCTCAAAAGCAATCCTGGGTCCGGTGATATAATCGAGTTCCCAGGTGTTGCCAGGCAAGGCATCTCCCTGATCGGTTTTGACGACTTTGCAGGCTGAGAAAACGACTAGCAGGAGGCATGTCAGCTTTCGGAAACCTGCATTATTACTCATATAACGCCTGTTTTTAGTTTGTTCAATTCGCATTGATAACCTTTTTGATTGCAGTTCTCCCTAAGAGAAATCAAATTGTGCATTTCACGGTGTAAGATACATATTGTTGGCACATCGGATTCAGGCTGCAAAAAATCTTTCTAAAAAAGAAACCATTTTCACATCATGCAAACATGACCTAATATCCGGATTATTTTAATCCCGGTTATTAAATTTGCCTTTCTATTTATTCCTTAAAAATCCCTGCTGCCTTTTTCAATAATAATATTCAATAAATAATAACTGGGTTTTGATACGAACTGAGTTGAAAATATTCGAAGTTGATACGATAAATTAAATTGCAATCGAATTAAGTCGGAATTAAATGGGCGCCCCGGATTTCGGTCCGTAAGTAACCTGTGCATGTTCCTGTAGGTCGATAGCATAATAGAGAGATGCAAAAGCGGCCTTGATCCACATGTAGGATATGAAGGCACCTACGATAAAGCATATGATGCCTGCGATAAAAATAAGGATGCCCAGCATAGCCATCCAGAAAATCTTCCATCCGTGTCCCCGGGTCATTGCCCAGCTCTTTTCGATGGCCGCCACTGGTTCCAGTCGCTTATCCATGACCAGATACGAAACAAAGACCAGCCGGCAAGCCAGGATGATCCCGGGAATAATAAGGAAAATGAATCCGATGCCTATCAGGGTAAAACACAGCAGGTGAGTCAAAATAATACTCAGATAGTTTTCCCTGAAACCAGAGAGCAGGGTGGTTAAATCCATCTTCTCGTTCCTGACCCCCTGCAGGTATAGCAGGTCGCCGCCATAATTAAATACAGGAAGTATCAGAAACCAGTAAGCGACCACCACCATTTGCAGCATCACCCAATAAGGACCGACATCCTTGTCGGCATCTTTGCCTACGGAAGTGGGAGCGTCTGCGATACTGAGGAGTAGGGCAATGACAAAAAATAAGAGGAAGTACTTACCCAATTGTTTCCAGGCATAATGATAACTTCCGGACACAGTGATTCTGGGCATTAGTTGTTGAGGTAACAGTTCCATAAACACTAGTTATTGATGCCTTAAATGTACTTGGCATTTAAGAGATATCCTTCCAACTTAAGTAGTGTTTTGAAAATTCACTACCATGGTAGGGTAGGGTATTGATTGCCATTCTATACTTTTAACATCGAAAAACCTATCCATTGACACCCATATTAGTCGTCCTTGTCGGAATCCTCTGTGTGGCCGTTGCAATAGCGGCAACCCTACTGACTTATGAGATGTTGCAAAGCTATGATAGCCCATTTCTGAAGTATTACTTTTATTATTTAATCACCTTTTACGGGTTTGCCTTTTACGGGGTCATGGCGCAGAAGATGATGCAAACATTGCTTTTTGCCCTGCAACTGGACTCCGGCATCATCCCCAGTGTCATCATCCTTATGCCGATGATAAGCATCCCATTCCTCCTTCTGGCATCTATCATGCTCGTAAATATGAGCTATTCATTATCAGGACATCGTTTCACTGCAAGGCTACAATTTGGTATTCACAGCCTGATCCTCTTCCTGGCAATCCCGGTTATATGGGGTTCTTACGTGTTTCTATTCAAAGATTTTAATATATTTCATCTGACCCATCAATGGATGGTTGTGAGTGGCATCCTGCTTCTGGATAGCGTGTACGTGTCGATATTCGTATGGAAGGCTTTCTGGCAGGTTTCAGGCGGTAGCCCGTCCCGGAAACATGAGATCTATGTGTACCTTGTTTTGATGGCCATCGGTTGTATAATCCGGGGCTTGGTTCTTAGTTTTGTGAACACCGGGGGATGGGAGGGGGGCCTTTTTGTTTTGCTGTATTTCCTTACTAACATAATACCAATTTTCTACCTCCGGATAAAGGGAGACCAGTTATTTCCCCCAATTACTGCCGGATCTCCAAGCGAAGATAAAAAAGAGCACCTCTGTATTACTTACCAGATAACCAAACGCGAAAGGGACATTATTGATAAGATTTGCGAGGGCAAGACCAACCAACAGATCGCTGATGAATTATTTATCAGCCTTCAGACGGTGAAGGACCATACCCACCGTATTTATACTAAAATCGGCATTAACAGCCGGATGAAACTGGTGCAGCTTGTCAATGGCTAGATAAGTTTGACACGGCCCCAAATACTTCTGTAAAACCTGATTCTTTGTACATTCACGTGGATGGTTGGCTGAAATGACCCTTGGCTATCTCTGCTTTCTGTAATCTGAAAATACAATTGGGAATACAATAAATTGTTACTGGATGTACTTGATTACATGAATTAATGTGAATAAGGGATAAGCTAATGAAACCGGATTTTTCTGTTCCCATACCCTAAAAGGGAGGAAAAATCCTATAATGGCAGCCCTGATAGAGAAAGTGATTGCCCTTTAGGATTAGGGAAAAAGAATTTTCGACATAAAAAGCTAACCTCTATTCATGTTAAATTAATTTTTTAAGATTTATAATAAGTTCGGCAATCTGACTTGTTATAGATTTAAAGTATGGATGGAAAGAAGTTCATAAAAACCGGTGTTTTAAGTGCAGGGACCTTTTTATTACTGCCGCACTCTTACGCTCAGCAACAAGAAAGACCACCCGCCTTAAAGGATGATATGGTAATGCAGTTCGTCAGTAAAGGCCTTTCTGATTTAACTGCAGTTAAAGAAATGCTGGAAGAAACATCTGGTCTGATAAACGCCGGTGGGGATTGGGGCAAGGGCGATTTTGAAACTGCACTGATTGGGGCTTCCCATATGGGAGAGCGTGACATTGCCGCATTTTTAATACAAAATGGCGCACGCATGGATATATTTTGCGCTGCGATGTTGGGTAATCTTGATATAGTTACATCTATGGTGTCAACTTACCCCGCAATTCTTCAAAGTAAAGGACCACATGGAATAACTTTACTTGAGCACGCAGAAAGGTTGGGAAGGAAGCGAAAGGAGTTTTAGAATAGCTGAAATCGAAAGGTGTTAAGCAATAGTAAAAGTCGAAAATATATCAATGGAAGATATTTGACTCACAGAAATTAAAGCTACCATCTGTTATCAGTTCTCCTTCCTGTAGTTTGCTTCACCAAACAACACCCATTCATTGCTGCGGTAAACATAGTCCTTTACCAATAATTGGTTCTGATTGATCATTTGATATACGGTTTGACCCTGTTCCCGATCGTTACTCCATAGCGATGTAAGGATGTTGTTTTTAAGTGTTGAAGTCAGATCCAACATCATTCCGCGCGAATCAAACCACTTGCCCGTTAGCGTACTATCGCTTTCCATTTTATACATGGCTAATGCATCCATGGCATATGAATCATTCTGTGCAGTATATGCATTTCGAAACTTTAATTGAAGGAAGTTGTCATTTAGTTCAAAACTAAAGCTTAACTGAAATGTGGCCGGGGAACCGAATAATTTTCCTTCACCTTTCCATGCACCTTCAAATGGCTTCAACTTACCTATAAAGGGCTGCGTTTGCGCCTCAGCAGGACCATAAATGATCGACAGGAATATAATCAGGATGGCGGTAAATTTCATTATCCTTCACATTTATTGCTGTCGATCTTTCTGTTTTGATAAAAGGACTAGGACGACTTTTAAAAATGGCATAAGGCGATTCTAAGCCTCTCATTCAAAGGTAAGTAATCAATTGGATTTTCGGATTTAAAAGTCCGGGGGATGGGTTGGGATTTATATACTCTGAAATTAGCATTTCAGCGAATCAGATCCTGCCTTAATAGCAATCCATCTTTATTTGACCGTTGGCTTCAAGCATTTGAAGATTGATAGAGGTGCTCCCATTCAGTAGGATTTCAAGGGTGTCCAGTACGGCATGCTGCATGGCTAATGACCCACAAATCATCAAGGTTCCCCCATTTTCAAAATTCTTTACAAAACTATCGCCGTCCTGAGCTACCAGATCCTGTACGTATTTCTTTGATTCCTCTCTGGAAAAGCTTTTGTAAATGGAGAAATTTGACTTTTGTGAAATGGACCTTTTCAGACTTTCTTCATAGATCTCAAATGACTTCATGGTGCGTCCTCCCCAGTATAACCGGATGTCGGCATCTTTATTGGATCCAATCATCCCTAGGAAAGGGGCGATGCCGGTGCCGTTTCCTACCAGGATGACGGACGCGGCATTCTTTGGAAAATGAAAGTGGGGATTGGGCTCAATGGCGGCTCGTATATTGTCTCCTTCTTTCAAGCCATAGAGAAAAGTGGAAACAATTCCGGATTCACGTTTCTTAATACTCAGCAGAATATCGGTGTCTATTCGTGCTATGGAAAACTGACGGGCGCTGGTGTTATCGTTTGGAAAGATGGAGAGCAAATCTCCGGAGGTGAATTTTATTTTTCGATTCGGGCTCAAACGAAGTAAAAAGGTTTGGTCCACATTCAACTCTGATCGCTCTACAACAGTAAGTAGTATTTGCTTACCCTGCTCTATTTTCATTTGAGGAGGTTCTACTGAAATGGGAACACCCACTTGTTCACTCCATTGCCTTGCCCAGGTTTCCAATTCGTAAAAACTGGCTTTATTGATCATGGCAAGCGGCAAGATGGCGCGAAACCCCTTTTGTTCCGCTAAAAGACCCTCAACATCCTGCGCAAATCGGCAATAATCAGGATAATCCTTTGAGCCAAATCCGATGATGGAATACCCGATCTCTTTCTTTTGGTCAACTGCCGGAAAAATAGTTCTGAACTTTCTCGCATTTGCTGGAGGTTCACCTTTGCCATAAGTGGAGGTAAGGATGATTAACTGCCGCACCTTTGCGAAGGGGACGTACGAATTAAGGTCCGTAAGGAAAACACTTTTACCTGCCCTGGTCAGGGCACTGTACACCCGCTTTGCAAAGTCATATGTGGTCCCGGTTTCTGAGCCGGCCAGAATAATGAACTCGCTCGCGTCTGCATCAGTCATCGCCGCTTCAATTTTTGTTTTTTTCCTGCGCCTCAGTGCTATCGTAAATCCGGAGTACATAAAGAACAGGATAGAAGCGCTGGTGAGAAGAAGAATAAAAGACCACAAAACACTTCCTTCTCCGGTATGCAGTACCAGGCTCAAACGTGAGGCGAGTAGAACGAATGGGTAAATAGCTCTGCTTATTATAACCCCGGTTTGTTGGTTTACTTTAATCTCGCTGTCCTGAAGGGCAATCTGATAATATTCTTCAGGATCCTCCGAAAATGGGAAATCTACTCTCCTTACTTCTTCCAATTTTACTTCTTTGAAAATCGGAATTTCCCAAACGTTATCAAAAATCTCGGAATCCTGTAGGGTTGTTATTTCCCGAGGCTGAATCCGGGAATCAGGCAACAACTCAAACGTGGCAGCTGAAAGGTATACCCCTGTCAGGGCGACGACCACAATGGGGATAAACAACCATCGACTTAAAATAACATGGTATCGCATTTCAAAGTACTCCTGACGAACTTTTGAAAGCAGGCGTTTAAAGCCACCCTGCCGTCTTGCCAATAAGCATATGCCGGTAATGGCAATCAAAAAAAGAAAGAAGGAAATTAGTCCCACGAAAATACGACCTGTACTTTTAAGAAAAAGAGAGCGATGTAAATTGGTCGAAAAACTGTAGATATAAGGTCTTTTCGCCACCCTTCCCAATTGATACCCGGTGCGTGGATCAATATATAGGTCCAGATTTTCCAGGTCTGCCGTCAGCACGGAAGCTTTTACAAAACCGGAAGATTCAACTTCCAGAGTGAAGACCTCATCATAGCTTTCCTTGAGCCCCCGAAGGGTGGTGGCCAGGGAAATCTCTTCCCAATCCTGAATTGCATAACCTTTGGCCTGATGGGTAATGGGTTCCAGCGCTAAGATAACTCCGGTGACCGAGGCAATCAGAAGAAATACAGAGGAAGTAATGGCCAATAGTAAATGACTATACCGCCATATAGAAAGGGTCATAAAAAACTATTTTAATCCCTTATTTATTGGGACATCAGTCATTAGGCAGCATACGAACGTAACGAATGAACCCTTTTCCTTCTTTTTTATTGGCCAGGTTTTCCGAAGTCAGAGGGAATTGAAGGTCGTCCTTGTAATATTCCTGATCTTCCACGGAGGTTTCAAATCGCAGGCTGAAGCCCTGATCGATTTTATCTACAGGAATCTGTAAGACACTAATAGTGCGTTCGCCCCCGCTGACGGTAGCCCCTGAAATGGCATTAATATCCGGACGGTTTTTGCCATAAAACTTCCACCATTCCGGAATTTCACTGTACCACTCACTATCTTTTCCCTGCACATAAAGGGTATCTTCATACTCTCCAGATGGGTTTATCAGGGAAACCACGATATAAGCGCCTTCCCCGGAATAATTGCTCATCTGGATCAGGCATTTAACAGCTTTGGTGTTGATTTCTTTAAATCCGGAAAAAAGAAGGCCTGTAAGCAGTAAGGCCGGGATAATCTTGTCTAAATGTTTCATTTATCTAAAAAATTCAGGGCAACGTTTTGCTTTTTTAGAAGTTCGTTCTCGCTCGCCAGATCATAAACCGTTTCATCAAAATCCGTTTTGAGTTGTGGATCAGCTCCTATGGAAATAAGATATTTCATCATTTGGTCATCTTCAGCTTTCATAGCAGCCAGGTGTAAGGCCGTCAGACCTTCTTCGTTCTTAGCGTTAACGGGGATATCATAATCAACCAGGCGTTTCAGCAGTTCCATATTATTTTCTTGAACCGCTATATGATTTAGGGTATTGCCTTCGGCCTGAACTGTATTGAGAGGTATTTCCATATCATCAAGTAATTTCAGTTTTTCATTGAATGGCTCTGGTTTTTCGCTTTTATACGATACCGCCAAATAATAGGCCATGCTATTTCCGTGATTATCTATCGCCGATGGTTCACTACCATTTTTCAGAAGAAATTCCACCACTTGCGGACTATTTGTTTCTACCGCCAGCATCAAG
>JBGTMS010000049.1:0-14015 GCA_041743425.1 Zeaxanthinibacter sp. | reverse complement strand
GGAAATATACACGCTCCTTATTTATTTTCTTACCGTTCCTGATTTGCACCACCTTTTCAGTAGGAACCAGAACTTCTTCCAGGAAATCACCGAAGCCATGACGTTCTACTTCAGTTTCAATGTATCCTTTGATCTTATTCTCCTGACCGCTTACGGCCCTCACCACATACCATTTCTTATCCAGCACTTCTGACATCGATCCCTGCTTAATTTATTAATGTGTTAAAATACAATGTAATTAATTCGCTAAAGACAGTATCTACACCCCAGGTCGCCAATGCAAACAGGATTGAGAAAACCGCAACTATTACCATTAGGTTAGAAGCTTCAGCCCGGCTGGGCAGGGTAACGTTATTTCTTAACTCTTCTACGGATTCCTTAATATATGTCAGCATTCAGTGTATTTAATAATCCGGTACTATTTCTTCGGCTGCGCCGCTGGATCCTTTTGCCTCTTCCTTTTCTTTCAGCACGGGAGGAGAGACTTCCTTCAGCTACGCCGACGGATAAACTTCCCGTCTCTTCTGCCTCTTCCCTATCCTTAAGCACGGGAGGAGAGACTCGAACTCCCGACACCTGGTTTTGGAGACCAGTGCTCTACCAACTGAGCTACACCCGTAGTTAATTACATTGAAAGGTATCCGCCATCGGCGGACACCTTCATTGCAAATAGTTATCGTATGCGATTAATCCAATATTTTGGTAACCTGACCCGCACCAACGGTTCTGCCACCTTCGCGGATCGCAAATCGCAATCCCACACTCAATGCGATGGGTTGCAAAAGGTCTACAATGATGGTAAGGTTATCACCTGGCATCACCATTTCAACACCGCTTGGAAGGTTGATGGTTCCGGTCACGTCCGTAGTACGGACATAGAACTGTGGTCGGTAGTTATTATGAAAAGGAGTGTGCCTTCCACCTTCTTCTTTTTTAAGGATGTAAACCTCTGCTTCAAATTTTGCATGAGGCTTCACAGAACCTGGTTTACAAATAACCATGCCCCTCTTGATATCCGTTTTTTCAATACCTCTCAATAGAATTCCTACGTTATCACCAGCTTCACCTCTATCGAGAATCTTACGGAACATTTCAACACCTGTAACAGTTGAAGTCAGTTTTTGTGCCCCCATTCCAATAATATCCACGGAATCTCCAGTATTCGCAACTCCGGTCTCGATTCGTCCTGTTGCTACGGTCCCACGTCCTGTGATTGTGAAAACATCTTCTACAGGCATCAAGAATTCCTTCTCAACATCCCTTTTAGGCATTTCGATCCATTTGTCAACGGCAGACATCAATTCCATAACGGAATCCACCCATTTTTGTTCGCCGTTTAAGGCGCCCAATGCGGATCCTGAAATGACAGGTCCATTGTCTCCGTCGTACTCATAGAAGGAAAGAAGCTCTCTTACTTCCATTTCTACCAGCTCCAGAAGCTCATCATCGTCCACCATATCTACTTTGTTCAGGAATACCACCATTCTTGGAATACCTACCTGGCGTCCAAGAAGGATATGTTCTCTCGTTTGAGGCATTGGACCATCAGTTGCGGCAACGACAAGGATAGCACCATCCATTTGAGCAGCACCCGTTACCATGTTCTTCACATAATCCGCGTGTCCGGGACAATCAACATGTGCATAGTGCCTGTTCTCTGTCTGGTACTCTACGTGAGAGGTATTAATCGTAATACCCCGTTCTTTTTCTTCAGGAGCATTGTCGATAGAATCGAAACTCCTTGCTTCCGATAAACCAGCTTTGGCCAATACCGAAGTGATAGCCGCAGTTAACGTAGTTTTACCGTGATCAACGTGTCCAATAGTACCTATATTCATGTGAGGTTTGGAACGATCAAAAGTTGCCTTTGCCATTTTTATTTGATTTAATCTTAGTTTATATTAGTGTCCAATTATTATTCTAAGTGAGCCAACGACGGGAATTGAACCCGTGACCTCTTCCTTACCAAGGAAACGCTCTACCCCTGAGCTACGTCGGCATGTTTGGTCGAGGGTTCCATGTTAAAAAGGTTCCGGCAGCACCTACAACAGTTTCTACAAAAACACCAATTGCTTATCCCAGGATGTCAAGCGAAGGTCAGTTCCCAAGAACATTTTCCGGGTACAGCTTGCGCACCCAAAACGCTTTCTTCACTATTTCAAAACCACAGGAAATTTTACAATATTCCTTTAGTTTTCAGAGCGGGAGACCGGGTTCGAACCGGCGACATTCAGCTTGGAAGGCTGACGCTCTACCAACTGAGCTACTCCCGCGTAATTTGCAATTCAACATGTCAACACCCCTGCAATGACGGATGTGGTTAAAATATCCGTGGGGAGAGCAGGATTCGAACCTGCGAAGGTGAAACCAACAGATTTACAGTCTGTCCTCGTTGGCCGCTTGAGTATCTCCCCATCCTATATCTTCACTACGTTATGAACTTTGGAAGCATCAAAATCTAGTAACCCAATCGCTTCCGTACGTTTGAATTTATGCTATGGTCGGTTTTCTTCCTCTCCTGCCTCGATCCGGATCTATCTGCCTCCGCATCTCAATCTCCTTCAATTCCCTTCTGTCTTTTGTGCAACTGCCAGATCAGGGTCAACTCGGTCTACCTATTTTCAACCTCCTCTTTGTCAAGCCCTTAATCGACTAACTATCAATGCGCTTTAACGCTTCAAGCTGGTCTTTGTCCTTCCGGAAAATCCACTTATAACTTGAGCCGATGGAGGGAGTCGAACCCACGACCTGCTGATTACAAATCAGCTGCTCTAGCCAGCTGAGCTACATCGGCTTTTTCAAGCATTATATCGCAAAAAAAGCCCGCTATTTCTAACGGACTGCAAATGTAGATAATTATTTTTTTAATCAAAACAAAATTACAAAAATTTTAGAGCCCCATTGGTTCTGGGCTTTTTCTTCTTTTTCACCAGTTTTCGCTCGAGGGATCCGCAAGCCGAATCGACAGCTTCCTCAAAGGATTTACACTGTTTCTTTACAAGAAACCGATCTTTGGGAACCATCATTTTTATTTCCACTATCTTATTTTCCTTAAGGCTTGTATTTTCAACCTTTAAAAATACCTCGGAACTTATGACTTTGTCATAGAACAGTTCCAGTTTATCAAGTCTTTTCTGTACAAAATCGATTAGTTTACCATCAGCGTTAAAATTGACGGACTGTGTGATTACTCTCATTCGTTACGGATTTTAAGATGAAACAATTTTAAAGAACGTGGTGCTATTCCCGGCTTCTGGGATGCGCAGCCCTGTGCGCTTTTTTAAGTTCGGCAATACTGTTGTGGGTATAAACCTGCGTTGATGCCAAACTTGAATGTCCCAGCAATTCCTTCACTGAATTAAGATCTGCTCCATTGGATAGCAGGTGGGTGGCAAAGGTATGCCGTAAAATATGCGGACTCTTTTTCACTTTTGAAGAGACCTTACTAAAATACCTATTTATTATCCTGTACACAAGTGTTTCGTACATTTTATGACCACTTTTAGAGATGAAAACAAATGATTCAGCCTGGCATTTTACCACTTCCTCACGTGATTTAAGATAGTCGGCCAGGTGCTCACAAGTTTGGGAAAGCAGCGGAATGACACGTTCTTTATTTCGTTTTCCAAGCACCTTCAAAGTCTTTCCGTGAAAATTGAGGTCCTTCAATTTTAGATTTATAAGTTCAGAACGACGGATACCCGATGTATAGAGTAGCTCAATCAGCATTTTATCCCTTTGTCCTTCAAATGTGTCTTCGAATTGGAATTGCAGCAGAACCTGATCCATCTCTTTCTCAGAAAATGGAATTTCGACCTTTTTGGGTGTTTTAAGCGCCTTATGCGTTGCCAGGGGACTCACATCTATCCTCTCCACCTGAACAAGGAACTTGAAATAGGCCTTCAGCGAAGCGATCTTTCTGTTCACAGATCTGTTGGACAACTGATGCTCTACGAGAAAAACGATCCAGCTCCGGATACTTCCATAATTGACGTCCTCCGTTGCATCCACGCCGTGCTGACCCAGGTAAAAAGCATGAAATTCCGCAAGATCACTTGTATATGCGTTTACCGTGTGGGGGGAAAATTTCCTCTCAAGCGCCAAATAGGAAATAAAGGAAGCGACAGACATATTGTAAAACTACAAAACCTCCTAAAACTGTGGTAAAAAAAAAGCGCTTCTGAAAAGATCAGAAGCGCGTTAAATTTGTCATTGGAAAAGAGAATTCCTAAATCTCTTCCTGATCCCTTAAACCCTGAATATACTGGGCCTTTTGAACCTGTTGTCTGCGTTCTACGGAGGGTTTTGTAAACTGCTGTCGTTTACGTAGTTGTCGCATGGTCCCGGTTCTGTCGAACTTACGTTTGAAGCGTTTCAGAGCGCGGTCTATATTTTCTCCTTCTTTTACAGGTATTATTAACATGGGCTACAACCTCCTTTCTTTAATGATTTGAGAGTGCAAATATAATGGGAATAAGTGAAATGAAAACTATTTATTTTAAAATATTCTTGGCAATCACAATCTTCTGAATTTCGGTGGTGCCTTCACCAATCGTGCAGAGCTTGGAATCACGGTAAAATTTTTCCACAGGGTAATCCTTCGTATAGCCATATCCTCCATGAATCTGCACAGCCTCATTGGCTACCCTTACACAGACTTCCGAAGCATACATTTTCGCCATTGCGCTGAACTTGGTCATCTCTCTGCCTTCGTTCTTCAGAAATGCGGCTTTGTGGAGCAACAATTCGGAGGCCTCAATTTCCGTGGCCATCTCTGCAAGTTTAAAGGAAATCCCCTGAAATTCACTGATGGGCTTTCCAAACTGCACCCGTTCCTTGGAATACGCCAGCGCTGCTTCATAGGCACCCTTGGCAATGCCGAGGGAAAGGGCTCCAATAGAAATCCTGCCACCATCAAGTATTTTCATGGACTGAACAAAACCCGCACCGGGTTCTCCCAGACGGTGGGAATCGGGTACCCTGCAGTCCGTGAAGATCATTTCCGCCGTTTCACTGGCACGCATTCCCAATTTATTTTCCTTTTTTCCACTTGAAAATCCGTCCATGCCCTTCTCGAGCACAAAAGCGGTCATCCCGTGGCTATCTCCCTTTTTTCCGGTTCGGGCAATTACAACGGCAATATCTCCGCTGATACCATGCGTAATAAAGTTTTTAGCGCCATTGATGATCCAGCCGTTGCCGTCCTTTACTGCGGTGGTATTCATTCCCCCGGCATCCGAGCCTGTATTATGCTCCGTCAGACCCCATGCCCCCAGCCATTCCGCTGTTGCGAGTTTTGGAATCCATCGTTCACGCTGTTCATTGTTCCCAAAGCTTAAAATGTGATTGGTACAGAGGGAATTATGTGCCGCGAGAGAGAGGCCAATCGAGGGATCAACTTTTGAAATTTCTGTAATTATGGCCACGTATTCATGATACCCCAATCCGGAACCTCCGAGTTCGGTCCCTACAAGAATCCCCATAAATCCCATTTCTCCGGCTTTTTTGAAAAGGGGCGCGGGAAACGTCTGCGCTTCATCCCATTCCATAATATGAGGCCTGATATATTGTTCGGCGAAGTCCCTGGCAGCCTGTGCTACCATTTGCTGTGTTTCTGAATAGTCAAAGCTCAGGGCCGAAATCGTATCTGTAATCATTATAGCAATTTAGAGCGTCAAATATAGCTTAATTCTGTCAATCCTGTCGACAGGGAATCCCTCTATCCCCTTCAATTCGTCCAATGAACGGATATTACCGACCTCTTCCCGGTAGTTGATAATGTTGCGGATCACTTCATATCTTAAATAGGTTATTCCGGAGAGCTGTTCCGCCGTGGCCAGATTGACATTCAGCTTTTGAACCTCAGGGGGATCCAGAACTCTGAAGTAAAGAAAAGTGCGCTTCACAACGGCAGAATCAAGGCCGTAAACGTCATACAACTGATCCTCCTCCACAAATCCACCTAATGCCATCCTGAATTTGACGATCCTCGAAGCCAGTTTCTCTCCTATCCCGGGTACCACCATGAGCGAAGCCTCGCTGGCGGTATTCAATTCTGCGGGGATCCGGCCGATGGCAGCTTTTGTTCGGGCTACAGGAAACGGTGTTTTCTTCTGCCCGCCACGGTGCCATGCAGGAAATTTGAAATAAGGGCTGAGCACTTTCAGAAGTGAATCGGACACCAGGGTGACTTTCTGGAAATCGAATGCCGAGTTGATAAACTTTCCACTTCTCCGGAATGCCTGCAAACGGTCCATTTCCAGTGGAGAGATCCCAATCGTATATGCTTTGTAATCACTTATGTAATTCGGGTTGAAGGGGTAGATATGCACGCTGTCTGCCAAAACTGAATCGTCTGCCAGGGCTTCCCATACCTCACGGGCAACGGAATCCCCGAGAAAAGTTGCCGATTCCGCGGTATTTGACTTAAGCCTAAGGGTGTAATGAACTGTCTGCAGAAGCACGATAACCAGCAATAAAAAAAAGATTCCACTGCGTTCCTGTTTACTGAAACTGAGGTGGGATCTTACTTTTTTCAAGAGCGCACGTTAATTCTTTCCATACACCTTTCCAATGGCATCCATATACCGGTCCAGACTTTTCTTTACCCTGGGAAACAGAATAAGCAATCCTACCATGTTTGGAAAAACCAACGCGAGGATCATGGCATCAGAAAATTTGATTACGGCATCGAGGGTAGCTGCTGCTCCTACTACTACAAACAGCAGGAATAGTATTTTGTAAAGAATATCAGCCGCCTTGCCACGGCCAAAGAGGTATTTCCATGCCTGCAACCCGTAATAGGACCAGGAGATCATCGTTGAAAAAGCAAAGAGAATAATTGCCAGTGTCAGTACATATCTGAAGCCGGGGATGACAGAATCGTACGCCATAGATGTGAGGTCTACTCCTCCAATATACGTCCCCGATTCGTTTAGAAGCACCGTACTTCCTACGGCATTTCCATAATCAAACGCTCCGGCATCTATATTAAAGAAAATGATAACAAGAGCCGTCATGGTACATATCACGACCGTATCTATAAATGGTTCAAGCAGGGCAACTACTCCCTCGCTGGCAGGATATCTCGTCTTTACCGCAGAATGGGCAATGGCTGCTGAACCTGCCCCCGCTTCATTAGAAAACGCGGCTCTCTGAAATCCGACAATAATGACCCCCAGAACTCCTCCAATCCCGGCTGCAGGCGTAAAGGCCCCCTCGATAATCATAGAAAAGGCGGCTCCCAGATATTTTATATTGGCAAAGATGATCACTAGCGAAGCAAGAACATAAATCCCGGCCATGAAGGGTACGATCTTCTCAGTGACACTCGCAATCTTTTTAATACCTCCGATAATTACAATGCCTACAAGCGTTGCCAGAACCACCCCTATAATGACCCCGGTTGCTCCCCCTTCCAGACCTAACATTGTGGTGATCTGAACTGCTGCCTGATTGGATTGGAACGCATTACCGCCACCGAAGGAGGCTCCAACGCAAAGCACTGCAAAAACAAGGGCCAGTACCTTTCCTAAGCCGGTCCATCCTTTCTCCTTAAGACCTTTGGAGAGGTAATACATCGGTCCGCCATACACTGTACCGTCCGGCCCCAGATCCCTGTATTTAACGCCCAGAGTGCATTCGACAAATTTTGTTGACATCCCTATCAATCCGCAAACAATCATCCAGAAGGTAGCACCAGGGCCCCCGAGGGCAATGGCAACCGCTACCCCCGCAATATTGCCTAGTCCAACCGTTCCCGAGACCGCCGTCGCAAGGGCCTGGAAATGACTGACCTCTCCTTCTTCGCTCTCATCCCTTATGGTATCAGGAATATCGCCGTCTTCGGTCATGTGCAATTCTACTTTTTCCAGACCGTACTTCTCAATCTCCTCATATTTTCCGCGAACCACATTGATTGCCATCGGAAACTTCATGACGTTGGGAAATTTAAAATAAATAGTAAAAAAAGTAGCTCCAAAGATCAGAAGGATAAGGACTACGGGAAGGTTATAACCCGCCACCGGAATCGGCGTCAGAATTAAACTTTCCCACCAAACCGCAAATGGCATAAAAGCATCATTTACCTTGTCATCCAGTCCTTTTTCCTGGGCACTTCCCATCAGAGGCAAAAAGCACAACACGGCGGTAAGGAGTCGGTATCTCATAAATATATCATTTGGTAGTTATGGTTCTTATCGAACTGCGGCAATATCCTAAAAATTAGTAACACGGTCAAATATAATGCACTAAATGTCCGCATCATAAACGTAATAATTCAAGGATCATTCATACACTCCCGATCTAAAACATGATCTTTTCTTATGTCCGAGCCATATTCAATTCTTAAGCAAGCTTCCGGCTGCACTTCACCATCTCCGGTCAATAAGTTGACACGCTGCATTCCTGCATAAGTACGGACTATGGAGTATCAGAGGTCAAATACAGAGGTCCGCTTTGTATACACCAGGTCCTTTATCCGCAGCCAGAAAGCCAGAAAAAGATAAAGTGCAAAACCAAATCCAAGGGTAACAAAAGTGAGATAGATAAAGGAGGTTCTTACCACTCTTGCCCTGATGCCAAGCCTTTCGGCGATCCTTCTGCACACTTCGAATCCACGTTTCTGGAAATAATACAATAACTCGTAGAAGACATTCATTTTTTAAAATTACTGTTTTCCGTTCAATATCTGCACTCCTATAGCACAATGGACGCATCTGTTCTGTGTACAATACTTGCTGTATAACTGCACAATTGCCTGGGAATCATGTGCGTCACCACAGGGGACACCAAGCTCTCTGAATCTGTCCGTTATGGTATTTTTTTCCTGGACCAGGGTGGTATAAAGCTGCCCGATCTCTTTTGTGTCCTTGATTCCCTGCGCTCTTTCGTAGCAAAATTTAAGAGGTAGCACTGTATTGATCAATATCAAGTCTATAAACCTGGAGGAAAGTCGCTTTACCCGACCCGCTGAAACCTTACCAAAGGAGAAATGCTCATTCCAGTACGGACTGGCTGTCACATTGAAGAGCGTGAGGTATTCCTGAAAGGAACATGCCTCAATTACCTTGCTGAAAAGTTGCGGATGTCTGTGGTATATTCCACAAATTTGTGAGAGCCTGAGGGTAGGAAAATTTACGGGCCTTAGCCGGAAGAATTCCGGTCGAATAGCTGGCAGGTTACCAATTCCGAAACGTCTTTTCAAATAGGCGTACTCCCTGCGGAGGTCATGGTGATATCCATCCAATAACTCCTCCTCTTCCAACATGCCGCACATTCCGAAAAGTAAGGCTTCCAGGTGCAGCCTGCTGTCTGTGAGTTTACGAAATATTTTAAAATCCACTGCGGTTCCCAGGGTTAGGAAAGCATTACCATTGATTTTGGACCCGAAGCTTTTCAACAGGAGGATAAACAGCACCCTCTCCCAATCGTATGTAACTTCCCGAAGAAGTTTAAGGATCATGGCAGATTTCTCTTCAAGCCTTTCAAAGAATAACCGCTCCATCCAATGGGATATAACCATCGGATTCATGCGACCTAATTCCCTTTCGCAATTTATAAATCGGCTTTGCCTTTGGCCAAACAGGCTATGGTAGTTCTGCAACAGCTGTTTTTCTATCAGATGTCTTAATTCCAGGGTGGGAATCGGTGTGTTATCTTTACGAAAAATTACGATATCGTCCTCCCAGACGACATGCAGGATGATACTACTGTACTGAGGATCTGCTTCGTGACCGTGTACATACCAGTCCGAAGCTTTTCGATGGATCTCAACATTTCCCGCCCACTGCTGCCCATTTAATTCTATTCTGGCATTAAAGAAATCGGGCCCTGAAAGTTGGTTATGTACTCCGGTTTCCAAGATCATAAGGCGTTCACCCGTCGTGGTCCGAAGCGCTGAAGTGCCCAATTTCCGGTGTTTCCAAATATAGTGCAACAGCTCCTCCTTCATTACATGAATAAACCAGCCGCCAAGATAATCCAGTGGAACGTAATAAGATTGCAGCCAATATAGGCTTGAATGGCATCACCATTTAGGGGAGCAGCGCTCTGACCTGTTCAGGATCTAGGAGAGTCCCATTGCAGCAGGCACTGATGTGAGCTCCGTGTTGCGATCTAGAAGGTGACATCACCCTCCCATTCCCTGAAGCCTCCAAGCAGATTATGGGTTTGTTGAAAGCCGAGACCTTTCATGATGCCGCATGCCTGTCCGCTGCGATTACCGGTACGGCAGTAGACAAAATAGTTCTTGCCTTTATCGAGTTTTTCAAGTTCATCCAGAAAGTCCTGTCCTCTGTATATATCAAGGTGCAATGCCCCGGGAATATAACCGTCATCGACTTCTTCCTGGGTTCGGACATCAAGAATGACTGCTTCCGGATCCGCTGATAATTGCTCAACCCATTCTTCCTGTACTAAATCTGCCATATAAATGCTCTTTATTGCAAAAATAACCATGCGGAATGACAATTCCGGATGTAATTTTTGATCGCGGCAACCTTTACTTAATGGAGCACCCGATGGCCCTGGTGGTTGTGACCTGAATCTCCTGTCCGGACAACATGGCATCCACCGCGTTTTCAACATATCTTTCTTCTACCTGATCAGGGTCAGAATAATTATCGTCAATGGCTCCAATGTATCTCACCTTATTCCCGTCCGGGGTTTTCTGAAGCAGGAATACGTGGGGAGTTCTCTGTGCACCATACAGAGGATACACTTTTTGATCCTTATCTCTCAGATAAGGGAATGAAAAGGATTTTTGTTCTGCTCTCTTTTTCATCGCCCCGTTATTCTCCGCGGAATTGGATTCCGGATTATTCGGATTGATAGCCACAACCGGAACGCCCAAGGCCTTGTACTTCTTATCAAGGGCATTGATTCTGTCCTCATAGGCAACAGAATAGGGACAAGTGTTGCAGGTAAAAATGACGAGATACCCTTTGGCTTCTTCAAAATCAGATAATGAAATCATGCGGCCATCCGTGTTTTCCAGCTTAAAATCTGTGGCGTAATCCCCGATTTGATAACCGTAAATGGGGCCCGGAACGGCAGGCAGTTCTGAAGCTGTCATCAAAAACAGGAACATTATCCCGCCTAAAAAACGTATTGCTGTCATAATGAAAGGAATTTATCTATTTGTTCTTTTAAAGTTTCGTAGGTCAGCGGTTGCTCAAAAAACACCCGTTTGTCCCTGTTATAAATAAGAGTTGCAGGGATTGCACCCGACCAGTCCGGATCTACTCTAGGTATCCACGTATTCTGCTTTGGATCGTCCAGGATAACTACTCTCGAAATAAGGTTTTGTTCCTCTACGAAAGGGACAAGACGGGTTTCCCACATCTGTGGAACATCCAGACTTACCAGGGTGACCAGTACCCGGTCTGCCGGGTACTCCTTCGAAATCTGTTCAAAAAAAGGCATTTCTTTTATACAGGGAGCACACCAGGTAGCCCAAAAATTTACCACATATACCGTTGAACCTTCAGGTTTCATTAAGGTTTCGAGGCCTTTATAATCATAGACCGGAATTGGCTCTCCCCTGCCAGTTCCCTCACGTTCGGCCACTATTTTAGCAGGAGGTCCTTGAGCTGCGGAAGGGGAGTCCCGGCAACTACCTAAAACTATTATTATAAAAATGCAACCTATTCTAAACATAAAACCTTTTATGTGCAAAACGTATGCAGTCCAGGAGACATATACATCCATCTAAAAATAAGAAGGCAGGAAAGAGCGGCCGTTTAATTTAACAAATATTTAGGGGACACGCTTTCAATATTAATTTTAAATGATATATATTTGTATATACAATAGTTGTAGCAACGTGAATGTTGAAGAAATTTTAAAGACAAGCAGGCCAATGTCCCCCGAAAGCAGGACGGTAATACATTTGCTCCTGGTGGGACAAAAGATCAGTGAGGTAACCACTGCTGCATTGAAACCTCAAGGAATTTCACTGCAACAATTTAATGTACTTCGAATTCTGAGGGGACGGCAGGGTGAGCCTGCCAACCTCAACGACATTAGTGACAGGATGGTATCCAAGATGAGTAATACAACCCGATTGGTGGATAAATTATTGCTTAAAGGGTATGCCGACCGAATGACCTGCGCCAGCAACCGTCGTAAAATTGAGATCAGGATCACTGATGCCGGGCGTGAGGCCCTGAAATCGATGGATACTGCGATACGTAACGCAGAACATCTGCTTCTTCAGCGGCTGAATTCTGATGAAATGGTTCAGCTGAATCAACTTTTGGATAAATTTTAGTGGAGCATAATCTATATATCAGAAAATTTAATCAAGTGTGAATTATTAATTATATAAATCAAATAAAGCAAGAAAAAAATGAAAAACAATGTTATTGGGCTTACTATGGCCATCGTCTTAGGTTCATCGGCCACTGCAGGCATCACCAAAGATGCAGACACCAAAGAAGTGAAAACAGAATCGAGTAAAGTCATATGGAAAGCCTATAAAGTCACAGGATCCCACACAGGCACCGTTGACCTTACTTCAGGTAGCCTTAATTTTGAGGAAGAAAAACTCACTGGAGGAGAATTTACCGTTGATATGACTTCTATGATCACTACTGATCTTGAAGGGGATAGCAAAGGGAAGCTTGAAGGACACCTGAAATCAGACGACTTCTTCGGAGTAGAAACGCATCCTGAAGCTCATATGGTATTTACCAGTATTAAGCCATCAGGAAAGAATTCGTACGAAGTGACCGGAGATCTCACTATCAAAGGTATTACCAAGCCGGTAACTTTTGACATTTCGGTGTATGGAAGCAAGGCGACGGCGACCGTAAAGATAGACAGAGCAGCCTATGACGTTAAATATGGTTCTGGAAGTTTCTTTGACAATCTGGGAGATAAAACCATCTATGATGAGTTTGACCTGGTGGTTGATCTGGAATTCTAATAGTGCCCATTAAAATGAATAAACCTCGCATGTATTGTATTCGAGGTTTATTTTTTTTCCAGGCTGTTTGGAAAATTGAAATTCATTACTATCTTTGGACATATGAAAAGAAATACAGTAAATACCTGGTGGTGGAATTACTTACACATCAAGTCGTGAGTTGAGCACTGCATTGTAATACTGTACAAAAAGGCTTGTCTTCCACGACAAGCCTTTTTGCTTTTCACTATATCAGATGATTTACCTTTATGAGCATGTACAAACTGACCACTTATTACAAGAAAATCCTGGCGGATACGATCACACCGGTAAGCGTCTATTTAAAAATACGCGATCGGTTTCCGGGCAGTATCTTACTTGAAAGCAGTGATTACAGGGCCAATGACAATTCATTTTCGTATATCTGCTTCAATCCCATCGCTTCTGTCCGGATTCAGAATGAACTGGTATACATGAATTTTCCTGACGGCTCTGACAAGCAGCTAATACTTGAACCCGGACTTGACATCCCAGACATGCTTCACCGGTTTGCTCAACAGTTCCAGGTTGGAAAAAACAATTTTAAGTTTATCAACAGTGGCTTGTTCGGTTTTATAGCCTATGACGCGGTAAGGTATTTTGAAGATGTTACCATTCGGAAAAAGGAGGATGCCCTTGAGATTCCGGACATTTTGTACTCAGTCTACCAGAATATTATTGCCATTGATCATTTTAAGAATGAGGCCTACATCTTTGCGCACTGCTTTGATAAAAAGGATAACACCTCAGAAATTGAACAACTTCTCAGAGTAAAGGATTTTGCTTCATTTCATTTTTCTAAAGATGGCATCGCCTCCTCAAATCTTAAAGATGAAGAATATCTGGAGCATGTTGCCCTTGCCAAAAAACACTGCCACCGCGGAGATCTTTTTCAATTGGTCCTTTCAAGAAGGTTTTCACAGAAATTCAGAGGAGATGAATTCAATGTTTACAGGGCGTTGCGGTCAATAAATCCCAGCCCCTATCTCTTTTATTTTGACTACGGTGATTTTAAGATTTTTGGAAGTTCCCCTGAGGCGCAATTGGTCGTACGGGATGGAAAAGCGGA
>JBGTMS010000048.1:0-34576 GCA_041743425.1 Zeaxanthinibacter sp. | reverse complement strand
GAAAAATTCCTGTGAGTTCATCCCCTTTATCAACGGAAGCTTTGCTCAGCATTTTTCCATATTGCTTACGGATCCGCTCCACCTGTTCCTCTATCATTTTAGAGTCGGCGACAATTTTAAAGTAGGTAATCGATTTTTTTGTTTTGAGTGGTACCTCAAAATCCGGTGCAAGCCCAAGTTCGAACTCAAATGCCAGTTCCTCAGCCTCCCAGTTAAAATTATCCTGTTGCTTTGGAAGAGGATTGCCAAGCACATCCAGCTTTTCCTCAGTGAGGTATTTGTTGAGGTTATCCTGCAGAAGTTTATTGACTTCATCCACCAATACCGCCTTGCCATACTGCTTTTTAATAAGCCCAAGGGGAACCTGACCCTTCCTGAATCCGGGAATATTTGCCTGCTTCCTGTAGTCATTCAGAATTTTGGAAACCTTGTCTTCATAATCTTCCCTGGTAATCGCAACTTTTACAACGGCGTTAAGATTGTCAATCTGTTCTTTTGTAATATTCATTTATTCAATTTTAAATTCAATCCACCTAAGAAAGACGGAACTGCCGGCAAGCAAGACCCATGTTACAGTTTCACATCATCCTTTATCGGCTTCTGTTAAAATGGGATCTGCCCGGTCCTCTCCGGGTAGGCAAAAATAAGATAATTTAAGAAGTTCGGCAACTTTTTAACCTCGGCTATACACCCTGCTTCCCGGGGGTCCCCTTCTCCTTCAAAAAAGAAAAAAGAATGGCCTGAACCAATGAGAGGAGTAAACTGAACAACAGGGCCCACCAGATACCACTAACTTCAAAACCGTCAATCAGCCGGTCAGCCAGTAATATGATAAGCGCATTTATAATCAGGAGGAATAGCCCGAAAGTAAGAATCGTAACAGGCAGCGTCAGCAGGATGAGGATGGGCTTAACGATCATATTCAGCAGCCCGAGTACCACTGCTACGATAATGGCAGTAACAAAGTCGGAGACGCCAATGCCCGGAAGTATATTGGCGAGAAGTAGGACGGCGAGTGCGGTCAGCAGGATTCGCAGGATGAGATTCACAGATAGAAATTTGGCACAGCATTTAATACATTGCCTCAAAATTATCAAATAATCCCGATTCTAAGTCCAACTAAGGAGAAATTCCATAGCTGCTTATCGGTCCTTAATAAATTGTAGTGTTTTAAGAAGGAATTCATCCGGATTTTCTGCATGCAACCAGTGACCTGCATCCTCGATGGTCTGCAGGACGGCTTTTGGAAAGTGTTGTATTATTTCAGGGAGGTCGTCTTCCCGGATGTAATCAGAATGTTCTCCCCTCAGGAAAAGACAGGATCCTTCATAACGATCTGTGTTGTCCAGACCCTTTCCGATCTCTTCCTCTTTTTCCTGCAGGACGTCAAGATTTATCCGGAGTGCCAGCATATCCCTGGATTTCCAGTAAAGATTTTTGAGGAGGAACTGACGGATACCGGGATTGATGAGGCGCTTTCCGAGGGCTTCATCAGCTTCGGTACGGGAGTTGATTTTTTCCAGGTCCAGGCCCCGGAGCGCATCCAGAATATCGCGGTGGTGTGGCGGGTAGTATTTGGGAGAAATATCGGCAACCACAAGCGTTTGCACCATATTTGGGTACGTACAGGCGAATTTCATAGCGGTTTTTCCGCCCATGGAATGTCCGATCAAATGAATCGCCTGCAAACTGTGATGATCGACATAGGACTTAAGATCCTCTGCCAGGATATCAAAATTAAAATCCGGAGACCAAAAACTTTTCCCGTGATTCCGCTGGTCAGGAAGATGTGTCTGAAAGCCCATTTCAGCATACCGGTTACCGAGGGTTTTCCAGTTGTCAGCCATGCCCAGAAATCCGTGAAGGATAACCAGCGGTTCACCGCTGCCTATAATTTTTGAGTGCAGTATTTTTTTCATCTCAGCTGATGCACATACATATTCACCACATTTTCAAGTCCAAGGTAAAGGGCTTCGCAGATCAGAGCATGCCCGATGGAAACTTCCAGCAGCTCAGTAATATGCTCCCTGAAGTAGCGGACATTTTCCAGACTGAGGTCATGACCGGCATTTATACCCATTCCGTGTTCCGAGGAGCGGATAGCGGCCGTCAGGTAGGGAGCGATTGCCTGCTCCCGGTCAGTGTCATATTGCCGGGCATAGTTTTCCGTGTATAGTTCAATCCGGTCAGTACCCGTCCGCGCAGCGCCGTCAATCATCTTCGGATCGGCATCTACAAAAAGAGAGGTCCTTATACCTTCTTGCTGAAATATTTTAACGATTTTGGAAAGGTAATCCTTATGGGTTACGGTATCCCATCCCGCATTGGAGGTGATGGCATCCACAGCGTCAGGTACGAGGGTTACCTGAGTCGGTCTGAGGCTCACTACGAGGTCCACAAAGGCAGGGATGGGGTTGCCTTCTATGTTGAATTCTGTGTGAACAATTTGTTTTAATTCCCGGGCGTCCAGATATTTAATATGTCTTTCATCGGGTCGTGGATGAATAGTGATGCCCTGGGCTCCAAAAGACTGGATGTCAGCAGTCATCTTGAGGAGGTTGGGAATATTTCCACCCCGGGCATTCCGCAAGGTGGCTAATTTATTCACATTAACGCTCAATTTCGTCATTTCCGGATCTTAGTGTTTTGAGAGCAACAAAAATACAAATTAGGCATACCTTTTGATATTTTAAATTACTATTTTGCGTTATATATTACCGGTATGGACATACAAGGCCTGATAATTCCCACTTCCACAGTTTTTGATCCGGGCAACCGTTTTGAGGATGTTATTGAGTTTTTTAAAGCATCCACTTTTTCCCATGCAGCTATTGTTGAAAATGAGATTTTTTTGGGGGTGCTATCGGAAAATGATCTGGACACTTTTGAGGCAGGAAATGTCATTGACGATTACCGCGATAATATTGAGTCCATTTTCGTTACCAGGGATACAGGCTGGCTGGACATCCTGGAAGCCTTTGCAAGGAATGAAGCTAACATCCTCTACGTACTTGATCCGGAGAGCCGGCTTTTGGGCTATTATGACCTTTCCCAGGTCATACGCATTTTTATAGACACTCCCTTCTTCACGGAACCAGGTGCCATAGTGATTATTGCGAAGGGGATTAAGGACTACTCCTTCAGCGAGATCGCACAAATCGTCGAGAGCAATAATACAAGGCTCCTTGGTGCTTTTATTACGGATACAAGAAATGATGTGATTCAGATAACGGTTAAGATCGGGACCTTGCACGTCAATGATGTGGTGCAAACTTTCAGGCGCTACAATTACAGCATCCTCTTTGGTAATAATGATGATCAGTTTCTGGAAAATCTTAAGGAGCGCTCCAACTATCTTGATAAATATCTAAACGTGTAGAAGGTATGAAGGTTGCCATCTACGGTCAGCGATACCATGATAGTGAAGTTGATCCGGTGGATGAGCTTTTGGAGGAACTCAAGGCTATAGGTGCTGAGATTTATCTCGAAAAGAAATTCTATCAACTCCTGAAAGAGGCACGTCACAGGGAGGACTATCCCACCTTTACAACCAATAAGGGGTTGGACAATTCCTTTGACATGCTTGTTAGTTTTGGAGGCGATGGTACCATTCTAAGGGCCATCACCTATATTGGGGATCTCGGAATCCCGATTGTCGGAGTAAATACAGGCCGGCTTGGGTTTTTATCAACCTTTAAAAAAGAGGATGTCAGAAAAGTGGTCACGGAATTCGTGGCCGGAGCCTATTCCATTGTGGAAAGAAGCCTTGTGGCAGTTCATGCGGATTATGAGATCCCGGAATTCGGGCCTTTGAACTTTGCCCTGAATGAAGTTACCGTCAGCAGGAAAGATACCACCTCTATGATTACCGTGGAGACCTATCTCAATGATGAGTATCTGACCTCCTACTGGGCAGACGGACTGATCATTTCGACTCCCACGGGATCCACAGGCTACTCGTTAAGCTGCGGAGGACCAGTCATTACCCCCACAGCCCAATCCCTGGTAATCACCCCTATCGCACCTCATAATCTGAATGCCAGACCTTTGGTGATTTCAGATGATACAGTTATCCGTTTAAAAGTATCCGGCCGCGAGGAAAATCACCTGGTTTCCCTCGATTCGAGATTGGCCAGCCTTGAGAATGGGAAGGAAATCATTGTGCGAAAAGCGCCCTTTACCATTCGTATGATCGAATATACTTCCGAGAGCTTTCTCAAAACCCTGCGCAATAAATTGCTATGGGGACAGGACAGGCGCAATTGATCTGCCCGGTAAACAATAAAAAATCCCAAAAGCTGTTTTATCAAAGGAGAACAGGAAAGGTATTGCAGGATGGTCCTGTCCTCAAATTCATATATTTGCAACTTTTGAAATTCATGAGGACTATCATACTCGTTTTTCTGTTGGGCATGGCCGGGGTGCAGGCACAAACCTATGAAATCGGACTTTTCGCAGGTGGCGCGAACAACATAGGCGATGTTGGCCGAACGAATTTCATTGCTCCTTCAGGACCGGCATTCGGAGGGATCTTCAAATGGAATAAAAGCAAACGCTATGCGTGGCGCGCAAGCATAATTTATGGGCAATTTACAGCGGATGACAATCGTTCCGACTTGTTGTCCAGGCAACAAAGGGGCTACGTCATAGAAAACAATGTACTTGAAACTTCCGCAGGCCTCGAATTCAATTTCGTTGAATACAACCTGCATAAGTTGGGACCTGCCTTTACCCCCTATTTATACACAGGAATTACCTATTTCAGATACGGGTATCACTATTTTGATGCCGGACAATTGCAGGATATCAATCAAAAGGACGGAAGTTTTTCCATACCGATGACGGTTGGCGCCAAAGCACGGCTGAATCAGTTTTTGATTATAGGAGCGGAGATAAGCGCTAAATATACCTTTACCGACAATCTGGATGCCAGCAACCCCGAAAAATCAAATTTTCAGCAATTTAGTTTTGGAAATATATTCAGTGATGACTGGTATGTTTTCTCCGGAATAACCTTAACTTATACCTTCGGCAGAAAACCGTGCTCTGACTGTTTCGAGTAACACCTATGATGAAAACTATCGATGATTTAAAGGAAGGGGTGCTGCCCGGACACCTGGCAATCATCATGGATGGTAATGGAAGATGGGCAAAACAGAAAGGAAAATTACGAATTTTCGGCCATCAAAACGGAGTTACCGCGGTTCGGCAAACAGTCGAAAATTGTGCCAAAATCGGCATCGGCTACCTCACTCTGTATGCATTTTCTACAGAGAACTGGAACAGGCCCAAAGCAGAAGTTGAAACCCTCATGAAACTTCTTGTAACTTCTCTCAAAAAAGAATTAAAGACTTTAAATAAAAATAACATCCGCCTGAATGCCATCGGGCTCATTTCTTCGCTTCCCGGGAAAGCACATCAGGAACTTTTGGAGGTCATTTCCAAGACCAGCAATAACTCCGGAATGACCCTGACTCTTGCCCTGAGTTATGGCTCCAGAGAGGAAATAAAAACGGCCGTTCAGGAGATCTGTATCAAAGTTAAAAATAATATAATTTCTCCCGAAAATATTGATGAAACCATTATAAATAACCATCTTTACACGCAAAATTTACCAGACGTAGACTTGCTTATCCGTACTAGTGGGGAACATCGGATCAGCAATTTTTTACTTTGGCAAATAGCCTATGCCGAATTATATTTTATAGATGTTTTTTGGCCAGATTTTGGTGAACATCATTTGGTGGAAGCCATCATAAACTACCAGCGAAGAGAACGACGATTTGGAAAAACTAGCGAACAACTCAACTAGCGATATGATCAGGTTCATATCACTTGAACCACTACTCACCCTCCTTTTACTTCTTTTTACTCTAATCGGCCACTCTCAGGACCCTTCATATGAAAGCGGAAAGCAATATCTTCTTGGCGGACTGGAAGTTACAGGTTTACAAAGTTATAACGAGCAAACCGTAAAAACCTATACAGGTCTGAGGGAGGGGCAGCCCATCACAGTGCCAGGAGATCAGATAAGTGAAGTTCTCAAGAAACTCTGGAGCCTGGAATTATTCAGTGATATTTCGTTCTTTATTAGCAGAATAGAAGGAGAGAACATCTTTCTTGAGCTTAATATCAGGGAACGACCTACCCTGTCCGATGTCACGGTTTACGGAGTGAAAAAGCGGAAAGTGGATGACATTGTAAAGGATACCGATCTGAAAAAGGGCAAAAAGATTACGGAAAGCCTGATCGCCAATACCAAGAATTACCTCCAGAATAAATACAAGAAGCAGGGTTTTCTCAATGCACGCGTTACGATTGCCACTGCAAAGGATTCCGTCGACTCCAATACGGAGAAGATGGTCATCAATGTAGATAAGGGAGAGAAAGTAAAAATAAAACGAATCTCTTTTGAGGGAAATGAAAAGCTTTCGGACAAGAGACTTCGGAAGTCTATGAAGAATACCAAACAGAAGCGATTCGGACGCTTCTGGAAGAAATCCAAATTTATAGAAGAAGATTATACGGAGGACCTGACTTCTGTCATAGACAAGTTCGCGGAAAACGGATACAGGGATGCACGCGTGATCTCGGACACCATCACCGAATTAAACAAGAATAATATCAATATAAACATCAGGGTAGAGGAAGGGAATCAATATTATTTCGGGGAAATTGACTTTGTAGGTAATTCGGTATACTCAGATGCGGAACTAAGCCGGCAATTGGGAATCAGGAAGGGATCTGTCTACAACGGTGTGCTTCTGCGCAAAAGGATTGCCGATGAGTCAAAGCCAGATGCAGATGACCTGACCAACAAATATCAGAATAACGGGTATTTATTCTCCCAGATTAATCCTGTGGAAGTATCAGCGGAACGCGATACAATTAATTTTGAGATCAGGATCATCGAAGGAAAAGAGACATTTCTGAACCACATTACCGTGACCGGGAATGATAAGACCAATGACCATGTCATCTTCCGTGAATTACGCACCCAACCGGGGCAACGATACAGCAAGGAGAATATTATCCGTAGTGTACGGGAACTTGGACAACTGGGATTTTTTGATGCTGAACAGATAAAACCGGACATCCAGAATCCCAATCCCAATGAGGGGACCGTCGACCTTGGATTCAGTCTGGTCGAATCCGGATCAAGCCAGGTGGAGTTGCAGGGGGGTTACGGCGGCGGCGGATTTATCGGCACGCTCGGACTGTCTTTCAGTAATTTTTCCATACAGAATTTATTTAAAGGCGAAGCCTACAAACCCGTGCCAATGGGCGATGGCCAAACCTTTGCTCTACGGCTACAGGCAAGCCGGACTTTCCGCGTGTACAGCCTGAATTTTTCTGAACCCTGGTTGGGCGGAAAAAAGCCGGTAAGATTCAATCTTTCTCTTTCAAGAACCCAGCAGTTCCTGGCTTCCTTCAGTAACAGCGGAAGAGTGGAGGTCAATAAGGACCAACAATTCTCCATCACAGGTATTTCTCTGGGTCTCGCAAAAAGGGTGCAGTGGCCTGATGATTTTTTTACCATCTCCCATTCCCTGAGTTACCAGCTTTATAATTTTAAGAACTACCGGACAGGCCTCTTTAATTTCGGAAACGGAAAATCGAACTCTCTGGCCTATACCTTTGGAATATCTCGCAGTTCTGCCGGACCGGGCCGTATTTTTCCGATATCCGGATCAATTTTTGAGGTTACTGCCAAGTTTACGCCGCCCTACTCGCTTTTCAGCGGTAAGGATTTTGCCGGCCTGAAATCCCGAAGCGAAGAATTGAATCAGTTGCAAAGGGACAGGGCCCTGAACGGGGGAACACTTACTATGACAGAACGCAATGAGCTGGAAAGTGTGGATCAGGAGAGGTTCAACTGGCTTGAATACTATAAAGTAAAATTTAATGGGGACTGGTACACCCGAATTATTGAGAAGCTGGTACTGCGTACCAATGTTGAATTCGGATTCTTGGGCAACTACAACAAGGATGTGGGAAAGGTACCTTTTGAGCGATTTTTCCTGGGCGGAGATGGTTTGGGAAGGAACTTCACCCTGGACGGCCGGGAAACAATACAGTTGCGGGGCTATGAAAATAACTCATTGACCCCGGTAGACCCGCTTACAGGTCAACAGGAAGGAGGGATTGTGTATAATAAGTATTCAATGGAACTCAGATATCCACTCACCCTGAAACCATCGGCATCCATTTACGGGCTTATTTTTACAGAGGCCGGAAATTCCTTCAACAATTTTCAGGAGTTTAATCCGTTTCAGATAAAAAGATCGGCCGGAGTGGGGTTGCGCATTTTTATGCCAGCTTTTGGTCTGTTGGGAATCGACTTTGGATACGGGTTTGACGAAGATCTCAGACCTCAATCTGCAGGTAGCGGGGCCAGTGGCTGGCAAACCCATTTTATCATTGGACAACAGTTCTGACACCTGGTAAAATTTTCAGTAAGAATCCTTTAGGTAATCTACTCATTTTAAAACTTTTAGTAATTTTGGCACGATATTTACTATGTAAAATCGAATAGCATGAAGACAAAAATCCTTTTGATAATGGCGGGCCTCTTTGTTTGCGGTCATGCATTTTCACAGCGCGGCGTCCGGATTGGATATGTTGATATGGAGTTTATCCTCGAAAATGTTGACGAATACAGGGATGCCACGGATCAGCTGGAAAGTAAAGTACAGAAGTGGAAACTGGAGATTGAACAGAAGCAAAGCACCGTAGATCAGATGAAGAAGGATCTCATGGCCGAGAAAGTTTTACTGACGGATGAGCTCATAGGAGAGCGGGAGGAAGAAATTCAGATTGTTGAGAAGGAGCTACTGGACTATCAGCAGGACAGGTTTGGGCCTCAGGGAGATTTGGTTCTGCAGAAGAGGTTGCTAATTCAGCCAATTCAGGACCAGGTTTTTAATGAGGTTCAGCAAATTGGGGCGAATAAAAAATATGATTTTATTTTTGATAAATCGGCGGATGTTGTAATGTTGTACTCCGAAAAAAGGCATGATATCAGTGAACTCGTACTAAGGGGAATAGCCAGAACCAGGAAAGTCAGCGCACCCGAAAAGGAACAGATCGACCAGAGTCGTCTGGATGCCTTTGAGGCGGAGAATGATCAGGAGGCGCAGGAGGAACAAATCAGTGATGCGCTTCAGGAGCGCCAGGATCGGGCCAGGGAAGCAGAGGAATCGAGGGATAAGACGGTCGAAGAAAGAAGAACGGAACAACTGAAGCTCCGTGAAGAACGGAAAAAAGCGTACGAAGCCAGAAGGGCCAAATTGCTGGAAGAAAGAGAGGCCAAGAAACAGGAGCGTGAACCTACTGAAAAGGATTCAATCAATTAATAACGAATAGAAAAATAAAACTTAAATAGTAAATTCAGAAATCATGAAGCAAGTTAAAAGAGCAGCAGTAACTTTTATTTTAATTTTAGCCGCTGTAGGTTTTGTCAATGCGCAGAATAAAGTAGCTCATATCAATGTTACAGACCTTTTGGCAGAAATGCCTGAGATGAAAACGGCTCAGGCTGAACTTAAGAAGTTGCAGGAGACTTATAAGGCAGATATAGAAGGTTCTATGACAGAGCTTAAGAATAAATATACCCAGTATTCAAGTGAAGCAACTGCCAAGACAGAAGAAGAAAATCAAAAGAGGGCTCAGGAACTGCAGGGATTTGAAAAGAATATAGGTGAGGCTCAGCAGGCTGCCCAACAAGAACTTTCCAAAAAGCAGGCAGAGTTATTTGAGCCAATATCAAAAAAGGCACTTGCCGCAATTGAAAAGGTGGCGGCAGCTCAGGGATACGATTATGTAATCGATGCCACTCAGGGCGGCGGACTCATCGTTGCCAAGGGAAAAGATCTGCTGGCAGAGGTGAAGCAGGAATTGGGCTTTTAACTTGAACTATCCCGAAAGTACAACCGTTTGCCGGAGGGTAAACGGTTTTTTATTGAGCTTATTCGGCGACTAATACCCACTCTGATGAACCATCACCCGATCGGCATATTTGACTCAGGTATAGGCGGCACTTCTGTTTGGAAAGAAATAGCCGCCATGATGCCTTTGGAAGATACCTTATACCTTGCAGACAGTCGGAATGCGCCTTACGGTGAAAGGACTGGCGATGAAATAATTGCGCTCAGCGTCAAAAACACGGAATGGCTGCTGTCTAAGCAATGTAAAATTATCGTGGTTGCCTGTAACACAGCCACAACCAATGCTATCGCTTATCTGAGAGATCATTACCCACTACCTTTTATAGGCATAGAACCCGCTATCAAACCGGCAGCCCTCCATTCTCAGACTGGAACTGTTGGAGTGCTGGCAACAAAAGGCACCCTTGCCAGCAGATTATTTTCCACTACTTCAAAGAATCACGCGTCGCATATCAGAATTGTGGAACAGGAAGGTGCAGGGCTGGTGTCTCTCATAGAATCCGGACGCATGGATTCCGTGGAGACTCGGGAATTACTGAAAAAGTATCTGTTACCTATGCTTGACGCCAATATGGATCATTTGGTTTTGGGATGCACGCATTTCCCTTACTTAATGCCACTTTTAAGGGAATTTTTGCCGGATCACATAAAAATAATTGATTGCGGAGAGGCCGTGGCCAGGCAGACTTTTAAGCTGGTACGTGATTCGGAACAATTATCAGACCAGGGGCGTCCCGGAAGGCATACCTTCTTTACAAACGCGGACCCCGGCGTTCTCAATGATATTCTGGACAGTCTGCCGGGAATAAAGGAAGTGTCCTATCTTGATTTTTAATAGGCGTACGGCACATGTACATCCGTTAAAGGCTCATGGGTTTGCCAACCCTCCCGGGTTTGTTCAGGCAGTCTTCCGCCTTCTGTAGGTAAGGTAAGTAAAGGAGAATTCATGTCTTTGATCGCTGGGATGAAATGTTTCCTTAACCAGTTCCCAAACCTCCTCAGTGATCTCCGGAAAATAGGCATCAGCATTAAAAGTCCCATGGACCCTGGTAATTTCAAGACAAGTGGCCTGATGCATGGCCAATTCGTAAATCTCTCCTCCTCCGATGACAAATGTTAGGGATTCCTGCGCAACCAACGTAAGGGCTTCTTCAAGGCTTTGCACCACAACACATTCCGGGTAAGGAATAGTATAAGCCGGATCCTTGGTCAGGATAATGTGTCTTCTTCCCGGGAGAGGGTTGGGGAATGTTTCAAATGTTTTCCTTCCCATGATCATGGGATGCCCGAATGTCAATCGTTTAAATCGCCGGAAATCATCGGGTAGGTGCCAAAGTAATTTATTGTCCCTGCCAATCCCATTACCTTCCCCGACAGCGGCGATCATTACCAGCTCGCCCATCATTCTGTCTTCTTGTTGATGTTTGAGATGGGGAATTCTGTTTCGATCTCTTTCTGAATGGCGGCAATCTTCTCTTTTTGTTTTTGTACCAGCTTCTCACGCTGTGCTCTTTCCCAGCCGGTACCAAGGAATTTCTGCGTGACAAAAACATTTATAAAATGGATGATGAATAAAAAGGCCCAGAAGGTTATGGCCCAAATAAACCAGTCGTAGGTTTCTCCGTATTTAAGGATTTTATTGATAAGAAGCATAAACAAACTTCCGATCAGAAATATCACGAAATGAGCGTACAGACGCTTTTTCTGGTGGATTCTTTTGTGAGCATATTCCAGCTGCTCATGTTGCTCGGGGTCAATCATCGGTTTTACTTTCTGCCTGGACAACATGTGAATACTTATCTTTAACCACAAAGATAAAAGAAATAAATGGTAAAGAACCGAAATCAGTTTCCTGTCCTCAACTCCGGGGTTTATGCCAATACGGCTGCCTTTGGTCTGCTCAGTCAGGGCCTTCTTGAATGGAGACAGGAACATGATCTTGATTACCTAATTGGCGGAGCGGCGATGAAAATTGAAACCATGAATCTGATGGCAGCCACCCGGACTTCCCTCGCCACTTTTTTCGGATGTCAACGGGAACGTGTAGCACTGGTACCCAATTTTTCAATCGGACTGAATATGCTCGCTGAGGGGTTGGATAAAAAGGCCCATGTGTTGCTATTGGAGGGTGACTATCCTTCCCTCAACTGGCCCTTTGAGTGCAGGGGATTTAAAATTACCTATACCGGCATCGGAGAACGACTGGAAGAGGACATAAGACACCTTATAAAGCAGCAGCACATAGATATTCTTGCCCTCAGTCTTGTACAATGGCTGAATGGCATTTTGATAGATATGGAATGGTTACGCGACCTTAAAAAGGAGTTCCCTGAATTACTAATTATCGCAGACGGCACCCAGTTTTGTGGTACACGAGAATTTCGGTTTGAGTCCTCGGGAATAGACGTTCTTGGGGCAAGTGGTTATAAATGGCTTCTTGCCGGTTCCGGAAACGGATTCATGTTATTCGGAACCGGAATTGAAGATCGTATTTCCATCAAAACCACCGGATTCAATTCTGCCGGGGTCAATCTCCATGGAAGAGATCAAATCCGTTTTGCAAAATACCTTGAACCGGGTCATTTGGACAGTCTGACTTTCGGGAGCTTGAATTTTATGCTTGGAATGTTGTCCGAAATTGGCATAGAGGCCATCGGCGCGCACAATAAAAACTTAGTTGAAAAGGCCAAAAGTGCATTTTCAGAATTGGGGTTGTTGCAACCTGAAGTTGTACATCGGAAGGATCACAGTACCATCTTTAATATTCTCGGAGACGAGCAAATGTTTCAACATCTCAAGGGCAATCGTGTCGATTGTTCTCAGCGCGGTGACGGAATTCGTCTGAGTTTTCACTTTTACAACACTGAAAATGATATTGATAGCATTGCAGAATTATTAAAGACCAAAGCCTGAGCTATTATTTTCTAAAATTTACATGAAGTAAATTCTCAATATCTTTTGTAAGTAAATATAATTTTAAGAATATCATAATTCTTAGTTAACTACTTGTCTATTAAGACTATTATGTGTTGTTTTGCACCGTCAAACTGAAAAATATATAATCATGGCAATATCTAAGCAGTATTTAAAAACAAAACCGGTATGTAAAGTGACTTTCACTGTTCCTGCCGAAGAAGCAAAAAAAGTAGCCGTTGTTGGCGACTTTAACAATTGGAATCCAAAAGGGAGTCTGTTGAAAAAATTAAAGAACGGGACATTTAAAGGTACATTTGAACTGCCAATGCAACAGGCATATGAGTTCAAGTATCTTATTGATGGTGCGTACGTTACCGAGGCTGCGGCTGACAGGTATCAATGGAATGAGTACGCCGGTGCTGAAAATGCAGTACTGGAGGTGTAATCCGTCTTGATCTACTTAAAGCCGGGGAGTTCTCTGAACTTCCCGGCTTTTATTTTGCTGTTCGGATTGGCGGTCAGTAACCTGAAGATAGATTTTAAGTCTTTCAACAGAGTAGCCCACAAACGATTATCCGAAGTGCGGATAGAAGATCCCTTAAGAGTTCCGCTGATGATGTAAATTAGTTGATTGCCGGCTATTCAGGGGCGCATCTTGCTATTCAAAAACGTCATCCTCTTTTCCAAAAACGTAATTCCTGTAGTAACCCTGCAGATCGCTGAAGTTAGCCACAGCCCTCAGTCCTGCTTTCCCTGCGAGCCATTTTATGGTTGCCGGATCATATTTTTGAGATATTTCTGTATGTATGGTTTCCCAGGGTTTAAAATGAATTTCTACATCCAGGGCTTCAATTTTCACTCTCTGCGCTTTTTTGGAGATCAGATAACTTTTGGCGGTACCTGATTCAGGATCATAAACTTCCCAATGCTGAAAGGAATCCAGATAAAAATTACCTTGCAGTTCCCTGTTTATTCTCTTTAGCACATTCTTATTGAAGGCTGCCGTGATGCCTTGAGGATCATTATAGGCATTGAGAATTATTTCGGGCGCTTTCTTCTGATCAAATCCGACAAATAAAAGATCTCCCGGAAGCATGATCTTTTGGATGTCTTTTAAGAAATTAATCGCTTTGGGATGCAGCAAATTGCCAATATTCGAACCCAGGAAAAGAAGTACCTTTTTACCTGTTAGTCCGGCATTAAACTTTTCAAGCGCGGCCGCATACGTGGCCTGAACCGGTTCAACTTCCAGGTCCGGCATTTCCATTTTCAGTGAGGTTGTCAGCTGATCAAGGGCATTCTGACTTATATCAACAGGGATGTACTTAAAATTCATTTTCCTGTCGGTGAAATGTTCCAGCAAAATTTTGGTTTTCTTCCCGTCACCTGCACCCAGTTCGATGAGATTCAGCTTGCCCGAAGGGGCATAAAACAGTTGATGCAATGCCTCCTTGTATCTCTCGAGTATTCCGTATTCACAATCTGTGAGATAGTATTCAGGCATCCGCATTATCTCACGGAATATGGCATCTCCGGATGCGTCATAAAAGTATTGTGAACCAATGTGCTTTGGATAATCGGTGAATCCCTTGAGCACATCCTCTTCAAACGGCGTTCTGAGCGTAGTAGCTATTTTCTCCTGCATGATTATTCTTAATTAACGTGCCAGTCTGAGGGAGGTATATTGCCATCTTAACGAAGGGTGGAAAAAGTTCCGGTACGTTGGCCGGGTATGCTGGGCAGGGGTGGCAACTGATCCTCCCCGGAGCACTTTCTGGCTCACCATAAATTTGCCGTTGTATTCTCCCAAAGCTCCGTCGCCTTTGAGGTAGCCGGGATAGGGAAGATAGGCGCTTTCCGTCCATTCCCATCGTTTACCCCATGGAAGATACCGTTGGGCACTCTCCCATTCAAACTCTGTGGGCAGCCTGCATCCTTTCCATTGGGCGTAAGCAAAAGCTTCGTAATAGGAAATATGAGTAACAGGCATTTGCGGGTTTACCTTTTCGAGACCGGCAAGCGTATAATGCACCCAGGCGCTGTCCTGTTTGTACCAGTATAAAGGTGCAGAGATATGGTGTTGGCCTACCCATTCCCAGCCTTCGGCGTGCCAATGTTCAAAATTGTCATACCCGCCCTCCTCCATAAAGCTGATGAATTCGCCGTTCGTTACCAGTTTATTGGAAATTTCGAAGGGTGCCAGATAGACTTTATGTCTTCCGAGCTCATTGTCATAGCAGAAACTTTCGCCCTGATGACCGATGTCATATAGTCCTTTGTCCATCCCGATCCATTCGGCGGGATGATCTTCCATTTTATGCTCCGGAAATTTAGCGGAATATCCCGGCAGCAACGGATTGTTGCCAAGAATATATTTAATATCTGTAAGCAGTAATTCCTGATGCTGTTTTTCGTGATGGATTCCGATTTCCAGCAGTTCCATAACGGATTCGGATGGGTTCGACTGGCACAGGGATTGGATGCCACTGGTAACATGAGCCCTGTACGCATATACCTCCCTGACAGAGGGTCGGCTTAAATTTCCTCTGTCTGATCTTACTACCCTTTTCCCTAAAGTCTCGTAGTAACTATTAAAAACGAAAGAGAAATTCGGATCAAACTCTTTATAGTTTGTTGCGTGGGGTTTCAGGATAAATTCTTCAAAGAACCATGAACTGTGACCAAGGTGCCATTTTGGTGGAGATACATCGGCAACAGGCTGCACCACATAGTCCTCCACTTCAAGGGGTTCACAAATTTGTTCTGAATTATTTCTTGTTTCAAGGAAGAGATCCAATAACGTCTCTGTCTTTAGCATAATGCAATTTTGCCTCAAAAATAGGATAATCCCATGCTTTTTTTGGGCTCAAACGGATTCATGATGTACTCTAAACAGCGACGGATCCTTTGATGTGCGGATATGGATCATAGTCTTTAAGGGTAAAATCCTCTAAGGTAAACCGGAAGATGTCATCTATGACTGGATTCAAAACCATGGTGGGAAGCGGCCGGGGGTCCCTCTTTAGCTGCAGGTCTATTTGTTCAAGGTGGTTATTATAAATATGAACATCTCCGAAAGTATGAATGAACTCGCCAGGCATAAACCCGCAAACCTGAGCCATCATCATGGTAAACAATGCATAGGAAGCAATGTTGAAGGGTACGCCCAGGAACACATCGGCACTGCGTTGGTAGAGCTGGCAGGACAACTTATCTTCCGCCACGTAAAACTGAAAAAAAGCGTGGCACGGTGGCAAGGCGGCTTTGCCCACAGCCACATTCTCCGAGAAAGAGCTTCCGGGATGCGGGAGCACACTGGGATTCCAGGCAGTGACCAGCATCCTTCTGCTATCCGGATCTTTCTTTAAGAGGTCAATCGTATTCCGGATCTGGTCTATCCCTTCTCCATTCCAGTTACGCCATTGGTGGCCATAGACCGGCCCAAGTTCTCCTGTCTCGGAGGCCCATTCATTCCAGATCCTTACCCCGTTCTCCTGAAGATAGGCGATATTGGTTTCTCCTTTGAGAAACCACAACAATTCGTGGATAATGGATTTTAAGTGCAGTTTTTTAGTGGTCACCATCGGGAATCCTTCCGTTAGGTCAAATCGCATCTGGTATCCAAAAACACTCCTCGTTCCGGTTCCTGTCCTGTCCTCCTTGTGGTGTCCGTGTTTCAACACGTATCGGAGTAATTCATGGTATTGTTTCATTGGCACTTTATGAGTAAGCCGACCTGCTATTCGGTTGCAGGGCGAAAGGAATATACCACAGGGGCATACCAAAGAGTGAAAATACTAAAAGCATGGGAGAGCCGTCTTTTTTTGTTTTCAAATTATCAAAAATTATCAACTACCGCACCCTTGTAGGCATATAGCGCCGCAATCTGCCTGATATGATAGCTTCAGCCCAGGATCATGCCGGCCATAGTAGCCGAAAGAAGGGAGGCCAGGGTTCCGCCAAGGACGGCTCTCAAGCCGAATTGGGATAGTGTTTTACGTTGTCCCGGCGCCAGCGAACCGATGCCGCCAATCTGAATCCCAATGGAGGCGAAGTTGGCAAAGCCACATAACATATAGGTGGCCATGATAATCGATTTGTTATAGGTAAGGTGTACTAAGGCAGAAGTGTCTTTAAGTGATGCCAGCTGAATGTAGCCTATAAATTCGCTGGCGGCCAGTTTAATGCCGAGCAGCTGACCCATAAGCATGATGTCTTTGGCATCCACGCCTATCAACCACATCAGTGGGGCAAATAGTAACCCAAGAATGGCTTCCAGCGATAATGCCTCAAAAGAGGTATTGGCTGCCATCCAGGAATTTAATGCAGTCAGATCGCCAAACCACCCCAGCATGCCATTGATCATTGCGATAAATGCCACGAATACAAGAAGCATAGCTCCCACATTTACCGCGAGCTTCAGGCCTTCCGTGGTACCGTTGGCAATGGCGTCAAGGACATTGGATCCAATTTTTTCGGTCGATACATGAACCTCGGAATTAATGCTTTCGGTCTGAGGATAGAGTATTTTTGATACGACTACCGCTCCGGGAGCGGCCATGACGGATGCTGCCAGAAGATGACGGGCAAATTCGAGTCGCAATGCAGGATCTGAACCACCCAGAAAACCAATATAGGCTGCAAGAACACCCCCTGCTACAGTGGCCATTCCGCCAATCATCACCAAAAGAATTTCAGAGCGGTTCATTTTCTCCAGATAGGCTTTTATAAGCAATGGGGACTCCGTTTGTCCAAGGAAAATATTCCCTGCTACAGACAGGCTTTCTGCCCCCGAAATTCGCAGGGATTTGGTCAGTAGCCAGGCAAGTCCCTTTACGATCTTTTGGATGATACCAAGATAAAAAAGCACAGAGGTTAGGGCAGAAAAGAAAATGATGGTTGGCAATATCTGAAAGGCAAATATATAGCCGATATCCGGATTTTCTACATTGAGAAGGTTCCCCAGAAGGAATTTACTACCCGCCAGGGTATAATCCAGGATGTTGACAAAAAATTGTCCGACAGCTCTGAATATCGTCTGAATGACAAGTACCTTGAGAATCCCAATCGCCAGCAACAATTGAATAAGCAAACCAATTCCTGCGGTCTTCCAATTGATGGCGCTGCGTTTGGCACTGAATAGAAATGAAATAAGTATCAGGATACCCATCCCAAGAATACCCCTCCAAAGGGTGTGAACAGAAAATCCATTGTTTGCAACAATTGCCACAGGAACTCCCTGTATTTCCGGGGTCGGATCCCTTACTATGTTTCTCGACTGTGGGGAATCAATGCGGACTGTATCCTGACAAATACCGGGAGTGGGCAGAAGCATTAACATAAGAATTGCCAGGATCCCGTATTTCATTCCCTCACAATTGATATGATGAAGTGGGCGTTGGCGCCGCAGTGCATGGGTAAGAAATACAGACGGAAGGGGGGAAACATGGGAAAAGGCGGCACCGAATCTACGGCATCAATTGCGCTTGGAAATTTCATCCCGTAGTTTTGCAGCTTTTTCATAATCTTCACTGGCAACTGCCTTATCCAGTTCCTGATGAAGTTCGTCCAGGCTTAATTCTTTGTATGGGGCGGTTGCGCCGGCCTCTATTTCCACGGTCTCCCCTTCCTGCAGGATCTCATCAACGACAATACTGTCATCTCCCGCTTCCTTATCCTTATCCTTGGAGGAAAATTTAAGAAAAATTCCCGCCTTATCCAGAATGGTTTTATAGGTAAAAATCGGAGCATTAAAGCGCAGCGCCAGCGCTATGGCATCACTTGTCCGGGCATCTATGATCTCTTCAATCTTGTCCCGTTCACAAATGATACTCGAATAAAAGACCCCATCCACCAGTTTGTGAATGATAACCTGTTTCACAACAATGTCAAAGCGGTCGGCAAAATTTTTAAAAAGGTCGTGGGTAAGGGGACGTGGCGGCTTTATTTCCTTTTCAAGTGCAATCGCTATTGATTGTGCCTCAAAGGCACCTATGACAATCGGAAGTTTTCTATCGCCATCTACCTCGTTCAATATAAGGGCGTATGCCCCATTTTGCGTCTGGCTATACGAGATCCCCTTAATTTTCAATCGGACTAAACTCATTGCTGCATTCTGCCTGTGAAGGCTCTTTAAAAATTGGGAATGGCTGTTTAAACTACAGCCTTAAAGGGCACAAATTAACAAAAATTAGGCGTTTTGGGCCTTAAATTCCTTTAATTTTTCGATGAGTTCAGGTATCACCTGAAACGCATCACCCACGATGCCATAGTCTGCAGCTTTAAAAAATGGCGCTTCGGGATCGCTGTTGATTACGACTTTAACCTTGGACGCGCTTACCCCGGCCAGGTGTTGAATCGCTCCGGAAATTCCGATAGCGACATACAAGTTGGATGCCACTGGTTTTCCTGTTTGTCCCACATGCTCGCTATGAGGACGCCAACCCAGGTCAGATACTGGTTTGGAACAGGCGGTTGCTGCTCCCAGTACGGCTGCGAGTTCTTCGATCATCCCCCAGTTTTCGGGTCCTTTCAGCCCTCTGCCTCCTGAGACCACAATGTCAGCATCAGCAATGGTGGTTTTACCTGGCACCTTATCAATTTCAACCGACTTTGTGCTGAAATCCGAATCGCTTGTTGTTGGTTCGAAACCCTCTACAGTAGCTTCAACTGCGTTTTCTTTTTGACCGAATGCGTTGTTGGACACCCCGATGATGCTTACTGCTGCATCAATCTGCGAATGAGCAAATCCCTTATTGCTGAAAACGGTTCTGCGAACTACCAGAGGAGCGATACTTTCCGGGGCTGCTACCACATTAGGTACATATCCTGCTTTGAGTTTTCCGGCAAGAATGGCCCCTAAAAAACGGGAATCGGTACTTGAGCTAATCACAATTACGGTGGCATCTTCTTTCTGAGCGGCCTGGGCAATAACGGAGGCATAAGCCCTGGCGTTAAATGTTTGAAGCGTATCGGTAGTCACATTCAATACCCGCGATACGCCATAGCCGCCCAGGTCCTCCGGAGCTTCGGCATGAAAGGCTATTGCCGTTACAGAGGTGCCCATTATCCGCGCTACCTCAAAAGCATAAGCCGCTACTTCAAAAGCATTCTTTTTAAATTTCCGGTTCTCTGATTCTGTATAAACTAATACCGACATACTACATTTTTTGGATCTAAATTCCGAACGCCGGAATATGAATATTAATTTTATATTAAATGACTTTGGCCTCGTTGTGCAGGAGTTCTACCAATTCTCCGACATTCCCGGAATCGATCATTTTGATCTGTCCCTTGGGGGCTGGCTTGTCAAACGAAATGTCTCTTGTAGCCTGAGGGGCATCAATGGCCGAAACCACCTGAAGCTTTTTCTGTCTCGCCATCATGATCCCACGCATATTAGGTATCCTGAGATCACTCTCCAGTACCAGACCTTTCTGTCCTCCTATGATCAGGGGGAGAGAAGTGGCAATTTTTTCCTTTCCTCCGTCAATTTCCCGGATGGCAGTTACCTTATTTTCATCAATTTCAAGACTGATACACGTATTGACAAAGTTCATTCCAAGCAATGCGGCCATAATCCCTGGGACCATACCCCCGTTATAGTCGATGGATTCCCGACCGGCGATTATAAGATCGTATCCGCCGTTTTTCACAATTTCGGCCAATTGCCGGGCTACGAAATACCCGTCTGTCGGCTCGGCATCAATCCGAATAGCTTCATCTGCGCCGATGGCCAGGGCCTTCCGGATGGTCGGTTCCGTGCCGACGCCACCGACTGTTGCCACGTGCAGGGTTGCCCCCTGTTTCTCCTTGAACCACATAGCCCTCGTCAGTCCAAATTCATCATTCGGATTAATGACAAATTGTACCCCGGTGGTATCAAATTTGGTGTCCCCTGAGGTGAAATTTATTTTAGAAGTTGTGTCGGGAACATTGCTGATACATACTAAGATTTTCATACGAATGGACGTCTTTATTAAGTGGCCCAAAGATAGGTATTAATTTTAAGATTTACTATGCATGCATAGTAAAGTTCTCAGATTTTTTTACCTTTTACGGGGGTTGTATTGATAGATATTTTCCTATTTTTGTTCGCATTTTGCACGCATTGAAGCTTAAGATATAACACGATACTACATGAAGACATTACAGTTCAGGGAAGCTATTGCAGAAGCCATGTCTGAAGAAATGAGGAGGGATGACACCATTTACCTGATGGGGGAGGAAGTGGCTGAATACAACGGTGCCTATAAGGCCTCTAAAGGGATGCTGGCAGAATTTGGTCCGGAGCGTGTTATAGATACTCCCATCTCAGAGCTGGGGTTTGCAGGAGTTGGAGTGGGATCGGCCATGATTGGGAACCGACCCATAATTGAGTATATGACTTTTAATTTTTGTTTGGTAGGGATAGATCAGATCATCAACAATGCGGCCAAAATCAGACAGATGTCAGGGGGCCAGTTCAATTGTCCTATTGTCTTTCGCGGTCCTACGGGCTCGGCAGGGCAGTTGGCTGCAACTCATAGTCAGGCATTTGAGAGCTGGTTCGCGAATTGTCCGGGTTTAAAGGTGGTCGTTCCTTCCAATCCCAATGACGCCAAAGGACTTTTAAAATCGGCTATTCGTGATGACGACCCAGTCATTTTTATGGAATCCGAACAAATGTATGGGGATAAGGGCGAAGTTACCGAAGGGGAATTTACCATTCCCCTGGGAGTTGCGGAAATAAAGCGTGAAGGCACAGATGTGACCATCGTGTCATTCGGAAAAATAATCAAAGAAGCCTATAAGGCGGCTGAAGAACTGGAAAAAGAAGACATCAGCTGCGAGATTATAGATCTGCGCACCGTACGGCCAATGGATCAGGAAACCATTATCACCTCGGTAAAAAAGACCAACCGTCTTGTCATACTGGAAGAAGCATGGCCTTTCGGGAATGTATCGACGGAAATTACCTATCTCGTACAGTCGAAGGCATTTGATTTTTTGGATGCGCCAATTATTAAAATCAATACTGCCGATACGCCTGCCCCTTATTCCCCAGTGTTGCTGGAGCAATGGATCCCTAACTCAGAGGATGTCGTCCGGGCTGTTAAAAAAGTATTATATAAATAATCGATTGGATATTGCAGGTGTATCCAGCCGTGTCTGATAAAGCGGTTGCCGTGTGAAATGATAGATATTCCTCAGACTTTCCTAATATTTTAATCGTCTTAAGTTTTCCGGAAAATTATGGTGATTCCTTACCTTAAAGCACTAGTTCAGCGATAACAAAATGAAGTCGCTGCTGCTATATGTCTTTCTTTTAGTTACCCTGACGGTTGTCTCGCAAACCAAAGTGGGGGGAATGGTCGTGGATGAGGCGGGAGTTCCGGTAGCATTTGCCAATGTGCTTTTTCCCCAAACTACAGAAGGTACGATTTCAAATGACGATGGCAGATTTTACCTGGAGTCGCCGGATACCCATGATACACTCAAAATTACTTTTATAGGTTATGACCCCGTGGCTATAGCCCTTTCCTCCAAAGTAACTTATAATATGAGGATTGTCCTGGTAGAAACAAGCCAGCAATTGGATGAAGTTGTGGTCTACGTTGGGAAACAGTCCAAAAAGAATAATCCCGCCATTGATATCCTCAGGAAAATCTGGGCAAGGAAAAGGATCAACGGGCTGCGTAAATTTGACCGTTACGAATATGATAAATATGAAAAGATAGAGTTTGATCTCAATACCATAGACAGTTCGCTTATGACAAGCAAATTGTTCAAAGGTCTCGAGTTTATTTTTGCCGATCTCGATACTTCAAGGATCACAGGGAAAACCTACCTCCCGATATTCCTGAATGAAACGGCCAGTAAGGTGTATGGGAATAACCTGCTATCTGAAGAGCGGGAAGATGTGATGGGCAATAAGAACTCGGGCTTTGAGAACAACCAGGCCATCCTGGCGTTCGTACAAGACCTGTATTCTGACTATGACATCTATAATAATTATCTGAAGTTTTTTGATAAGAGCTTTACAAGTCCGCTGTCAAAGACAGGGATTGACACCTACAATTATGTTCTTTCGGATAGTGCCTACATTGATGATAAATGGTGTTACAATATTATATACTATCCCAGGCGAAAAAACGAATTAACCTTTAAGGGGGATTTCTGGGTCAACGACAGCACCTTCGCGATCAAGAAGATCAACCTGGAAGTTACCCGAAGCGCCAATATCAACTGGGTTAAGGATATATATATCGAGCAGGAATTTGAGGTGATCAATGATTCGGTCTTTCTCCTTAAGCGCGATTATATGCTGAGCGATTTCAGTCTGAATAAAAAAGATGCTTCAAGGGGTGTTTACGGGAAACGGACGACGGTTTACGATAATTACGTTTTTGACACTTCCCGGCCTGCATCCTTCTACGCCACCGAAAGTGATCCCTTCGATCCCAGAATTCTGAACAGAGACAGTATTTTCTGGAAGAACAACCGCCTGGAGTCCCTGAGCAAGGATGAAGCCGGAGTGTATGCCTTGCTGGATACCCTGAAAACTGTTCCTAAATTCCGAACCTATTACGACATTGCCAGTATCCTGGGATCTGGTTATGTAGAGATTGACAAATGGAATCTTGATATAGGGTCAGTATATGATCTGTTCGGGTATAACGAAGCTGAAGGAATCAGGGTACGTACCGGGGCACGTACATACTTTGGACAGAATGATCCATGGCGCCTTGAAGGTTATATGGCATATGGGTTCGGGGATCATAAATTTAAACATGGATTTTCAGCCAAGTGGTTGCTCAACCCTGAGATTCGATTGATCGTTTCAGGGGGTAACAGAAGGGATGTGGAACAGCTTGGGCTAAGCCTGACATCAACCAATGACGTCCTTGGAAGGAGTATCGCTTCTTCCTCGCTGGTTTCGGTTGGCTCTAATAACAGATTGACCAATATTAACCTGAGCACCTTTAATATGGAACTGGAACCTTACCTTAATTTCAGGGTAAGTTTTGGCGGATCCTTCCGGACCCTCCGTTCCGCTTTGCCCGAAGCATTCAGCCTTGATTATTTGGATCCTGACGCTCCTTCGGGCATATCATCGGAGATCAAACAATTTGACATCAATACCACTCTTATTTTCACTCCGGGGCGGAGGACGATTGGATATGGGGTGGAACGCCGGGATATCAATGACAATTACAGCACGATCCTTATTAATTACACCAAGGGGACGGAGGGTTTCCTCGAAAGTGATTTTAACTATGGGAAGCTTCAGTTTTCTTATACCCAGCCCTGGCAGGTAGGGGGTATCGGGAGGTTGATAAGTACGATAGAACTTGGAAAAACCTTTGGAGAAGTCCCGTTGGGGCTGCTTAATGTGATCCCTGGAAACCAGACGATCTTTTCCCTGTACAATACCTTCCCCAATCTGAATTTTTATGAATTCGTTACCGACACCTATGCTTCTGCCCACCTCGAACATAATTTTAATGGCCGTCTTTTTTCCAGGATCCCGTTTCTCAGGAAACTGGATCTGAGGGAAATTATTGGGGTCCGTGGGGCCTGGGGACAGTTGTCTGATGAAAATATCGCTCTCAGCAGCCCGACAAATATACCGCTGATGGCACCTGACGATGCGATTTACTGGGAATACTCCCTGGGTGTAGGTAATATCTTCAGGATATTCAGAATCGATTTTAATTTCAGGGGTAACTATTTGGAGAACCCCAATGCACGCCCCTTCAGCATCACCGGATCATTCGGGTTTAGCTTCTGATTATCTTTTTTTATTCTAAACCATTTTACTACTTTTGCCCCCGTTTTAATATCCTAACTAACGTATCTATATGGAAATTATCGTGAACTATTTATGGGCATTCGGGATTGTAGGCCTGTTGTTTGTATTTGTAAAGAATGCCTGGGTTGCCAAACAGGAAGTAGGAACTGAACGAATGGCCCGAATTGCCAAGAATATCGCGGACGGAGCAATGTCTTTCCTTAAAGCCGAATATAAAATACTAGCCATATTTGTTGTGGCTGTGGCCATCCTCCTATATTTCAAAGGAGTTTCTGAACCTGGATCCAGCGGTATGGTTGCTGTTTCCTTTGTAGTGGGCGCTTTATGCTCAGGCCTCGCGGGATTTATTGGTATGCGTGTAGCCACAAAGGCCAATGTGCGCACCACCCAGGCCGCGAGAACTTCGTTAGGAAAAGCACTTGAGGTCGCTTTTGCAGGAGGATCTGTTATGGGATTAGGAGTTGTTGGCCTTGGGGTACTTGGGCTGGGGGGTCTTTTTACTATCTACAGCGGTCAGGGTTGGAACATCACGGAGGTGCTTAATGTCCTCTCAGGATTTTCACTCGGGGCTTCATCCATTGCTTTATTTGCAAGGGTTGGGGGGGGCATTTACACGAAAGCTGCGGACGTCGGAGCTGATCTCGTAGGTAAAGTGGAAGCCGGTATCCCTGAAGATCATCCTCTGAATCCCGCCACCATTGCGGACAACGTGGGCGATAACGTCGGAGATGTTGCCGGGATGGGAGCAGATTTATTCGAGTCTTATGTAGGATCCATTCTCGGAACCATGGTCCTGGGTGCGGCATTTGTCACTCTGCCTGAGTTCACCGGCTCCTATGACGGTCTCGGAGCGGTATATCTGCCCCTGGCGCTTGCCGCTGTCGGGATTTTGATGTCAATTATAGGAACGTTTTTTGTAAAGGTTAAAGATGGAGGATCTCCTCATACCGCACTCAATGTAGGCGAATTCGGATCGGCCTTCCTGATGTTGATCGCCTCATTTTTTGTCATCCGTGAGATGCTGCCTGAATCCTGGATGGAAAATGGTAAGGAATTCACTTCAATGGGTGTTTTCTGGGCTACCATTGCGGGACTTGTGGCAGGCTTGTTGGTTGGAAAGGTGACAGAGTATTACACAGGGACCGGTAAAGGTCCGGTAAACTCTATAGTAAGGCAGTCCGAAACCGGTTCTGCCACCAATATTATTGCAGGGCTGGGTGTCGGAATGATGTCAACCGCCATTCCCATCATTTTGATCGCAATAGCCATATTGGTCTCTTTTCATTTCGCAGGTTTGTACGGTATTGCCATTGCGGCTGTTGGGATGCTTGCCAATACCGGAATACAACTGGCTGTTGATGCTTACGGTCCTATTTCCGACAATGCCGGTGGTATAGCCGAAATGGCCGAACTTCCAAAGGAAGTGCGTGAAAGGACGGATAAGCTGGATGCGGTTGGAAATACGACAGCGGCTATCGGTAAGGGCTTTGCCATTGCCTCTGCAGCATTGACCGCCCTGGCGCTCTTCGCCGCATTTATGAAAACTGCCAATGTGGTGGCTATTGACGTCTCTCAACCTAATATAATGGCTGGCCTGCTGGTGGGTGGTATGCTGCCTTTTGTATTTTCTGCTTTGTCAATGAATGCAGTGGGGCGTGCGGCCATGGCGATGATCGAAGAGGTACGCCGTCAGTTCCGTGATATACCACAATTGAAGGCAGCCCTCGAAGTCATGAGAAAATACGATTCGGATATGTCCAAAGCGACGGAAGCAGACAGAAAAATATTTGATGCAGCAGACGGCTATGCGGAATATGATAAGTGTGTTGCGATTTCTACCAAAGCATCTATCAAGGAGATGGTATTGCCCGGGTTGATGGCCATTGCTGTTCCGGTTGCGGTCGGATTTATCGGCGGGGCTGAAATGCTGGGCGGTCTCCTGGCTGGCGTTACTACCTGTGGAGTGCTGATGGCTATTTTCCAATCCAATGCCGGAGGTGCCTGGGATAATGCCAAAAAAATGATCGAAGCGCAGGGAAGAAAAGGAACAGATGCGCATAAGGCCGCCGTTGTGGGGGATACTGTCGGCGATCCTTTTAAGGACACTTCCGGTCCTTCCTTGAATATACTCCTTAAATTAATGTCTGTGGTGGCCCTGGTTATCGCACCTAGCATTGCCCTGTCTACAGATAGTCTGGATGATTATTCTCTTGGGAAAGGATCGCAGGAAGTGCGTAAGGAAGTTCGGATTGCGATGGAGAATCTGGTTGATGAACAGGTGAAAGCAGTCGTCACGACCACTACGACAGAGAATGGAGAAAGTCATTCTGAGGAACAGGTTTTTGAGGGAACCACTGCCGAGGTCAATGCAAAGATCAAAGCTCTTGAGACAGAAGACGGAGCAGCAGGAAAGGATATGAAAGTGATTCGGAAAACACACGATAATCCCAAACCTGCCGTTGGCAGCAAATAAGTTTACCTATTGTGAAAGCATAAAAACCCGTTACCTTTGGTTCGGGTTTTTTTTATTCGGATCTCTGTTCAAACAGCTTAAAGTTCCGGATGTTTCCAAAAATCTGAGCTCGATTCAGCTCCGGAATTATGCCGTTCGCACCACGGCCTGACCTATTAAGGAATGTCTTATGAAATTCTTTCGCAGTAAAGACCCTCTTCAGATCATAGCCTTTCAAAGCTATGGCACTCAAAGTCATTTTTATTCCCGGGGCAGAGCCCTGGAGGATGAGAATATTGACTTGTCTGCCAAGGGATTTTTGAATCTCTTATGGAATAGTTGGAAACGGTTTGATGCGGATGAGATAAGGAATACCAGGCTTGCCATCAAACTTTCAGATAAGAGGGTTTTCTATGTTGATACCGATCACGAAGGATATTTTCTTTTTGAGGAAGTCATGGAGAACCTCAGTGAGATGACGAATGAAGAAGGTTGGTTGCAATACGAGATGTCCTATGACGATCCAGATATCCTTCGTAACATTCAGAATGAAAATCGTTTTCCCGGAGAACTCATGATCCCCTCGGAAAAAGCAACGATGGGTGTCATCAGTGACATTGATGATACCATCCTGCACACAGGGGTTGTTTCCAGCCTGAAGTTTCAGGTCATAAAAAATACCCTTCTTAAAAGGGCGGAAACAAGGATTCCTTTAGAAGGTGCCGCACAATTCTATCACCAATTACACAGGGGCAAAACCGGAGATCAGGCCAATCCGATTTTTTATGTGAGCCATAGTCCATGGAATCTGTATCGTTATCTTGAGTTTTTTCTCAAAAAGAATGAATTTCCAAAAGGACCCATCCTTTTGAGGAGCCTGTCAAGTTTCCGGAACAGAAAATCAGCCTCAGAAAAACCACAGAAGCAAAAAGAGATCATGAATATTCTTAAAACGTATCCTGATCTGAAGTTTATTCTGATAGGTGACAGTGGGGAACGGGATGCGGACATCTATATTGAAATTGCGGAAGCGCATCCGGATCATATTCTCGCCATATATCTTCGGAGTGTAAAACACACAAAAAAGATGCTGCGGGTCCGTGGGTTATTTGAAAATTACAAGACTACCCCGGTACTGCTGGTTGAAAGCAGTGAGCAGGCCGTTACCCATGCCAGGGAAAAAGGCTTTATAGCCTGAAGTAAATAACATCAGAATAATCCGTGAATTTCGGCGTCAATTTTATGGATCACCTGGCCCAGGTGTTCGGGATTGTCTACAAAGTCGATTTTGTCAACATCAACTATCAGCAGATTCCCTTTGTCGTAGCCATGAGCCCAGGCCTCATATCTTTCATTGAGTCTGCTGAGGTATTCAATGGAAATTGAATTTTCATAGTCCCGTCCCCGCTTGTGGATCTGGTTGACCAGATTTGGGATGGAGCTTCTGAGATAAATAAGGATATCAGGAGGTTGGACAAGGCTTTCCATTAATTCAAAAAGCCCGGAGTAGTTAACAAAGTCTCTATTAGTCATCAGGCCCATGGCATGAAGGTTGGGAGCAAAAATGTGGGCATCCTCATATATTGTACGGTCCTGAATCACGTTCTTACCACTCTCACGGATTTTTAGAATCTGCCTGTAGCGGCTATTCAGAAAATAGATTTGCAAGTTGAAACTCCAGCGCTCCATCTGGTTATAGAAATCATCGAGGTAGGGGTTGTCTACTACATCCTCGTAATGTGCCTCCCAGCTATAATGCCTGGACAGCAGCTTGGTCAGCGTGGTTTTTCCCGCCCCAATATTTCCTGCAACGGCAACATGCATAGCACTAATTTATTTATGGTTGGTGATGAAGATCTATGAGGGTCACAATATACAAAGTATAAAGAGGACGATGAAAAATAGTTGTTGAAATACAGCAACTAATAATATTGGTCAAAATTTTTATTTATCCTTTTAATATGTACTTTTGAACTTGCAAAATTAGAGGAGGGATTTGACTGATTGCAACCTCTTGACCTGGTGAACATTTCTTCCCTTAATATGGCAGAAATTAAGACCGGTAAAAAATGCTAAAGCAGTTTACTCCTGTTATTCCGGAACTGTCAGCATTCTTGAATTCATTCATAGTAACCTCTCCTCGTTAAAATAGTAACCCAAATGGCATATTTATTTACTTCGGAATCGGTTAGCGAGGGACATCCGGATAAAATTGCGGACCAGATAAGTGACGCCTTGCTGGACAACTTTCTGGCATTTGATCCGGAGAGTAAGGTGGCGTGTGAAACATTGGTCACTACCGGTCAGGTAGTACTGGCAGGAGAAGTGAAAAGTCATACCTATGTAGATCTTCAGCAAATTGCAAGAGAAGTAATCAACTCCATTGGTTATACCAAAGGTGAATATCAGTTCAGCGGGGACTCCTGCGGGATTATTTCGCTTATTCATGAGCAGTCCAAGGATATCAATCAGGGAGTGGACAGGGGCTCCAAAGAACAGCAGGGTGCCGGTGACCAGGGGATGATGTTCGGATATGCCACAAAGGAAACAGAAAATTACATGCCACTTGCATTGGATATCTGCAATAAGATTCTGATTGAACTTGCCTCTCAAAGGCGAAAGAACAGTAAGATGAATTATTTGAGGCCCGATGCCAAAGCGCAGGTGACGATAGAGTATTCGGATGATAATATTCCTCAGCGCATTGATACCATAGTGGTTTCTACCCAGCATGACGATTTTGATAGTGACGACGAGCGGATGCTGGCCCGGATCAAAAAGGATATCATCCAAATTCTGATTCCGCTCGTTAAAAACCAATTGCCGCAGAACATCAGGAAACTCTTTAACGACCAGATAAAATACTATATTAATCCCACCGGGAAATTTGTTATTGGCGGGCCTCACGGTGACACGGGACTTACAGGAAGAAAAATTATTGTGGATACCTATGGAGGTAAGGGCGCCCATGGAGGTGGCGCGTTCAGTGGTAAGGATCCCAGTAAAGTGGACAGGAGCGGGGCCTACGCGGCCAGACATGCCGCCAAGAATCTTGTGGCCGCTGGCGTGGCTGATGAAGTCCTTGTTCAGCTGAGTTATGCCATCGGCATGGTAGAACCAACTTCCATTTTTGTTGAAACCTACGGAACGTCCAAAGTAGGCATGCCCAATAGTGAAATTGCCAGAAAGGTCACTGAACTATTTGACATGCGCCCCTTTGCGATCGAAGAACGACTTAAATTGAGAAACCCAATTTATCTTGAATCTGCAGCTTATGGTCATATGGGGAAAGAACCAAGGATGGTTACCAAGGTATTTGAATCGCCATACAATGGAAGGATTGAGCGGGAAGTGGAACTATTCACCTGGGAAAAACTCGATATGGTTGATGCGGTCAAGGCTGCTTTTAATCTGTAATTTTTTATAAAAAGATTAGGTAATTCCATTTTTCAGTAGCTATATTTGCAGAAGTCAAGTTCAAACACTTATTGTCCGGTTATCAAGAAAGGCGGAGGGAATAGACCCTGTGAAGCCTTAGCAACCCTTTGAGATATTTAACAAAGAAGGTGCTACATTCTATCCCCCGACTGACACCACGGTGGACAGATAACACATTAGATTACTTTCGTAATTTACTTTCTTCATAACTTTTCAAAACAGCATAGGGCGACCTGCGCTTTTGTGTGTTTGATCCCCTGGTATTTGTACTCTGGAATGAAGCAATTTGCGTGGCATTGTTTCCGCGCCAAATGACCAGGAGGCTAATGACTGTGAGAAAAGTAGTTAATCCTGTATTCTGTCAGAATACCCTAATTTTAATAAGTATGAGTGAGTTGAAATTTTCTACCAACGCCCTGCACGCAGGGCATGACACCCTTCTGAATGGAGGCACCCGTGCCGTTCCGATCTATCAGAGTACCGCGTATGTTTTTAATAATTCTGACCATGCAGCCAACCTTTTTAGCCTGGCAGAATTTGGAAATATTTACAGCCGGATCAACAATCCCACCAATGACGTTCTTGAACAGCGGCTGGCGGCGCTTGAAGGAGGAATCGCGTCAGTGGTCACGGCCTCAGGTACCGCAGCGCTGAATACTACGCTGCTGGTACTATTACGGGCAGGAGATCACATTGTGTCGAGTAACAGCCTCTATGGCGGAACTTATAACCTGTTTAACGTAACGCTTCCCAGGCTCGGAATCACCACCACCTTTGTGGATCCTTCAGATCCTGCAAACTTTGGTAAAGCGGTACGGGAAAATACCAGGGTTATCTTCGCGGAGTCATTAGGGAATCCCAAACTTGATGTGCTGGATCTCAAAGCCATAGCCGACGAAGCAAAGGCTGCCAAAATTCCCTTTATTGTAGATAATACCGTACCGACACCTGCGCTGTTAAGACCTATTGAATATGGAGCAAACATCGTCATCCACTCCTTAACCAAGTATATTAACGGAAATGGAACTGCCCTCGGAGGTGCCATTATTGACGCCGGTACTTTTGACTGGGCCAATGGAAAATTTCCGGAATTTACCGAACCTTCTGCCGGATATCACGGCCTTGTATACCATGAAGCGCTCGGGCCGGCCGCCTTTATAGCCAAGGCACGGATAGAAGGACTAAGGGATCACGGAGCATGTCTGAGCCCATTTAATGCCTTCCAGATCATTCAGGGGCTTGAAACACTGGAGATCCGTATGAAGAGACATAGTGAAAGTGCCCTGGCAATTGCGCTGTGGCTAAAGGAGCAGAAACAAGTCAAATGGGTCAATTATCCCGGGCTTAAGGACAGCCCTTATGCAAGCCTTGCCGCTAGGTATTTACCAAAAGGACAAAGCAGCCTCGTTACCTTTGGTGTAAAAGGTGGCTTCGATGCAGCCAAGAAAGTGGCGGATGACACCAAACTTTTTTCCCTGCTTGCCAATATTGGGGACACCAAATCCCTGATTATTCACCCGGCAAGTACCACGCACCAGCAACTGGATGATGTTGCTCAGGAAGCAACAGGAGTAACCAAAGATCTTATCAGGATCTCGGTTGGTCTTGAAGACCTGGAGGACCTGAAGGCAGATCTCGGAAATGTGTTTGCAACGCTCGACTCCACAGTAATGGCTTAATTAATTAGGACCTGGCAGGTTTTTCTTTCATCTGGATTTTAAGATAGCGGGAAAATTTGCCAGGTCTTAATATGCAATATATGCTCTATCATCTCAAGATCCCCGGTTATACTACCTTTAGCGGCAGCACACAGGACATCCAACTGTCCTATGAAGTCTTCGGAAAGAAATTGCACTCGGCACCGGTAGTGCTTGTTAACCATGCGCTTACGGGAAACTCAAGGGTAACGGGACCGGATGGCTGGTGGTCTTCCCTAATTGGAGAGGGGTTGTGTATTGATACGAACAGATATACCGTCATTGCCTTTAATATTCCCGGCAATGGTTATGATGGGTTTGTAATTGACAACTACAAGGATTTTGTAGCCGGAGACATTGCCCGTATTTTCATTCTGGGATTAGAACAACTTGAAATTGACAGCCTGTATGCCGTTATAGGAGGCTCGCTGGGTGGCGGCATTGCCTGGGAAATGGCAGCCCTCAACTCCGGCCTTATCCAGCATCTGATTCCGGTAGCATCGGACTGGAAATCGACGGACTGGTTGATAGCCAATTGCCAGATCCAGGAGCAATTTCTGGTGAATTCCAGAAATCCTGTACATGACGCCCGTATGCATGCCATGCTGTGTTACCGTACGCCTGAGTCCTTTAAGCACCGCTTTCAAAGGAGTACCAATGAGGAATTACAGGTTTTTAATGTGGAGAGCTGGCTCATGCATCATGGAAAAAAATTACAGGAACGCTTTCAGCTTTCCGCCTATAAACTTACCAACCAGCTCTTAAAAACCATAGACATTACCAGAAATGGGGATGACGCCTTCAGCTTTCTTCGGGATAGTGACACCAGGATCCACATCATTGGGGTCGACTCGGATCTGTTCTTTACGGCCAAAGAGAACAAAGAGACTTTTAAACAACTGGCTCAGGTGTACAGCAATGTAACCTATGGCGAAATACATTCGATGCATGGCCATGATTCCTTTCTGATCGAATTTGAGCAGATGCAACAATTACTGAAAGGCATATTCGATGCCAATGGTAAATCAGAGCGACTAAAAATACTGAAATTCGGCGGGCGTTCTCTGGCCAACGGGGAAGGTCTGGAACGGGTGCTGAACATCATTGCTTCGAGGGCAGAAAAGGAAGAGAATATCGCCGTTGTGGTATCGGCAAGAGAAAATGCGACCGATCAGTTGTTAACGATCCTGCAAAGTGCAGCTACAGGTAAAGCGTACAAAAAGGAATTTGAGGCTTTTGAAAAGTACCAGAGGCATACTTTTAAGAATGTCAATCTTTCGCCGGAATTCAGGGAATTGGTACAGTTGTTTGAAGGCGTCCGCTTATTAGGAGATTACAGCGACAAGGTGAAAGACCAGGTGCTGGCCTATGGGGAACTGATTTCTGCAAAGCTGATATCCAAACTGCTCATCGGAAAAGGTGTAAATGCCCAGCTGCTTGATACCCGTGAATTGATTAAAACAGATGCGGGTTTTGGAAATGCGCAGGTACTGGAAGCCGTCTCCAAAGAACATGTGATTCGGGCGGTCGGAAAGTTACCACCGAATGCCGTTCCTGTTTTTACCGGATTCATAGGTTCCAATATGGCCAACGAAACCACAACCCTTGGCAGAAATGGCAGCAACTATACGGCCTCCTTACTTGCGAATTTCCTTGACGCAGAGGAACTCCAGAATTTTACCCATGTTGATGGTATTTTTACCGCGAATCCTGAATTGGTACCCGAAGCACAACGCATTTCAAACCTCTCTTACGGCGAGGCCAATGAGCTTGCAAACTTCGGGGCCAACATCCTTCATGCGAAGACCATTATTCCGCTCATTGAAAAGAACATCCCGCTCCGGATCATGAATACTTTTAATGAAGAAAATGAGGGAACCCTTATCAGTGCGCTCAGCAGTGAGGGAGGTATCAAATCGTTATCTGTGATCGAAAATGAATCCCTTATAAATATTGAGGGGAGGGGTCTTTTGGGGAAAGTTGGAGTCGATGCCCGTATTTTCAGAGTACTCAGTCAGAATGATATTAATGTCGGGATTATTTCACAGGGCTCATCGGAACGGGGAATCGGGCTTATCGTAGATGCGTCCATGGCTGAAAAGGCAAAGTCGGCGCTGGAAATCGAATTTCAGCAAGATTTTCGATCCCAGGATATGACCGCTATAACGATCATTCACGACGTATCTGTCATTTCTATAGTCGGACAGGATTTAAGTACATTTCACAAACCCTACAATGCGTTGATCAAGAATCAGATCATCCCGCTGCTGTTTAACAACACCATATCCGGCAAAAATGTAAGTATGGTGGTTAAAAAGGGAGATCTTCACAA
>JBGTMS010000047.1:0-103890 GCA_041743425.1 Zeaxanthinibacter sp. | reverse complement strand
GGTTACAATGACATGCATGGGTATGAATCAGAGACCCATGTTGGAAGATACATTGGAAAAATGCAATGGTTGATGCCTTTTGTGGGATTCGACTGGCGGTATCGGAAAATGGGGCACAATGAGATTGAAAGGAATATTTTCGGGCAGCAGAATACCAAAGATAACCGTGCTGTACTGAGTTTGGGGGCGGAATATACCTTGCCTTTATTGGTGGTCGCCCAGGCAGAGGTCTATACGGATGGGAACGTGCGGTTGCAATTGATGCGTGAAGATATCCCTCTTACAACACGACTACGGATGAGTTTTATGGTCAATACCGATACAGAATATATGGCCGGCATGAAATACATATTGGGAAAGAATATGGGCCTGACCACCCATTATGACAGCGATATGGGATGGGGCCTGGGCTTATCAATGAATTATTAATTTCAAATTATACTACACTATTAATTAAATTCAAGGAGATGAGAACGTATGATACCCCGCTGGAAGCCCTTGATGATCTTTAGGGGGGTTATACCGATGATTTTAATTTGAAACCGGACTACCTGGAGTGCCATTCAAACGAACTGCAACTGCATCATGAAAACTTTAAGATGGAGGAGATGCACTGGTTTGAAGGAATGAGCAACCCGGATGATAACAGCAATCTCTTTGCAATTTTTTCAGAAACTGGAATTTACTGCGGCGGATGAACTTTCCGAAGAACCCACTCGTAGTGCACCTGATGTGCATAAAATAAAATAACCACCCTCCCAAAAGTAGAGCAGAGCTCACTTCAGGTTCTGCAGAACAAAGTTCACTTAAGAGCCATAAAGCGAGCGGCGCTCTGCTGATAAAGGTTACCATTGGCCTGCAAATTAAAGTTGTTGGGCTCTATGGTGAATACTTTAATAAAAAGGCCTCTGAACATATTTAATGTCAATGGCAGTTATACCTAGTGGCTCTAAGAAAGAAGATGGAATTGACCACTCAATGATCATTGGCCAAATAATATATTGCAATCGGTTTCTATACTTAGATTTATTGCTTTTAACTTCCCAGTTAATCCCTTAAAACTAAATCCCTTCCTCCATTATATTAGTCTTCCTTATGGATATATTTTCAATAGCAGGCTTTCTGAAATCGGTTTATTAAGACATAAATAGATGATAAAACCTTCGAAAAGGTCAGAGTCACAGAGGGGCGCTGTCATCTCTGAATTAAGCACTGGGAAAATTATAGGTTAAAGGGTTGTTGGTCTCTATCAGATTATTAGCTGGGCAAACATATAATGCCACCTTTCTGGATAGGTGCCAATATAGTTGTTATCTTGATGACAATTGTATTGTCTGAGATACCATTTATATTTCGAGCTATATATAATAATATGAAATGGTGAACATTTCGTGATATCTTATCTTTTATTTCATCGAGATATGAAAAAAGTATTAATTATAGAGGATCAACATGTCATTATTATATCAAAAGGATTAGAAATTTAAATTAGTTAGTTGTGGATTGTAACTTTTAAATTGTGTATGGGAATAACGAAATTGTAAATAGCCTGAATATTCTGTTTTTTGATAGGTATTTGATATGATACAGGGTCATCCCGTATAGACAGATCTAATAGCCAATAAATAATCTCAGGGGACATTTGTCTTCGCCCTTATTTTTCGGCACAGAGCTAAAGTTACGATCCTTTCAACTGCAGTTAAAAAAAAGACTGCCTTTACAGGCAGCCTTTTAAAACGAACTCAATCTTTGCTAACTCAAACAATTACCCTGCAAAATTGGAGCTTATTTCTTCTACATAGGTTAATTAAAGGTCACGAAACCATTATAGTAAATCATTATTCTGCAAACTCTATCGGTTTGCCTGGCAGTATAGCAGCAGCCTTATCCAAACCTATAGATTTCAGTAAGGTTGGTGCGATCTGATCGCTTGTCAACTGTTCCGTTTCGCTGACCTCACCTCTTCGAGCAACACCATTACCGAAAATAATCATCCATACGCATCCTGCACCATTTACATCCTTACCATGACCGGTCCAGGTATCGATGGGTTCACTGCCCCTACCATGATCTGTGGTTATCAGGAAAATAGTTCCTTTTTTATAATGCGGATCTTCCTGTGTAAATTTATAGAGTTCCCTGATAAGTTGGTCCGTATTATGCGCAGAGTTCAAATAGGATTCATAATCAGCATCATGAGCAAAGTCGTCCGTCTCGCCGTAGGATATATATATCAGGTCCGGGTGCTTCCTTTTCATGTATTCCATCGCATAATAATGTGTAAAGGCGTCCAGTCTGACAGAATTCCATAGAACGGGAACTCTGGGCTGTATTTCATTCAGAAATTTTTCCCGTTCTGAAAGATCCTTTCCGTAAGCCAATTCAAAGCCAGCGTTGACAGGTACACCAGATCTTTCCTCATTGACAATAAATGGAAAAACATCCCAGCTCCCAAAGGCGGCCACCTTATCACGATACATCGAATCTTTGTTGGCAATCTCCAACAAGGTGGTATTAGGATTGGCAAATTTATCATTACTCTTTATCCTGACATCATCGGCATTTCCTGTGAGTATTTCATTATATCCAGGATAAGAGAACCAATGTTTATTTATCAAATCAACCTTGCTGCCCAAATTGCGATTGCCGTGAATTTGACCAATATCCGGAACAACCGTCCAGATAAAAGGCATTAGCAGTTTTCGCCTTTCTTCTGAAGTTTCGCGCCAGAAACGTTGCTTGAGTCCGGAAGTATCTTTCACGTAAAGTGAGTTTGCCACAAGGTTTAAGTCAGCGCCTGTAAAAAGTTCCTGCCAGCGATATCCATCAAGCGTAATCAAAACTACTTTGGGATATTTTTCCTGTCCATGACAGCATATGGCCAACAGAAACGGTACTAATAATGTTAACTTTAAACCTGATTCCTTCATAGCAATAATTTCTCTGTGTTATTACTTTAATTCAATCGTGGCATGGGTCAATGCCTGATCCAGAATATAGTAGGCGTTTTCCAGTTCCTGCCTTGCAATGTTCAAGGCTGGGGCTAGCTGCAATACATTACCCGCTGACACTTTAAAATTGAGACCGTTTCGAAGGCACTCATACATCACTTTCTCAGCAATTCCGTTAGCCTTTGTTTTGGTATTTCTGTCCGTTACAAGTTCAATCCCCCACAATAACCCAATGCCCCGTACGTCTCCGATAATTTCGTGCTTTTCAAATAGCTTTTTCAACAAGCCTCCCATATATACTTCATCAACCTGCACTTTTTCCAGAATTTTTTCTTCCTCTAAAATTTCCAAAACTGTTAAACCTGCCAGTGAGCCCAGGGGACTTTTTTCGTGGGTATAGTGACCAAGCGAAACATCTCCAAAGCGGTTATAGGAATCTCTTGTCACCATGGTAGCCTGCGGAATGATCCCACCTCCCAGGCCTTTACCCAGGCATAATATATCCGGTTCAATATCAAAATTTTCAAACGCGAAAAGTTTTCCGGTGCGCCCCAGGGCAATGGGGATTTCATCCAGAATTAACAAGACCCCGTAGCGGTCACACAACCAACGAACTTCCTTCCAGAAGCTCGACGAGGGAATCTGTACCTCTGTATTTCTGATTGTTTCTGCCAAAAAAGCGCCAATATCCCCTTCCTTGTCGAATACGTATTCCAGGTATTCCAGACACCGGTCTTCCTTTCCCCCAAAAATACCGCGGTAGCTGCTTGGTGGAGGAATACGCTCCACCCCGGGCATCAGTGGTCCCATATAATCTCTGAATGATGATTCTCCACCAACCGCGATCGTATCAAGGGAGGCGCCATGAAAAGAATCCCAAAATGAAACCACCTTATACCTTCCGGTAACAGCACGCGCCAGTTTCAGGGCCATACCGATGGCGGAACTTCCATTCGGGGTAAGGAGGGATCGGTTTAAGTCAGAAGGAAGAAGGGAGGCAAGTTTTTCTGCAAAATTAATGGCCACTTCGTTTGTATATCGTCTGGTTGAAAATGTCAGCGTCTGCAGTTGTTCACATAACCTGTCAATCAATTTTGGATGAGAAAATCCAATCTGATGTACATTGTTGCCATGAAAATCAAGGTATTTTTTGCCGGAAATATTTTCAATATAAGGCCCATGGCAACTTTTCAGTACATCCAGGCAGGGCGTGGATAAGGCCTGGTGCAAAAAGTAGCGGGCATCCCTCTGCAATAGTTCCTTTGTCTCTTGCGGTACGTCATTTTTAAACCATTGCTCTCTCGCATCGGTAGTATTGATATCGCCTTCTACAATTTTGTCGGACTTGCCGATAGAAGGGTTATTTGGATTCATATGGTCCGTGTTTAGACTTAATTGCGCGTGCATCATTCGTATCCTCCAAGATAAAGATTTCATATGAGCTTCCGCCAGGTGCAACTCTGATCACTATGTGACCATTTTGGCTTTTGTAAGCATCTAATCTTTCACCTATGACATCCTTATTGGCCTGCAGCATTACGGTGGAAAAAATATCACGTTCACCGGGATATATAGTTTCGGACGTTATTCTTCTAAGTACTTCCTCCCCTGGATGGTCCGAGGACCAATTTTGCTGTATCCAGACTCTGGGACGAATTGTCCTTACATAGAAAACATTCTGCGAATCCCGGTTCCTATGATGGTTCAGGGTAGCCACATCTACAGGCCCGATCACCTCAGCAATTTGTGATTCCACCGAAGCCAGGTCAGTACCTCCATGGGAATCAATTCCACTGATGTCACCTCCGGTAAAGTAGTCAAATGCGCCATAAGATAGTTTTATACAAATACTTAAAGGATTTTCTCCCGAGTATTCGACGCTCGAAAATAGCGCCTGTGTATCAATCCCTTCTCCTGTCCATATAATTCCATTGACCGCGATATTTCGAATTTGAAAATCAGGGAATTCCTGGGGGGTAACGACAAGTTTAATTTGATTCGCTCGTCCCGGCTCAATGGTTTCGTGAAGCAAACCATTTGTTCTAGATTGATAATCTATAAAACTCCAGTAATTCTGTAGGGTGACGATCATGCCGTAGGCATCATCTTTTCTCAATTTCTGTTGTATTTTGGAGTCTTTTAAATCGATGGGATAGGAATTACCGCGGTCCAATATTTTTTTAATATCTATTAAATGCCCTACCCCGGTTATTCCTGTAAGGTAATATTGTCCAACTTCGGCCTGTTTCCTTCTGGCGTCCATTTGTCCAAAATGATCATCATGATAGTGTGTGATTAAGGCGTAATCCAAAGCATTGCGACCGTTAGCAGGGGCAAATTGCCTAATATAATCCACAATCCATTCCGGAGCCGATTTTAAACTGTTTGGCATCAACGGGGCATTCCTGACAGAAAGTGTTCTCGGATGGCTTTCTGACATATCACCTGCGTCTACTAAAAGTGTAGTGCCATCAGGCAAAATAAAAAAAGCTGCATCCCCCCGGCCCGTATGGATATGATGAATATCCAGCGTCCCCTGTGTCCATTCTGGCAGAGCACTGCCTTGTGCCTGAGAGCAAATCGATCCGATTATAAAAAGGCAACATAAAAAGCTTATCTTCCAAACCAGTCGCATCATTGACCCGAGCTTAATACAGTGGTAGGTAGTATTTGCTTTGGAATCACGTCAGATTGGTAATACACTTCCAGAAAACCATCTCCGCCCCCATTGAACCAATTCACTTTCATGGAATACACCTGGTTTTGAAGGGATATCTTACCACTTTTTTCAACCACCCCATGTTCCCCGTCATTATCAACTACCACTTTGTCATTAATGTATAGTCTGCTCCCATCATCGGACCGGAGGTAAAATTGATAGGTACCTGGATTCTCAATGGCTATATCGGCCACAAATCGCACGACAGTATTCTCGCGCAGCATGTCTTTTATTTCATTGGATGAAAATTCAAAACACGCCCCATTTCTGTCAAATTTTAGATTTTCAAGGGGAGGAAGATTGATCAGATCGCTCAGGTAATAAACTTCATATAAAACGGGTTTTGCCCTGCTTTCAGATTTAATCCTGAAGCTTGCCTCTGTAATGGGACTTCGTAATATATTTTCTTTGAAAATGCCGCTTTTTATCACTGTGTTCTTAGAAAGTTGGAACGTTTCACTATATGTTTGAGACTTACCTGTGGGCATTGTTCCATCGACAGTATATCGAATCGCTCCTTCAGAATTTGGATTTCGAATTGTGATATCCACACGCTCATTAAACAAACCACCATTGGAATGAAGGGTGTCAGCAGCGGACCCAATTTGAGGTTGTTTTAAGCGATCTACTAAAGGAAATTCATCGGTAATAATATTTCCCGAGAAAGCTGACTTTACCGGTTTCCCAATCCATGCTGCGGGAGGTTTTAATCCCAATGCATATGCGACTGTCGCGGCATTGTCATACTGATACACCGGCAGATTTACTTTGTAATTACTTTTGACTCCTTTTCCCCAAATTAAAAATGGGATTTCAATTTCGTTCAGGGTTTCTCCACCGTGACCTTTGCCGACCCCCCCATGATCAGCGCTTATAACCACAAGAGTATTTTCCTGAATTCCTGCTTTTTCTATGCTCATCAGGATTTGGCCCAAGAGAACATCCGCCTTTTCCACGGCTTGATAATATTCCTTTGAACCATGACCGTATTCATGCCCGGCATGGTCTACATGATCGAAATGGATAAAGGCAAAAGTGGGGGACTTTTCTTCAATATACTTTGAACCCACTTTGGCCGTTTCCTCTTCGGACTCAGTATGTACGTCAAAGTCTACGGCACTCTTTTCAAACAACCGTCCAAAGCCCTCCCAATGATAAATGGCACCTATCTCGGCATTCTTATATTGCCTGTCAATCAAATTAAAAATGGTTGGGAACAAAAATCCCTCTCCATAAACCACTGATGGCAGTATAAAATTATCCTTCTCCCAATCGTTCGATGTTATACCATGCTGTTCCGGACCGGCTCCCATGATCATTGATGCCCAATTGGGGCTTGAGCTCGTGGGCATAACTGCTCGAGCCTGCATGGTGTACGCACCTTCATTCATCACCTTGTCAAAATTCGGAGTATCCGCTTGTGCTATACCATCAGGACTCATGCCGTCAAATCCTATTACGATTACATGCTCAATGCCATAATCGTTAACATCAGTTTTACGATGATTGCAGGAAAGTAGAAGGCAGAATCCCAGAAATATCGTCCTAAGCCGCAGTTGAAGGAACCAGAATTCTGTTTGGCCTTTAATCCACATCCCACCATAATTTGGTATTCAGATTGTCAGGACCCTGTCTGGAAACTGCCGATTGGTAGTTTGCATTGTTGGTAGATTTTACTTCGTTAGGATATTGGAATCTAACCGGGACATTCCCACCATTCGCTGCATCTGGCCCGGGAATAATTTCAGGCATTCCTGTACGCCGCCAATCAGACCACGCCTCAAAACCAGTATAGAAAAGGGCTATCCACTTTTGCAGTGCAACTTTTTTAAGCTTTTCATCGGTTGAACCAACATAATTCACGCTGGCCTGGGCAATATAATTGTCCAGATCAAAATTGGCGAGGTCTGTACTGATTTCATTCCAGCCACCGGCATTTATTCTGTCTAAATAATAAGCAAAAGAGGCCCTTATACCGTTCTCATAAAATCCTGCCGCGTCCCCGACAGAGATCAGGTTGCGTTCCCGTGCCTCTGCAAGGATAAATTGAAGTTCAGCAAAATCCATAAAAATTGTCTGTGAAGCGGTAGGGGAAGCATTATCAACATCGCATGCCCTGCAGGTTAATAATACTCCTAAACGGGAGATAAAATTAGAGCCCGACTGATCGGGATTTCCGGTTGGGCTGTAACCTAATGCGCTGGCATCATCAAGTCCGTTTGGCATGCCTACATAATCGTCCAGATCCTCTGAATAAATACCTTCTTCCGAATTGGTCGTTGGCTGAGCATAGACGATCAGGCGTCTGTCATTCAATTCCTTGAGACGTGTTTCTAAGGTTAGGCTCAGTCGTACCTCATCATAACTCCCTGAACGCGTATCATACTTGGGTTGCGGGTTATCAGAATTCCATTGAATGGCTGCATTATCATTATTTCCTTCAAAAAGGGGATAGGTTTCACTATTGCTGGTAATTTCATTCATTCCCGCTGCAGCGCTGGCCTGATCCACATTACTGATACGCATCAGCAACCGCAGCCGGAGCGAATTGGCAAATTTTCGCCATTTTAGAACATCCCCGCCGTAAAGTATATCCCCGGAAATATTACTAGCATTGGTCAATAAAGCATTGGCAGATTCCAGATCAATCAGCATACCTTCATATATTTCTTCCTGAGGAGTAAATTCAGGGGTAATATTATCTTCACTTATCCCTTTGGTTGCATTGGTATAGGGAACATCTCCATAGGCATCTGTGAGGTAAGAATATATCCACGACTTAATGATCAGCGCAACTCCATAATAATTCTGACCATCCGGATTATCCCTGTTATCTCTGATGACGTTTTCAATATCCCGCATACTATCGTAAGCATCAAAATAGGGGTTATTGGTGGGTGACCAGTTATACCTGTCACCGGAGGTAAATTGTAATCTTGCCCCGTACTGCACTACGGTAAATCCTTCTTCCCATCCCTGATTGCCCCAGTTATAGGCCATCTGACGCATTACTCCAGGCAGCAGGAGTTCAGATGCCGCCTGTTCCGGAAAGTTTGGATTTTGATTGATTTGTTCAAAATCTTCGGTGCATCCTGCGAAAAAAATAAGCACGAAGGCAGTATAAATGGCAGTTGATCTTTTTCTTATATCTTCCATGGTATTTTTTTAAAAGTCGATTTGTATGTTAAAAGTAAAGGTCTTTGTACTCGGATAGGCCATATTCTCAATCCCTGGTTGTAGCGTCCCGTCAGCCACTGAGATGGTTTCTGGATCAAAATGCGGGTTATCGGTCCACAATGCCAAATTGCGACCGGTCAGGGAAAATCTCGCAGCGGTAATTGGCAATCTGTCGACAAACTTTTTGGGCAGAGAATACCCTAGAGTTACTTCACGAAGTTTTGTATAAGAAGCATCATATTTTGCGGCCTCCACATTATCCCGTTCGTAATACCGGTTGTTATAGGTACGCGCATCCACATTAACCGTATTAGGAATAAACACACCGGGAGAGGTTTGTTGCACTCCTTCCGCCACGATCCCGGTTTCCCGTCCTACCAGAGTTTCTGTAAGCTGGCCCGAAGTGGAGCCAATAGTTTTGGTACGGGAGATCACAATGCCACCCTGGCGTGTATCAAGAAGAAAACCGAAATCGAAAGACTTGAATTTAAAAGTGTTTAGAATACCAAGAGTGAAATCAGGAGCGTAATCTCCCTGATAGACCAGGTCATCTGTGCGCAGTGGTATTCCGTTCTCATCAATGATGAGTTGGCCAAAGAACTCGCTGGCCGGATCTGTCACTCTCTGGAAGCCTCTGCCATAAATCGCACTGATGGAACCGCCCTCACGTGCCTGAATAAAAACGTCATTTCTGTCTGTCAGGGTATAATCTACACCTCCAAGATCAGTCACTTCACTGCGGTTTCTAGAAAAATTAAAAGTACTGTTCCAGCTGAAATTATCATTCTGAAAAGGGATGACATTGAGAATACCTTCGAATCCATAATTGCGTACTTCCCCGGCATTGATAAGCTTACTGGTATAACCACTGGCGATATCAGTGCTGATGGGAATGATCTGGTTTTTCGTCCTTCCGTCATAATAGGTTGCATCCAGATTCAATCTGCTTTTAAAAAAACGAAAATCAAGGCCGAATTCATAAGAAGATGTGATCTCCGGCTTCAAGTCCGCATTTGGAATAAGTTGTGATTCCGTGAGTACCGGATTATCTCCAAAAGGTGTTTCATTTGTAAAAAAACTTGACAAACGATACGGATCAGTATCATTTCCTACTTCTGCGTATGCGGCACGGAGTTTAAAAAAAGAGATCCACTCTGGCGTAGTGAACATTTCGCTCACGATCGCGCTTAAGGTGGCCGAGGGATAGAAATAGGAGTTATTATCAGTAGGCAGGGTACTGGACCAGTCGTTTCGGCCGGTCAGGTCGAGGTAAATCAATTCGTCATAGGCAAAGCGTGCAAATCCATAAAGACTGTTGATCCGCTTTTCGCTGTTGTTTACAAATACCTCTAAAGGCCTTCTTGTGTTATTAAAGGAATAAATTCCCGGGTTGATCAGCTGAGGTGCCACAGTTTGGTTGTAGTCCTGTTTCTGTCTCAGGTGATTGCCACCCAAGGACAGGTTCAGGTTGAACTTTTCTTTAAATGTCTTGTCGAAGGACAAAAGGAAATCAGAATTCGATTCCTCAAAAAAGACATCATCTTCGCGATAATAACCCAACGGGAATCTCTGTGTGCTGAAAGCACGTTTTTTGCCACGAAGCTCACTGTAGAAATCCCTTCCGGTACGCAATAGAAGATTCCAGTTTTCATGGAATTTATAATTGGCGCTTATATTGCCAAAAACCCGATCCTTGTCCTGTGAATTTGTGTTTTCATAGACATTAAAGAAAGGGTTGTCGTGGTAGTTGTAATTGTAATTGAATTGCTGCCTGTCTTCGAGTCCGGGCATCCAATAGTCACGAAGACTGTTGGTATTGATCTGCCTCCCGTACCAGATAAACAGATACATTATGCTTTCAGTCCCATAGCTGAGGGAAGGCCGGTTTCCGCTATCAGTTTTAATATAATTGACATTGGTGTTTATGGTTACCTTATCAGTCAGGTTCAGTCCCGTACTCACGTTAAAACTATTTCTGTTCAGATCCGTATTGGGGACCACCCCCTCCTGATCCAGATTCTGATACGAAAAACGTATATTCCCCAAATCTCCTGATTTTGAGATGGAGATACTGTTGTTCATTGTGTATCCGGTATCAAAAAAGTCCTTGGTATTGTCAGGCATTGAAATCCATGGCGTTGGTGTTATAGGGGAGTTACTTACAAGATAATCCCCACCCCTGGTGCCATCCGCCCGTGGAGAATCAAATTGTGGGATCAGTAGTCCAGTATCTAAAGGCGGTCCCCAGCTTTCGTCAACCCCATCGGCAATACCGCTTCCGTTTCCGTCAACAAATTCGAATTGCTGATTATTACCCTGCCCATATTCATTTTGCCAGTCAGGCAATAAAAGAACACTTTCCATAGTAATGCCGGAATTGATGGTAATACCCAGTTTGCCTTTCTGATTGTTCCCTCTTTTAGTGGTAATGATGATTGCGCCATTGGCTGCCCGCGAACCATAAAGTGCGGCTGCGGCAGGCCCTTTTAGAACGTTGATAGATTCTATGTCTTGCGGATTTATCTCAGAAGCCCCGTTACCATAGTCAACATCCTGAGTGCCGGAACCGGAGGAACCTGTAAATTCATTACTGATTGGCGTGCCGTCAACGATAAATAAGGGCGAATTTCCATTGATGTTGAGTGAGGCATCACCTCTGATGGTTACCCTTGCCGATCCACCAATACCTGATGGACTGTTGGTAATTTGCAATCCTGCAACTTTCCCGGAGACACTATTCAAAAGATTAGGTTCGCGTGCTGCAGTAACCTCATCCGTTCCCAGCTCCTGAGAAGCGTATCCCAGAGATTTTTTCTCCCGCTTGATACCGAGGGCTGTGACTACTACTTCTTCCAATTGTTGTGAATCAGGTTGTAATTTTATAGTATCTGTAGTTTTTCCCGCAGTGTCCAGCTCCCCAGAAATATATCCTATATAGGATACCACCAGAATTTCATTTCCCCTGGGAAGTTCGATTTGAAAGTTACCATCAAAGTCTGTTGCGACACCGTTACTACTTCCTTTAATTACAATGGAGGCACCGGGCATTGCGACACCGTTTTCGTCCGTAACCGATCCTGAAAAAACTGTTTGAGAATGGAGAACCAGACCCATTAATATGGCTAATATCGACAAGAGTAGGGATTTCATCATTTTTTCGTATTTGTAAACTTTAGTTAGTTAAAGCGATACAAATATGATTGGGCGAGGTTAATTACAACAGGTCTAAATATTAAGTTAATGGAAGCTTTTTATTAAAAATATTATAATATAGTTAGGCCTGTGTTATTTACAAATATTCAACATTAAATAATAAGCGATTCACACTTTCATCACTGAATTTCTAATCGTAACAGTTTCGTGCTTACGTTCAAAACACAAAAAACAACCTTTAAAAGTTATATGTTTGTAAGTTAAATAACAACCATGGAAGATTACCTGACAGGTATTGGGAAGCGCATCAAGGAATCGAGAAAGTTGGGTACCCAAACCATCAGCGAAATTGCCTCGAAGGCCGGTGTAAGTGGTGGATTAATTTCCAGGATCGAAAACGGTCGTACCATACCATCACTTCCCGTATTATTGAAAATTATAAGCGCCTTGGAAATTTCTGTGGTGGATTTTTTTAATGGAATGCCCAAGGCCAATGGCCACAATTATATTATCTCACGAAAAGCAGATCGAACTGTAATTGAAAAAGAAGATGGCGCCGAGGGATTTACTTATTTTCATATTTTTGGAAAGCACCTGAACACTGTGGGCTTTGAAGCTATACTTCTTGAGATCCTGCCAATTTCCAAACGGGATCTTTCTACCACAGACGCTTTTGAATTTAAATTTATCCTGACGGGCACATGCCATTATGTAATCGGGCAGGAAGAAGTGCAATTGCGGGAAGGCGATTCCATATTTTTTGATGGGCGTATCCCGCATGTGCCTGTCAACAGGGAAGCGGTACGTTGCAAAATGTTGGTTTTATACTTTTACATCTAAATCCTGATCAAATTGATGATTTCATATAAGGAATCTACCACCAATGTCGGATTTGCAGATTGCAATTGTTCACGGGTATGTGCTCCAGTGGTAACCGCAACGGTAAAGCCGCAATTCGCATTCTTTCCCTCCTCAATATCTATAATAGAATCCCCTGCTTTTAATACCTTAGCAGGATCAGAAACTCCGAGTTTCTGCATTGCCCTGTTTATCATATCCGGATAGGGGCGGCCATTTTTAACATTGTCGGCGGTGACTAAAATATCATAGTGTTCCCCCATTTTCCAATTCATTTTACGCAGTAACTGTTCGGCAATCAATTGGTTATAACCGGTATTCAGCGCTATTGCAATCCCTTCCTCTCTCAGGTAAGCCAATAGATCTTCCACACCTTTAAAGGAGGTTACCTGCAAGGATCCATAGGCATCTTTCAAAAGAACCTTAAAATTTTTGAAGATAGATTCCGAAAGCTCAAAAAAATTCTCCGCCTTAGTTTGGGCCAGAATATCCTTAATGGCCTGATGCTTTTCCTTTCCTGCCCCATATAAAAGCACATACTCCAGCGTAAGATCATATCCGGCTTCATTGATTGCTTTTTGAATGGTCTTGTAAACTACATTATTTTCATCAACTACGGTACCAGCCATATCAAATACAGCCAATTGAATTCTGTTCATTTAATTAAAATAATTGATTGATATTACTTTGAGCAAATCCAGCACTTCCTGTCATGCCCTTCCCTCCAATACCTGTCACTATGTGAATATTCTCCTCCGGACTTGCCTGATAAATGTCGAGAGTTTTGCATTGTGAATAGAGTCCGAACCAACGGTTTTGGATTTCATAAGTAGGCAGGTCAAAGACTTTTTTCGATTCCTCCAAAATTACATTATCAATATCCATATTTAAACTAAAACCCAAGGTATCACTATTAACTACATCGGCATATTCATGAGAATCGCCTAATATAATCGTCCCGTCAGTCCCCTGTTTAAAGAGGATATGAATACCCCACTTTTTGATGGGTGAATCAACTACTTCAGCTGCCTTAATCCCGGCAAAGGAAGGACATTCCGAGAAGGCCTCGTAACGCCTGACAGATAATCCTGTCAGTACGGAACCTTTTAGTCGGTAATGAGGTTGTGGTTTGGTTTGCATCATCTGCAGTTTTGTTATTTGAAGTTCACTTTTCTTGAAAAGTTCCGGATATAACACCTTAAAATCACTCCCGTTGCAGATGATCACTTTTGTGGCGTAAAAGTTTCGGCCATCTGCAATCTGGACACTTACATTCTGACCCACACGATGGCATGACAGCACAGAGGTGTTATTATATAACTCGAGTCCTTTTGACTTAAGGTAACTATGCACCAGCCCGATCATGGTTCTGGGTTCTACCGTAATTTCCTCCGGAAAAAACAACCCTGCCTTAATATAATCATTTCTAAGACCGGGATAATAGCTCAGACATTGCTTCCGGGAGATAATTTCCGATCGATAATCGTTGGTCATGTTGATGACATGCAGCTCTTCGATTAATTGTAATTCCTCTTCATCCGAAGCCAGATAAACTGTGCCCTCCTGCCTGACGGAAATATTGAACTTGGATTGTATCTCTTTATAGAGTCTAAGACTCTCCCGGCCATGGGTTTGCCATTTTAAGTTCATTCCCGAAGGTACAATCTGTCCGAAATTCCGGACAGTTGCACCCTGAGGGGACTTATCTCTTTCTAAAATTGCCGCCGTTAAGCCTCTACGCATGGCGTGATAGGCATGAAAAGTTCCTAACACTCCAGCACCTACAACGATCAGGTCAAAAATATCCTTGGGCATTAATAGTTGGTATTTGTGGATTCACTTGGGAAATGAGTCTGTGTTTCCTTTGGAAATAAAATAAGGAAATTATAGAAACAATGACCCCGACCAGGGTAATCAGATAACAGCCATTTATAAAAAATTGTAACCATGAAAGATCGGCCTTGCCAAAATTCTTGTAGAACAGCACGGCGATGCTTCCCAAATATCCGAACGCATCGGCAATGTAAATAAGATAACCGGCATTACCATCTATTCGGAAGGCCGCAATCATTCTGTCGAAAAATATACAATTGAAAGGAACATAGCAGGCATAAAGTCCCAGTCCAATGTTAATCATCCAGAATATAGGGCCAATAAACTCCATTTGATAAAGCACGGTGGACATCCCTATGAACAAGCAGGCTACTATCATCAAATAGTGATAGGACAGAAATGCCAGGTAGTTGTTTTTGATAAGCCCAAAAAAACCAAGCAATATTAATACTATCAAAGCGATGGGTAATTCTGATAAGGTAAAAATTGCAGCATCACCTTCAAATCCCACTGCGTCCCATATCTCTCTTGAAAAATTATCCCTGAAATCTCTTAAGGCAGTTAGCCCTAAATAAAAGAATACCAGGATCACTAATGGAAAAAAAAATTGCCTTAGCACCCTTTTTCGATCTTCGACGGTCATAGGCTTTCGTTCTTTCCTTAGCATCTTATCCTCCACTGTGGGCGCAGGTAATTTTTCAAGCATTCCCATGAATGCAATAAATGGAGCAAGGAAAATTGCTCCGGTAATGGCCGGCATCCAAAATTCAGAAATACCGAAGCCGGTCATCACCAGAAGTCCTACCGATTTAACAACGCCACTTGAGACAATAAAACTCGAGCATAAGATCACGCCCAGTATCTCTGTAAATTTTCTGCCTTCTAAATAGGAGAAAACGATGCCCCATATCATTCCGAGGGCCAAGCCATTAAAAAAAAGCCAAATAAAATTAAAAGGTACCGGAAGAAATCCAAAAAGTATCAGAGCCAACTCTGCGACGAGAATCATAAATATTAAATAGCGAGGTCTGTTTTTTGATTCGAGACTGGAAATAACCCTGATGCCTATAAATTTGGAGACCATATATCCCAAAACCTGTACAAGGATCAAAAGGATCTTATAATCAATTCCAAAAAAAGAAATGCCCTCATAAGTAGCCACTGTAAATGGCTTTCTGAAGGCATACATACAAAAGTAAAGTCCGAAAGATGCAAATGCCCCGTACAATAAAACCCGGAATGCGCTTTTTGAGATTTTCAACCCCACGGCAACTTCTATTTGTTAAAATGGTTTTTAAAGTTGGAGCACAATATTCATCAAATATTGCTATTGCCAGGCGTTTTAAGGTTATATCATCGTTACAAAAAGATTAAAAATGAACTACTTCATAGAAAAACTATATCTCACAATTGAAATACCTTTAGAAACAAGGCTTTATAAATTCTGACTTAGCTCAGGATGATATAACAATACTTTCAACCAGAGTGTATTTAATAATTAGTCGGTCGAAAGGCAGAGCCGGGGAGGCCTTAGCTATTTTCTATTTGCATATTTAATGAGATATTTCTACTTGGGGCACCCTGCCTACTCAAGACTTAACTTGCCCAAATCATAGAAGTAAAAATTCTTTTCATCGTTCATGGCGACAAAAAGTCCCTTGGGAAACCTGCTACCCAACGGATTGGTGACCACCTCACAACCATCTGTTTCTTGGGTAGAAAGATTAATGGCTTTAATGAAAGAATTATCCTTCCTTGAAAAAATATTGAATTCTCCTAATTGTTGATTGGATACGATCAGGTAACCACTCCCGTCCAGATAAGCTGCAATAGCGATACCCTCGATATCCCCCAGAAAGTATTCTCCGCCAAAAGTAGAAATTTCTGCATCTCCCTTTCCAGGGTCGGCATGGTATTTCTTGATGCCAACCCCCTCATCAGAGTAATACACCAAGCCATTTTCATCATCCACCGCAATGGCTTCAATTTCCTTCAGACCACTGAACTTCCCAAATTTGCGCACAAAATCTGCCTTTACACCCGAACTATCCGATTTAAGTTCGTATTGATACAAATATCCCTGAATAGGTCCAGTCTTTCGTCCTACTATAGCATATACCTTTCCATCCTTCGACGATTTATACAAACTTATCCCCATAGGAAGTCTGTTTTGCAAATCTTCCTCATCTCCAAATACAGGGAAGCCACCCGCGTCGAGAGGTTTCATCTCAGGTACGGAGAACATACGTATTTGTTGCTTTTCCCTTTCAGTGAATACCATGATATCGGTCACCGTAGAATCGTTTAATTGAAAGCCATATTCAACGTCCACGTTATTTGGGCGTTTCATATTACGCAGGGTTTTTTCCTCAATGATTTTGCCTTCCAGGTCAAAGGCATAAATAGCACCATTGGTCTCTTTGTCGGTACCAAAGACGATGCTTTCTGAAGCATTGACTGGATTCACCCAAATCGCAGGATCATCTGTATCGTTCAAAGTGAATTCTGTAATAATATCAGGAGCATGAGGTGGCAACTTACTTTTTTGGCAAGTTACGGCAAACATTAAAAGAGCCAGTAAGTAGGGTGCTTTAATCATTTGGATATTATGTTATAAAAGACACCTATTGAAGCCGAACATCAAAAAATTTTATTTTTTGAACAAGTCATACTTTAACCCAAAAGTCAATCTTTGACCATAGAATTCGATTTGTTGTGTACGTTCTTTAATACCTTGAAAATAACGCAAGGGTTGGTTGGTAATATTGTTCAGGTCAACATATATTCTTAGATTGCTGTTAATGGCAAAAGTAGCATTGAAGTCCAGGAAAAATTGAGTGTCGTAATATCTGTCCTCAAAATCGCTCCCACCTATTTCATCAATATAGGAATCCGAGAAATTAGCGGACAATCGTGCAGTAAACTTATTATCGGAGTAACCCAATGATCCGTTAAATATATTGGGGGCCGTATTTGGCAAATCTATATCAGTCCTTTCATCGCCATCTTCATTTCGAATACCATCGGCATTTGAGTTTAAATAGGTATAATTCAGATATAAATTAAAATTCCGGGCGAAACCTGGAAGAAAATCCAGTTGACGCTGAAAAGCGATCTCAGCGCCAAAGATAGCCGCCTTATCGCCATTTAGGGGTTGGAACACATCATAGCCAGCCGTACCGGCGCCAAAGGAGTCATCGGCTGCCTGAGAAATAAATGTATATATAAAGTCGCTGATGTCCTTATAAAAAAGACCTCCTGAAACTATGCCTACATTTTCAAAATAGTGTTCGGCCATTAAGTCAAAATTCATGGCGGTTGTCGGTTCCAGTTCGGGGTTTCCAACTATTACTTCACTATCTTCATTAACAATTTCTTCCCTGGGAATCAAGTCGATATAATTGGGCCTGGCCAGAGTATTGGTCCATGCAAAACGTATAATAGTGTTTTTGGTTATATCGTATTTAAAATGCAGCCCCGGTAATACGTTGGTATAAGAGTTTGTGCCATTAACCTCTTCGACCAACAACCCTTCCTCAATACCATTATCTTCGTCCTCTTCAATAAATGTCAGGCTAAATCCTTGAGATTCTAAATTGGTACTTTCAATCCGAACCCCGGCCAGTAAACTTAATTTTTTCGATAATTTTTGATCGAACATAAAATATCCTGCCCATACATCTTCACTGACATCATAGTTTCCAGGCAGGAACTCCCCGGGGACCGGCTCTCCCCCACTAAGATCCAGACCCCCTAACCAAGCCTGGTCTGCATAAAAACCGCCCTGATACTTGCTTCCTGCAAGAAAATCAAGATCAGTTAAATCTCTGTTAGGGGTGACAGCCAAAGTTGGAAAAGTGTCTTCGAGATCAATCTCGGAAAAATCATTTTCTCTAATTTTATTCTTAAATCTTCCTCTGGCTCCGAATTTTATGGAACCATCGCCCTCGGCAAGAAAACTAAAAGGCAGTTCAAAATTCAGGAAAAAATTGAAGTCCTCTTCTTCAGTATATTGGTTTTCATTGGTTAGTTCATCGAATTCAAAATTACCAAGATCACTAGCATCCGCTGGATTTTCAGCCGTCATGATCGGATATTTGGTGTGGGTATTGTCATTTACTACGATATATTCCGATGCAAATACAGCGTAACGTTCATTCAGTCGTTCCTCAGAAGCTTTGGCATAGGAGGTCATCCAATTTACTTCAAGATTTCCCCACAGATGATCGCCTACCAAACTATAGTTTTGCATGCGCTGATCCTCCAATCTTCTGCTCTTACTTCTGCTGTTATCAAGTCCTCCCTTTGTTTCACGCACAATTTCTGCAGGAAATCTGGTTGGTACCCCGTTGGTTATCGTAAAGTCTCCTATTTCTATGTCTTCACCATCCAACTTCTCATGTGCCAATTGAAATCTGTTTTCTCTATCATCGCGCCAGTTGTACATGGTTTTCAGAAAAAGGGTGTTGTTGGCATCTAATTTGTAGTCCATATTGGCCGAAAAGCTGCGCCTTATACGTTGTATCAGATAAGTCCGTTGACCCATTACGTCAGTATAGGGATTAACATCTGCTTCATTCAAAATCGGATCTCCGTCGGCATCATCAACACCGGTATAAAATTCAAATTCATCCGCCCACTCCGCTTCTACGTTGTCCGAACCAAAATCATTAACGTTGTATGAAGCTGAGAGCATATATCCAAATTTACCATTCCCACTTCTATCCCCTAATAGAAAGGAACCGTTCAAAACAGGCTTGTCCGTAATAAAATTAATTCCAGAACCCGCGGTTGCAGAGACGCGAAAACCTTGGGGCGAAGTCCTGGTAATTAAATTTACAGAACCGCCTAAAGCATCTGCGTCCATATCAGACGTTACGGCCTTGCTCACTTCTATGGTTTGAATCATATCGGCCGGAATTAAATCCAATTGTATATTTCTGTTGTCGCCTTCCGCCGAGGGAATCCTGCTTCCATTCAATGTCACAGAATTCAACTGAGGTGAAAGTCCGCGTACAATAATATTTCTTGCCTCACCCTGATCAACTTGCATGGTAATCCCGGGAATTCTCTTAACAGCATCACCGATATTGGCATCAGGAAATTTACCTATTTGATCCGTAGAAACCACATTGGTAATATTGAGATTATTTTTTTGGGTATTCAGTGCTTTCAATTGTCCGCTAAGACCATATGCAGACACCTCTATTCCTTCAAGATCGACGGTCTTTGGCTCTATAAATAAAGAAACTTCTGTGGTTTCATTTACTGTGATGGTAATTGTCTGTTCCATTTCAGCATATCCCAAGTAGGAAACCCTTAGGGTATAAGTGCCAACGGGCGCATCTACAATGGTAAATCTGCCATCAAAATCGGAAATGGCACCTTTTGAAGATGTGACTAAAACAACATTGGCCCCAGGAAGATAAATTCCATTTTCATCTGAAATGGTTCCATGAAGATTACCGCTTTGAGCAAGAATAAAAAAGTGGGGTAATAAAAATAGGAGAGCACATGCTAAAGGTTTCATCTTCTGTAAGGTTGATCGCGCTTACAAAGAAATCGCATTAACCGATGAACCTTGTTTAGGAAATTCTTAAGTTTTGGTCAAATAATATGACCTTTTTATCTTGTTTTCAACTAAGTTTATGTTGAGTTAACACGAACCTGAATATGTCTTAAAGAGGCTCGATTATGATATTATGCAAAGTGATGCGTTCAAGTAATGATATTTTTTCTGGTTTTAATAATAGATGTATTATAATTCCTTCAAGAATTTACATTCCATTATGATAGAAGTTCACATAGAGATATCGATTTTTTATGATTTAGGAACCTTTCGATCCAGGTGGTATCGGTGCCCTTCCAATACCATGCTTTAGGATTCTGATATCCCGATTTTCCATTGAGTCAATTCACTCAAATTTGGTCTTTTGTGAATTCTTAACGGATTCAATAAGCTCAGGCTCGACTTGTTTCAATGGCTTGTTTACCTTCATAGTGCGTTCTAGGAAGCTTGTGGTGTTACAAATACCCCAACTGACGATCCTGTGACTTCAAACATCAAAGAGTAGTTTAACCTTTCCCCGGTTATTTTTCCTTGTACTTAGCCTCTTCCCCCTTTTAATGATTGTATAAAAGCTAATCCAATTCAAAAAAAATAGCGGAAGGTTGCTCCCGCTATTCTCTATATAAAATGAGTTAGTTTCTAATTTTTTTTCAAAGCCTTTTTAAGCTTTGCTTTTTTTGATTTTAGTTGTTTGACTGAATCACTTAACTTACTTTTTACTTTTTTAATTTCACTTTTCTTAGCATCTTTCTTTTTTGCCTTTTTCAGCTTGGTTTTAAGCGCGTCTACTTTTTTGGCTGTTTTTTTAACTTGTTTTTTTTCTGCCTTCATTTTTTTATTCCTTTTTTTTGTTTTGTCTGAATTGTCTTTGGACGATTTTTCTTTCTCGTCCTTAAGATTGATAGAAGTAACCGCTTGGTCTGCTTTTACCAGTTCTTTATCCTTGGCCTGAAGTACAGGGCTTTTGGTGACCGATTTTTTAACGGCAGTTGTATTGTTTGCAATAGATTTCGAAGGACGACCTGAAACTTGCTTTTTAGGGGTTGCAGAGGTACTATTGGGGATCCTTTTTTTAACCGGCGTTTTTATTGCTGCAGTTCGGGCAGCCACTTTGTCTCCATTGGAAACCGTCGGACCCTTGGCCGGACTTTTCTTTACGGCCGCGGCAGCCTTATTTTTTTTAACGGTTGGCTTACGTTTTACAGGCGCTTTACTTGTTGTCTCCTCAGCTTTTGCGGGAGAAGTATTTATTTCTGTTGCTTGTTCTTTATTATCCATTGAAATAATTTATTTACGAAAAAGGATTATAAAGATAATAATTATTTTGTTTATAACAGGTTATTATGTATTAAAGGAAGATGAAGTTGAGCATTCCCCCAAAATTAAGACAGTAAGTTAAGTTCAAAAAAGAAACTTAAATTAACTGATATGACACGAAGAAAATTTACTTCTATATTCAAGACCAAAGTGGTTTTGGAAGCCTCAAAGAGCGGCAAACCATCCAAGATCTTGCACAAAAGTTCGAGATTAGCCCTCAGCAGATCAATCTATAGAAACGGGAATTTTTATCCCAGGCAGAAACGGTATTTGACACGGGATCCAAGTCTAAGAAAACAGAAGCTGAGCAAAAGGAAGAACGTTTACTCAAAGTTATTGGCCAGCAAAAGATGGAGCTTGATTTTTTAAAAGACGCCTTGCGTTAAAAACCGTCAAAGAACGACGCGCAATGATAAGCAATGGTCATTCCAAATTAAGTCTGGTAAAGTAGAGTAAGCTTCTGCAAATCCAGCGCTCCGGGCTGTATTATACCCATAAATGCCTGGACAGATTTTCTAAAACAGTTTAGTAGACTTAAATTTAGAGAATCATGTCAAAGAAAAGAACCTTTACCAAAGACCAAAAGCTTGAGATTCTGCGCCATGCCGGAGGCCGTTAAGAAGGGCCATAATAGCTGCCATATCACAAGAAAAAATAGCACAAGTGATAAAATAATAATTATCCAATGCAATATTTTCTTTGATTTCCATACCATTCCCTTTCGATATACATCGAAAAATCCTTTATCCATTCTTCGTAAAAGCGAAATAATCGTATTTTTAGTTGAAGATCTCATAACCGCATGAGAGCAGTTTATGAAGATAAGGAGATATATGCAGAAAAAATTTGTTTCACCCTTGTTTCACCCCTCCCAAAAAGGAAAGGCCCCGCATTTTTGCGAAGCCTTTGCTGCTGGTAGCTCCCCCTGCTGGACTTGAACCAGCGACCCTCTGATTAACAGTCAGATGCTCTAACCAACTGAGCTAAGGAGGAAAATAATCTCTATATACGCTCCTTCGTTCTATCACCGATAACCATCGCGATCAGCTAAGGAGAAACTATTTTCTTGGAATCCTATTTTCATCGGGTATCCGAAACCATCAGGATTCTATAACATGAACATCCTATTTATAAGGATGTCCGTGCTTCTTCATTCCCACGTGGAATACACCAGGAAGGGCGTAAGAGGGTGCAAATATAATAGTTTTTTACATCTACCCAAACAAAAAAAAGGGCTTTCTATTTGGTCAACCACTTGTATATATCGTTCCCATTGGCGAATAATAAAAGGCCTATCAACAGGAAAAATCCCACCATTTGTGCATACTCCAGAAACTTATCACTGGGCTTGCGGCCGGTCACCATTTCATACAAAAGAAACATCACATGACCTCCATCCAAGGCAGGGATAGGCAGGATGTTCATAAACGCAAGTATGATAGAGATAAAGGCGGTTGTCGACCAGAAAGTAGCCCAGTCCCAGGTATCCGGGAACATGCTGCCGATAGCCGCAAAGCCACCTACCCCCTTGTATGCGCCGGTTTCCGGATTAAATATTTTCTTCATTTGCCCCACATAACTTCCAAGAATACTGACCCCACGGTCAATTCCGGCTGGAATGGATTCCAGGAAATTATAGGTTTTCGTCTCCAGGCGCAAGATACCTTCTGCCTCCATGTCTTTGAAGCTTGGGGAACCAGGAACAATACCAATCGTAGCGGTATCACTGATCACTACCGGTATCTGCATTTCGTTGTTCCCATCCCGTTTCACCCGGAGATTTACCTGTTGCCCCTTATAATCCTGCAGGATCGGTTTTACTTCATCAAAATACCGGACTGTTTTTTCATTAATGGCAAGTATCCGGTCCTTGGTTTTCAGTCCTGAATCCTTATTGTCCGAATCTTTTGAGATCTCTCCCACAATAAACGGGAATCGCGGACTTAAAAATTGTATGCGGTCTTCATCCTCCAGTAAAGTCGCTATAAAGTCGACCGGAATTTCTTTTTCTATAATATCCCCATCTCGGGAAATGGTAATGCGGTTACCGTTGATTATCTCGCCAAGCAAAGTGTTAAAAGTCTCCACTTTCTCTCCGTCAATTTCCAATATGTGATCTCCGGTGACGACCCCCAGCTTTTCGCCTATCTTGGTATCAGTAACCCAGACCCCATCCTTCAGGCTATCCATAGGAATATATTCATCCCCATAGGAATAGGCCATCCCTATATAAATGATCACCGCCAGCACAAAATTTACCGTAACGCCTCCCAACATGATGATCAATCGCTGCCAGGCCGGTTTGCTTCGAAATTCCCAGGGCTTGGGTTCCTCCGCCAGCTGTGCTGTATCCATGCTCTCATCCACCATCCCGGCAATCTTGACATATCCGCCCAATGGCAACCACCCGATACCATAAACCGTCTCCCCTATCTTCTTTTTAAAAAGAGAAAATTTAATATCAAAAAAAAGATAAAATTTCTCTACCCGGGTCTTAAAAAGTTTGGCGGGGATGAAATGACCCAATTCATGTAGAATGATCAAAAGGGATAAGCTAAGGAAAAACTGTATGGTTTTTATCAAGATGGGACTCATGTACTTCTTCTAAAATTAAAACGCACAAAAGTACACTTTTAGAGGCACTTAAAAAAGAAAAGCACCTTGCGCGCTTATATTTAAGAAACTTTTGGCAGCCCCTGCCCTTAAGGCTCTTGAATGCCTCCGCTTCATCGCTTACCTTTGCCTTCATCATGCGGGCCTTCTTTGCCAGATACAAGCTTTTCGGAATGGTGCTCTTCGCACTGTCCATTGTTATTCTTGTACTTTTTTACCGGGCGCTGAAACCAAGGGAAACACTTCCTGTTTACCAGCCGGCCGACTTTAATCCGGAACTTGTGGATGACTCCCTCAGGCATGTGAAGAAGTATCATACCATCGCAGATTTTTCGCTTATCAACCAAAATGGTCAACAGATCACACAAAAGGATTATAAGAATAAGATTTATGTTGCTGACTTCTTCTTCACTACCTGCCCTTCCATTTGTCCTGTTATGACCAGGAACATGGCAGAGGTGCAGGCTAAAATTCTGGAAGACCCGGATGTTCTATTATTATCCCATACGGTTACCCCTGATTTGGATTCCGTACCTCAGCTTAAAGCGTATGCCATCGGTAAAGGAGTGATCGATTCTAAATGGAACCTTGTGACCGGAGATAAAAAGCAAATTTATGAGCTCGCCAGGAAATCCTACCTCGCCGCAAAAGATGATGGCGATGGCGGCCCCTACGATATGATACATACCGAAAATTTTATCCTCGTAGATAAGGAACGAAGGATTAGGGGCACCTATAATGGCACCAGTTCGGAGGAAATACAGATGCTGCTTAAAGATATACGCATCCTGCAAGATACTTACAGAGATTAGTTCCCGATTCTTCTACGATCCCACCTGCATTATCCATAGTGAAGGTCTGCTCAGTCTGGCATGTGCTACGATTTTATGGTTTTATCCTTCAATTCCGCATTTTTCTACTATTTTTGTCCTTACTTATAATCAATCTAAATAAAAATTGTCTACCACTGTAGCGGATCTTAAACACGGGCAAAAAGGTATCATCAAGGACTTTGCAGAAGACAGGCTTCCCATCAAATTGCTGGAACTGGGTTGTCTGCCTGGGAATCAGATAGAGATGATACAGATAGCCCCGCTCATGGATCCCATTTATATTGATGTAAACGGTTCGCACATTGCGATCAGAAGGTCGGTGGCCCGGCTCATTGAACTCGATCTGCTGGACGATAAGCCTCAGATATGAGTAAACATATCAATGTATCTCTCATTGGAAATCCCAATACCGGGAAGACCTCCGTTTTTAACGAGCTCACAGGGCTCAAGCAAAAGGTGGGGAATTACCCCGGGATCACCGTTGAAAAAAAAGAGGGCATTTGTAAACTCCCAAGGGGGGTTAAAGCCCACATTCTGGACCTTCCCGGAACCTATAGCCTCAATACTACTTCCCTGGATGAGAGCGTGGTTGTTGAATTGCTGCTCAATAAGAATGATAAAGACTTCCCGGACGTCGCGGTGGTGGTTAGTGATGTGGAGAATCTGAAGCGCAACCTCCTGCTTTTCACACAGATCAAGGATCTTAAAATTCCCGCGATTCTCGTAATTAATATGGCTGACCGCATGTCCAGGAGAGGTATTTCTGTTGACATCCCGTTACTCGAGGAGCGCCTTGACACTAAAATTGCCCTCATCAGTACCCGTAAAGGCACTGGCGTTGTTCGATTAAAGGAATTGATAGCAGACTACAAGACACTCTCTGTCCGCCGTAATGTGGACAGTACCATTATCGACAAGGAATACTTTGATCGCCTTCAACGGACCTTTCCGAAAGAAGACTTGTACAAACTTTGGCTGGTGATTACTCAGGATGTCAACTTTATGCCTCTGGAAAAGAAACCGCCCACCGGGGCAACGTCCTTCGAGGCCAAATCGAAGGCGGAACTCAAAAGGTTACAGCAGAAAGAAACCATCCTCAGGTACCAGTTCATCAATGGCATTCTTAAAGAGACCTACAAGGTAGACGCAAATGCTGCCAAAGGACTGAGAGCCAAATTTGACAAGGTTCTCACTCATAAGATTTTTGGATATGCCATTTTTCTTTTTATCCTTTTGATGATCTTCCAGGCGATTTACGACTGGAGCAGTTATCCTATGGATTTCATTGATGAACAGTTCGCAATGGCCAGTGAATGGATAAAACAGACGCTCCCACCAGGTATGTTTACCGACCTTGTGGCGGAAGGAATTCTGGCGGGGATCGGAGGTATAGTCATTTTTATTCCGCAGATAGCCTTCCTTTTTTTGTTCATTTCCCTGCTGGAAGAGTCCGGCTATATGAGCCGTGTGGTCTTTCTAATGGACCGCCTCATGAGGCCTTTCGGACTCAGCGGGAAAAGTGTGGTGCCCCTCATCTCCGGCACGGCATGTGCGATCCCTGCCATCATGGCGACCCGGAACATTGAAAACTGGAAGGAACGTTTGATCACCATACTTGTCACCCCGTTCACAACCTGTTCTGCAAGGTTGCCGGTATACCTTATTATCATTGCGTTGGTTATCCCGGATGGCCGGATCATGGGTCTCAGTTACCAGGCACTTACCCTTATGTTACTTTATCTCCTCGGATTTGGAGCTGCCATTCTCTCTGCGATGATCCTGGATAGAATTTTGAAAATCAAAGGGCGATCCTTTTTCGTCATGGAAATGCCCAACTACAAGCTCCCGCTCTTTAAGAATGTAGCCTATACGGTAATCGAAAAAACTAAAAGTTTTGTTTACGGAGCAGGGAAGATCATCCTGGCTATCTCTGTTATTCTTTGGTTCCTTGGATCAACTGGCTATTCCAGCGATTTCAGGAATGCCGAAAACATAGTCGAAAATAAGATCCGCTCCCAGGGGTTGTCAGAATACAACCAAACTTCCATTGAGCAGGATATGCAGTTGTATGAAAAACGCCTGGCATCAGATCAGGGTTCCCTGAGTCAAGGGGTGATCCGGGATTCCCTTGACCGAAGAAGGAAAATCCTGTATGGCAGGGCGACAAAGCAGGAAGTGGCAGGATTCAAACTTGAAAATTCATTTATGGGATATATGGGCAAGGCTATTGAACCGATAGTTCAACCCCTTGGATATGACTGGAAAATTGGCATTGCCGTCCTTACCTCTTTTGCGGCTAGAGAGGTATTTGTTGGAACTCTTGCCACCATCTACAGCGTTGGGAATGATGAAGAAACAACCATAAAGAACAGGATGGCAGCCGAAATGAATGAGGTCACTCGCAAACCGCTGTTCAACCTTGCTTCGGGAATTTCCCTGCTGTTGTTCTATGCCTTTGCCATGCAGTGTATGAGTACGCTTGCCATCGTTAAAAGAGAGACCAACAGCTGGAAATGGCCCCTTGCCCAATTGCTATTTATGAGTCTTTTTGCTTATATTGTAGCCTTGGTGGCCTATCAGCTCCTCAAATGATATAGCTGTGTTATCTATGACGGTACTTCAGAACATATTGGTTTATCTAACGCTGGTTATCGCTGTTGTCTATCTGGTCAGAAAATTTTTCCTGCCAAAGAAACGGCTTGCATCCGGAAAGTCGCATCCTGGCAATTGTGGTAAGGACGACTGCGGTTGCCATTAGCCCAAACAACCTCTGATTTACCTGGGTCATCCGTTTACCAGCGGCGGATTGACATGCTTCGTCTCTTGCACTTGGCCTGCAACCGAAATCTTCTCTGACAGGTTAATTATTACGAACTCCTATTATTTTTTAGGTTCCTATGTAACCTTTTGTATTTTTCGGACTATATACATTAAACGCTAACTAAAAGGCAATCACTTGGTCGGGTATACGGATGAGGAACTGATGACCCAGGTGGCAGCCGGCCGAATAGACGGGATAAAATTGCTTTTTGAACGGCATCACCATCATGTGTATAATTTCATTTATAAAATGTCCCGGGATAGGATGCTGAGCGAAGATATTACCCAGGAGGTGTTTTATAAGATTATGAAATACCGCCAAAGCTATAACAGCGGCAAGTTTATTTCCTGGTTGTTTACCATTGCCAGGAATACCCTCAGCTCCCATTACAAGGCACAGAGTGATAAAGAGATCCCGCTGGAAGGAATATCACACCGCCTGCAAGAGGAGCCGCCAGACCAGGACGAAGACTATACCCTGTTACAGTTGTCACTTGCCCGTTTAACGGATTCGGATCGTGAATTGCTTATCCTGCACAGATTACAGGAAATTAAATACGAAGAACTGGCTGAAATAATGGGATCGACTACTGGGGCAATAAAAACCAAGGTCAGCAGAGCCCTAAAAAAACTTAAGAAAATATATTTCGAAAATAGTGAAAATGAAAAATGATCATTATTCCGGATGGCTGCCGGACTATTTGGATGGCCATCTGACCAAGGTACAGAAAGGGGAAGTTGAAGCCCATCTCAAAACCTGCGGTTCATGCAGGGATGAGCTCCGGGAATTCAAGGTTCTATTAATGGCTTTCAAGGATGAGAAAATCACCCGCCCTGGTCCGGAATTAAAGATGCGGTTTGACGAACAACTGGAGCAGCTGGCCCTTACTGAGCTGAAAACACAATTCGGTAAAACCGGCACCTCTCCCGGCAACCGTTTCCCCTTTTTTCCGGTTATCAGGGCTGCCGCAGGAATCGCTTTGCTGATTGGGGCGTTTATGCTTGGCCGGTGGAGCCCGTTCCCTTCTCCGCCAACACAAACAGTTAATGCACAGGAAGCGACGTCCATGCCGGAACCAGGTGTTATGTTCGCCCTTGCCGAAAACCGCTCGGCCAGTAAACGTATACAGGCGGTTCACTATATGGATGAGATTTCAGCGCCGGATGAGATGGTGCTCGATGCACTGATCCGGCGCATGCTGTTAGATGAAAATATGAATGTCCGGCTCACCGCTGTAGATGCCCTGGAAAAATTCAAGTCCGATAAGAAAGTTGCGGATGCATACCTTCATTCACTCGAGACAGATAGGGATCCGGCGATTCAGATTGCCGTCATTCAGATCCTCGTTGGTATCCGGGAGAAAAAAGCGGCACCACTGATGCGGAAACTGATGGAACATGAGGATACGAAACCTTTTGTAAAAGAACAGATTAAGTCCCTTTTACCAATTATTGTATAAAAAGAACAAATCATGATAAACAAATTCAAATGGATGGTCGCAAGTTGCCTGGTTTTTATAGCAGCTTCAGCGCAGGAATACAAGCAATCCCTGGAATCAGTGGCGTGGGTTAAAATTGAATCCAAAGGTAAAGTAGTAGTCAGGACCCATGACAAACAGGAGCTATTGATCAGAGGAGGGAGTGCCACTACAATGCCTGAAAAGGCCAAAGGCCTGCAACTTGTGGGTGAAAATGGCAGTGACAATACAAAAGTTGGCTTTTATGTTCTAAAGGATGGGAATAACCTGATTTTGCGCAATCTGAGACGATCGGAAAATGAAGTCGCGGAAATTTTTCTTCCGTCCAACCAGAATATCTCCGTAAAGGGGGATGGACTCAATGATATTGAGATTATTGGTTTTTCCGGAGAGATTGAGGCAACCTCAGAGATCGTTGGCAATATCAGGGTCAAAGATGTCACCGGGCCGGTGACCCTGAATTCCAACACAGGTACCGTGGAGGTGGTTTTCAATAAAGTCAATCAGTCAGCCCCTATCTCCATTTCCACGGCCACAGGAGAGATCGATGTTACCCTGCCCAAGGATACGGCCGCAGATCTCAGCTTACATTCCACAATGGGCGAAATATATTCGAATTTTGAATTGAGTGTCCCGGATAAAAATGGACTCAAAGCCATATCGACCCAAAAAATAACAGGTTCCATAAACAATGGAGGAGTAAAGATCCAATTGAATTCCGCCACTGGAAATATTTATCTAAGAAAGAAATAGTCCCTGTATAACAAGCTGCCGAGGCTTGAGGAATATAACCCTGACTAAAAGAAGATCGTCAGCATAACGCTGAACTACAACTTAAAAATATGAATAGAGATGAAAAATAGCATGCTCACTTTAGGGATCATGATAATGGGCCTTCCTTTACAGGCGCAAAAGGTGATCGAAAAAAATATCGACTTTAACGGGCAAACCATCAGCGCAGACCTGAAATTTGCAGCTGATATCGAAGTCCTTACCTGGGATAAGAATACCATTTATTTCAAAGCTGATCTCAGGACGGAAGACGGAAAATATCTGGATGCTTATGAACTGGACATTCAGGAAACCAGTACTAACATCCACATCATTTCAAAAGCCGAAGGTATTTTCAAGAAATTTCAGAAAGAATGGGAAGACACGCACAAGAATGAAAAAAACAGGTATTATGACTCACAGGATTACGAGTTCAATTACGTCTTGTACGTCCCAAAAAATGCCAGGTTCAGCGTTAGCAGTATCAATGGCAATCTCCGTTCCGATATTATCGAGGGCGACTTCGAGGCAGATCTTATCAACGGCAATATAGACATCGAGGCATACGCCGGAAGTCTTAAACTTTCCACAATCAACGGGGAAATCGATCTCAGGATGATTAATACAAGCCTTACTGCAGAAACCATTCACGGCAAAATATACGCGGACGACAAATTAAAATTTATCACCAAAGATGAAGTGATCGGTCAGAAAGTAGAAGGCAGCTTTGATGCCGCCGATAACAGCCTTCGGCTAAATACCATTAACGGGAATATGTATCTCCGGTTATAAGGGACCCGAAGGCAATAGAGATACTAGGTCATAAGATGTCTGACAGAAACGAGTATAGCAGAAGACCCCAGCCGGCCAATAAAAAAAGACCTCCAACGGGGGTAAGGAACCCAAGTATTCCGGCGCTTCTTCCACTGAGTTTAATCAGATAAATGAGATAGATGGAGAATGAAAAAAAAATTGTTCCAATAATAAAACAATAGGCGATCCATGTTTCCAGAGGTGAGGTGAAACCCAGATTGAAACTGAGGATCAGCAATACGATTGCATGGTACATCTGGTACCTGACTCCTGTTTCAAATCCTGCAAGCTGTTCCGGACTGAGCTTTTTTTAAGGGCATGGGCTCCAAAGGCCCCGATGAGTATTGCTAAAAACCCAAGGACGGCTCCTGACAATTGTACATTCAAAATCATGACATGAAATTTCCCGTAAAGTTAGTCAAAGCACCACGGCGGGCATGTTGAATTTCCTGTGGCGATAAGGACTCTTATAAATACCCGCTCCGGGAATCACCTAATTGGTTACCTTTAGGAAACACGCTGCAGTTATGAAACTTACTTTGCTTTGCAACCTGATTCTCTGCCTTGGCCTTGCGGCCTGCGGGGCTGCCCATTCTACTAGCGACTCACAAGGATCGCTTGGTGAGAATCTCAGGGATAAGAACAGGGCGGCCTTTACCCTACTTGATCAGATTCGGCAATTACCCGGTATAACACTAAGGCATGGGGTTCCGGTTTTTGTCAAATCCACCAATCGCATACAAGATGACGGCGGCTTCGAACCCTTATATGTGCTGGATGGCTATATTGTCGGCAATTCTTTCAGGGATGTTGATCAATTGGTAGGCAACGCCAACGTAAAGGAAATAAAAACAATCAATGGTCCGGAGGCCTCCTTTTATGGCTCAAGAGGTTCCAGTGGCATTATCAGGATTACTACCATTCAGTGATAGGCCGTAAAAAAATCCTGACCTCAGGGAATGCCACGGTAGCAGCCAATTGGAATACTTAAAGCTGTGAGTCAACCTTTTACTCCAACCATACGATAATTGAGCTGTTCTCGTGAACAGGGATGGTACATTCTTCAAAACTTGGCGGGCCAAAGGTTTTCATCCGGGCATTGGAAAAGCCAATGTCCTCCCTGGGTATGCCAAGCCAGTTGGTATCGAGTATTGCATTGCCGTTTTCATCATGAAAAACGGCAAGGGCATAATCTCCTTTGGGCAGATTCTCAATAACAAGATGTGTGGTGCCCTGAACCGCCTTAATACTGTCGCTGCGATAGACGTTTTCGAGTTTGAGAAATCCTTCGCTTTCGGTATAAACGGCATAACTTATTGTTCCTTCTGAATTCCTGACCCCCTGGACATCAATTTTAAGTGTCTGCTGGGCCATCCCGAAGTGGGGGATTGCAAGCATCAGAACTACGATTTTCCACATTCTTATATGGTTTCTATATGAAATATAACTTATAAAGAGGAATAATCGTATCGGCTGACCTGTCAAATTAAATTAAATGAACGTGAATAATGGATAAGCTTTGTAAGTCGTAAATTCTATTTCCCTGACCCTAAAGGGCAATAATTTTCTCTATCACGGCTATTATTATGTGATTTTTCCTCCCTTTTGGGGTTGGGGAATATAAAAATCCAATTTCATTGCCTAAAGGGTTATTTAAATTAATTGTAATACAAGCGGGTAGTAATCTCAATTGGGTCTCATTTTCGGATCGGCATCCAGTTTGTCTCTGAGAAATAAATACATTTTATTGGTTTCTACAGAGTCTTTAAAATTGAGGTAGACTTTTAAGGAATCCCTGTGGACGATCCTTATTTTGGGAAGCATAAGGTTGTCTACATAGACGGAGACCCTATTTTCCGGGTGAATGGAATCCAGAAAAATTCCTTTTTCCATGGCCCATGCGGAAAACCCGTGAACCCTTTCCATTTGTGGGATTCTGGGTACCAATTGCACGCTGTCCAAATCTGAAAACAGCATCTTTTCATAAAATACCCCCGATAAGAGACCGACATGATCCGCCCTGACCCGCATCCAGTTTTTACTGTGGGCGGCAAAAGCCAGAATACAGGCAAGGACCGCTAAAAAGATGAGGACATTCAGTAACCAAAGCCTTTGCTTTCGCATGGTGTATTGTATATATTCTGTTTTGGAAGTTGCCGGCGAAAGGGTATGCCAGGTTCTGCTGGCGCTTTCCCTTTTACACAGGAACGCAGGAAACTATTGAAAATTTTGATGATCGGACATTATTTTCAACCAGTTCCAATTCCTTATTCAAATTGACTACGCTAACTAAGGCCTACATCCAAAGTCATCATGATAATAAATCCGCCAATAAATCCCATGGTGGCGATGTCTGTATATTTGTCTTGTTGGGTTTCCGGAATAACCTCTTCCACAACCACAAATATCATGGCTCCCGCCGCAAATGAGAGGGCATAGGGCAGGATCGGCTGAAAGGTGAGCACTGCCCAGGCGCCCAGAACTGCCGCTATGGGTTCAACAATAGCCGAGGCCTGGCCATACATAAAACTTTTTGTTCTGCTCAGCCCTTGCCGGCGAAGCGGCATAGCAACGGCAAATCCCTCCGGAAAATTCTGAAGGCCGATGCCAAGGGCAAGAGCAACGGCACCCCCAATGGAAGCGCCTTCAAATCCCGCAGCTACCCCACCGAAAAGAACTCCAACGGCCAGACCCTCCGGAATGTTATGAAGTGTGATAGCGAGTGTCAGAAGCGTGGTTCGGTGCCATGGGGTCTTAATCCCTTCCTTTTCACTTTCCTTAAAATTGATATGGAGGTGGGGCAGGATTTTGTCCAATGAAAATATAAAGGCCGCGCCTAATAGAAAACCCGTAGCGGCCGGAAGTACCTTTAGAAAGCCTGATCCCGGGCTCATCTCTATGCCCGGGGCAAGAAGACTCCAGAAACTGGCTGCCACCATAACCCCGCCTGTGAACCCCAGCATGCCGTCCAGAACCGCCCTGTTGAGTGTTTTAAAGAAAAAGACCAGGGCTGCTCCAAGGGCGGTAAGACCCCAGGTAAATAAGGTGGCATATAAAGCGGCTAATACAGGATCGATTGAATTGAAATACGTAATTACCTGCTCCATAATGTGTAGAGTATAAACCGTTTTTGTGGCGAAATAATTTCAATGGGTGCATACCGGCTGGAGTTCGAAAACTTTAAAGATGGCCCGATGAGAGTTTTGCAGAGTTCATGCAAAAGGCTGCCGTTTACAGTAAAAGCCTGTAGGAGACGGGGGACCGTAGTAAGACCACTCATGATCCTTCCACCATTTTAACATAGAGATTGGAGGCGATCTCATTGGAAATATGCATTTTTCGCTGTTTGATCTGAATCTCCAGTGATCCGTCAAATTCTTCTTTGTCCAGGATGGTGATCTGGTCTCCCAAAGCAATTTTATTTTTATCCAGAAATTTGAGGAAGGAAGGTGAAGAGTCTTTCACTGCGACGCAAATCCCCCTTTCGTTGATGGCGGCCTCTGTAAGCAGGCGTTTGTCCGACAGTTTGACCTTTCCGTCCCTGGACGGGATCGGATCACCGTGAGGGTCATGTTTAGGAAATCCCAAATGGGCATCCAGCCGGTCAATTAATTCTTCGCTCTTTATGTGTTCCAGCTGTTCTGCAATTTCATGAACTTCATCCCAGGAAAAATTCAGTTTCTCTACAAGGAATACTTCCCATATTCGGTGTTTCCGGATGACGGCCAATGCTGTCCGGGTGCCAGAACCACTCAGCTGCACCCCCTGGTATTTCTTGTAATGTAACAGCCCCTTCTCCGACAATTTTTTAACCATATCTGTCACTGAGGAGGGCTTTGTATCCATCTCATCAGCGATGGCATTCGTAGAGACCGATTCGGAACCCATTTTTCCCAGATGGAAAATGGCCTTCAAATAGTTTTCTTCGGAATGGGTCATGCATTTTTATATTTGGACAAAAATACATTTTTATTCATTAAAACAATTATTTAGATTAAACTAAATATTATGGTTCGATGTTCCTTCACTCCATTGACAGAGTACTCCTTCAGGGTGTCGTATTAAAGGCTAGGAGCGGTGCCGGAGGAGTCGTATTTTGCCACCTTGGTACATTCACTTTTCCTCTTATCTTCAGTATATTGTGCCGCAGTAATTTCCTATGATAGAATTTGACTACATCATTATCGGTGCCGGGGCCGCCGGCCTAATGCTGGCAGACGCCATGGGAAAAGATCTCTTTTTCGATTCCAAAAGCATCCTGCTCCTGGACAGGGATCCAAAGCAAACCAATGACCGGACCTGGTGTTTCTGGGAAAAGGGTGCGGGGGAATTCGATGCATTGCTTTCTGCTTCCTGGGATCATATCCTTGTCTCAGATTCGGGGCATCTCAGAAGGGTGGAGATCGCACCCTACCTATATAAGATGATCCGGGGAGCCGATTTCTACAGAAGCAGCCTGGCCCGGATTGACGGATATCAAAATATCTCCTTTATCATTGATACAGTGGCTAAAATAAGGGAGGAAACCGACTGCGTTATTGTAAATGGAATGAAGGCCGATTACAGGGCGAAACAAGTCTTTACCAGCATCTTTGATTATTCGGCACTTACAGGACAAAAGAAATATCCTGTACTGCAACAACATTTCATTGGATGGATACTTAAAACGAGTCAACCGGCTTTCCCTGCCGACACGGTCACATTTATGGACTTTACCGTCCTGCAACAGGGCAATTGCCGTTTCATGTATGTCCTGCCATTAACCGAAACCAGCGCGCTGGTGGAATATACCTTGTTCTCTGCAAATCCACTTACCCGCAGGGAGTATGAGGAAGCCATAAAGTTGTATGTCAAGGACCATCTTGACATTGTCAGTTATGAGATTGTTGAAAAGGAGTCGGGGAATATCCCGATGAGCTGTTTTGATCTCTCGGGTGCCAATACTTCAAGGGTGCTGCATATAGGGACTGCCGGGGGATGGACAAAACCCAGCACCGGCTTTACATTTATGAATACCTCACGGAAAATAAAAAGACTGCTTCCTTATCTTAAGGCCGGACAACCTCTTAACGCCTTTTCAACAAAAACACGATTTTGGTATTACGACCTGTTACTACTGGACATCCTATATAAGCATAATGAAAGGGGAAGAGAAATTTTTGAAAGGATGTACCGGAATCTCCCACCGCAGTTGCTTTTAAAATTCCTTGAGGAGAAAACGAATATTTTGGAAGAGCTGAGGGTGATCTTGGCTTGTCCGAAACGATGGTTCTTTCAGGCATTTCTCACAAGGATAGGTCAGTATTTTAAGGGGTGATTTCCCTTTGGGAACCCTATCTCCATTGTGATATCTGTAACTTTTACAGGCCCAGAAGTATCAAATCTCAATATTTCAATATATTTTTTGTCGATTTCCCCTGGCATGGGATATTTTCCGCCAATACGCGCATGATCCGGGAGATCGACGGAGGGGGATCGAGTCATCTATCCCAAAATTCCTGTATAGCGCATTTCGGATTGGGATCAGCGACCAAGGCAGACTCCGTAATTGTCACATGGGTTGGCGGGAACAAACAGATGCTACTGGGTCAGGAAGCCAACCAATTGCTCAAGATAACAGAAATTACAGATGACAAGGCCCGCTATTGGATGATAGCAGGTATATTGATTTTATGCCTTTTGGCAGCGCTTTGGTTCCTGATAAAGAGAAGGGATTCGGGCGACAGGAAAATGAATCCCACGGAAGTACAATGAAATTTAACCAACGACCGATGGTCTGATTTGGCTTTCCACATATCTTCAGTAGGATCCAAATGGAGATATGCGCTATTATACTTCTCGCGAGATCAGCCCCGTTCCAAATTCCTTCAACGCAGATTTACGGGATTCGGATAAGGACATGGTATCTAATTGCCGGAAAGCGGCGGTAGTGAATTTGCGAATTTCCTCCAGGGTTGCGGCTGCGGCTCCTGTCTTGGAGTAGATTCCGCTGACCTTCTGTATTTTGAGGGCAGCATCTGCAGTTTGCGTGTGATACAGCCGGGATAATTCTTTTGATTCTTCCTCAGAAGCCAGTTCGAGCGTTTTCAGATACAGGAACGTTTTCTTATTGGCAACAATGTCGCCCCCTGGCTTTTTTCCAAAGGTGGCCGGATCTCCAAAAGTATCCAGATAATCGTCCTGTAATTGAAAAGCTATCCCGAGTTGTCTGCCGAATTCATACAAGAGGCGTTGATCCTCTTCAGGTGCAGAAGCGATCATTGCACCTATCTCCATCGCTGTTCCTAAAAGAACCGCTGTTTTCCCCGATATCATTTCCATATAACTGTCAAGCGTGACCTGCGGGCTGGTCTCGAAATCCATGTCCATCTGCTGGCCTTCGCATACTTTGAGCGCTGTAGCACTGAAGCGTTCCAGCAGACTTTGAAACAGCGGCGGTGGGTAGGTTTCGAAAAGCTGGTAAGACCTAATGAGCATGGCATCCCCGGAAAGAATGGCCGTATTGACATCCCATTTCAGATGAACAGTGGTCTTACCTCTTCTGAGTGGTGCCCCGTCCATAATGTCATCGTGGACAAGAGAAAAATTATGAAACAATTCAATGGCCAGAGCAGCCTCCAGCGCCATTTCATACCCGTCGCCAAAGAGGTCGGCAGACATAAGGGTCATTACCGGTCTTAGCCTCTTACCTCCAAGGTCAAGGAGATAACACATGGGTTCATATAAGTTGCGCGGTTCTTTAAGATGAATACGGCTCTCCAAAAAATGATTGAAGTTGTCTCTGTAAACATCTGTTCGCTGCATAGAATACTTTTTTCAAAAATACATTAAAAAGGACTATTGCCTGTATTATGTCAGCTATCAGCAGGTCGAAATTATCCGCGAATCAATATAATGTTAAGAAATCGTAAAACTTTGGAAACTTTTTATGTTTTTAAAGTTTCCTGTTTTATATTTGTGCCCTTTTATGAAAGAAAAGATACTAAATAAAGCCACAGAAATGTTCCTTAACCTCGGGTTCAAGAGCGTTACAATGGATGATATTGCCAATGAAATGGGAATTTCAAAAAAGACCATTTACGCACATTATGAGAATAAGACCCGACTCGTACAGGAAAGTACCCTTCATCTTTTCTCGGTCATTTCAGATGGAATCGACTCTATCTGCAGTTTGGGGAAAAATCCGATCGAAGAATTATACGAGATAAAGAAATTCCTCATGATGCAGCTTAAGGATGAGAAGTCATCCCCCCAGTATCAGTTGCAGAAATATTACCCCCAAATCCATCAGGCCTTGCGTAGCAAGCAATATGAAGTAATGAAGGATTGCATTGTGGATAACATCCGTCGGGGAGTGGATCAGGGTATATACAGAAAAAACCTCCATATCGATTTTGTTTCAAGGATTTATTTTTATGGAGTGACAAGTATCAAGGATATTAAATTATTTCCCCCACAAATGTTTCCTCCGACCCGTCTGATGGACGATTATCTTGAATATCACCTGAGAGGTATTGTCACGCCAATGGGAAGGAGCATACTGAATGAAATCATCAACTCAAACCACGAATAATGAAACATAACTGGTTGCACCTTATTACGCTGCTTTCTGGTTTTTTCCTGTTTTCTCAGGAAGGACAACCCGGATATACCCTGCAGGAAGCTATTAATTTTGCACTGGAAAACAACTATAGCGCCATCAATGCTGACAGGGATATCCTGGATGCTCAGAAACAAAAATGGGAGACCATCGCCGACGGGCTTCCACAGATCACCGGTGATATCAGCTATCAGAATCAATTGAAACAACCTGTTTCCCTGATCCCGGCTGAGTTTTTCGGAGGCGAGCCCGGCACCTTCCAACCGATTGTATTTGGTCAGCCTCAGCAGGCTACTGCAGTGGCTACACTCCGCCAGCAATTGTTTGATGGTTCCTATATTGTAGGTGTTCAGGCGACAAAGGCTTTTTTAAGCTACAGCCAGAATAACAAAGAGAAAACAGAACAGGAAGTAACCAAATCCGTGGTTGAGGCCTATGGGAATGTATTGCTGGCCTATGAAAGTGTTGACATTCTGGAAAAGAACAAGGCCACCCTCGAGAATAACCTTTTTGAGACAAACAAAATCTATGAGAACGGACTGGGGGATGAAGAAAGTGTAGAACAACTTCAGATCACACTTTCCTCTGTGGACAACCAGTTAAAGAATACGATCAGACTTAAGGATATCACCCTTCAGATGCTCAATCTCATGATGGGGTTGCCTGTTGAAAATCCTACCGTATTATCTGAAGATCTGGATGATCTGACCTTACAGCAAATTGACCCTGAATTATTAGAGACCACTCTGGTAATGGAGGAGAATGTTGATTATAAGCTTGCCTATAATCTGAATGAACAACGTTACTTTGAACTCAAGCTCGCAAAAAGCCGTGCCTTACCCACCCTGAATGCCTTTGTGAACTATGGAAGCTCTGCCTTCAGTGACAGCTTTGATTTCTTTAGTGGAGATCCGACGTGGTTTGACTCCTCAGTTTTGGGTTTCGATCTCAGCATCCCTATTTTTAGTTCTCTGAAGCGTTCTGCAAGTACCCAGAGGGCACGTATCGCACTGGAAAAGGCCAAGACACAGCTCACCGAAACAGAGGAGCGTATCCGCCTTGAGCTGGCACAATCCAAAAGTGAGTATATTCATTCTATAGAGCAATACCAGACGAGCAAGGAAAATCTAGGCCTTGCAGAACGGATTGAGCAGAAGAATCAGGTAAAGTATGAAGAGGGAATTGCCAGCAGTTTTGACTTAAGGCAGGCTCAAACGCAATTATATACAGCCCAGCAGGAATATCTTCAGTCGATGGTCGATGTCATCAACACCAAAACAACGCTGGTAACAATCCTTAATAACGAAGAATAACAACCTATAAATTTCGCGTGATGAAAAACGGAATAATATTACTGATAACGGCTCTCCTGTTGGTATCCTGTGGAGAAGAAAAAAAATCATCCCTGGAGGATGTCATTTCTCAGGGCGACCTGTCGGCGCTACGTACCAGGCGCGGTGAAATTTCCGCACAGCAAAAAGCCCTTGATGATGATTTGAAAATGCTCGACTCTGTCATTGCCACCAAGGATTCGGATGAAAATCTTCCCCTGGTCACTACATTACTGGCCAAATCGGAAGAATTCGACCACTACCTGGAACTTCAGGGAGACGTAAAAACCAAACAGAATGTGCTTATTTACCCGGAGATGGCAGGGACCCTGCTCAGGGTATATGTAAAGGAGGGTCAGGCTGTAAAAAAGGGTCAGATACTTGCAGCCATAGACGATGGCGGGATGGGCAGCCAGCTTGAACAACTAAAAACACAGGCCGCCCTGGCCAGAACCACCTATGAGCGTCAAAAGAGGCTTTGGGAACAGAAAATCGGGTCTGAAATACAATACTTACAGGCAAAAACAAATTATGAAGCCACACAGAATGCCGTTGATCAATCTCAGAGTCAATTGGGAAAATCCACCATCCGGGCACCCTTTGCCGGGATCATTGACGATGTTATCAGGGACCAGGGAACTGTAGTTTCACCAGGTCCGGGAAGCGAAGTGTTCCGGATTGTCAACCTGTCAGAAATGTATATAGAGGTTGAAGTGCCGGAAAGATATCTGGGAGGTGTCACCGCCGGGAAAAAGGCGCAGATCTTTTTCCCGATCCTAAATGATACTATTGACACCAAAGTGCGGAACACGGGCAATTTCATCAATCCAAATAATCGCTCCTTCAGTGCAGAGATCCCTGTGGATAATAAAAATACCAATATTAAACCCAACCTTACCGCCAAGGTCAAAATCAATGATTATACCAATACTAAGGCCATCCTCATTCCACAAAGCATCATTTCTGAAAATTCTGATGGTGAACAATATATCTATACGGTTAATTCAATTGAGCAGGACAATAAGGCAGTTGCGCACAGAAGCATTATAATCACTGGACAGACACAGGGCAATCTCATCGAAGTCCTGGGAGGTATTACAGACGGCGATCAGATCATACAGGAAGGTGCCCGAAGTGTCAAGGATGGTCAGAAAGTTGAAATCTTAAAGCAATAACACATGAGTAAGCAGAAGAAAAACGCCGATAAGGAATTTGGATTATCCTCATGGGCTATTGATAATGCCTCTGTCATCTATGTGATGATTGGTCTGTTTTTTGTCATCGGGTTATCTTCCTATTTTGCATTGCCGAGGGAGGATTTTCCGGAAATCGTGGAAACTAAGATCTATGTAAGTACTCCTTATCCCGGCAACACAGCTGAAGATATCGAACGTCTGATTACAGATCCCTTGGAGGATCGCCTGAAGAATGTGAGCAACGTCGTGGAAATTACTTCGACCTCTCAGGAAGACTATGCAATCATTACAGTAGAATTTGATGAGGAACTAAGTGTGGAGTCTGCCAAGCAGAAAGTAAAGGATGAGGTAGATGCGGAGAAGGCCAGTGAAGACTGGCCTACCTTTAACGGTGCCAAGGTAGAACCCAATGTCTTTGATCTCAACCTCTCGGAACAGTATCCCATCATGAATATCAATTTTACCGGCGACTACCCGGTAGAAAAATTAAAGGAGTATGCGGAATACCTACAGGATGAAATAGAAAACCTGGCGGAAGTCAAACAAGCCGACATCCGCGGGGCCCAGGAAAAAGAGGTGGAGGTTGCTGTAGATGTTTATAAAATGATGGCCGCCAAAGTAAGCTTCAATGATGTCATTAATGCGATAGGAAATGGCAACATGACCATGTCTGCCGGGAATCTTGAAAGTGCAGGGCAAAGAAGAACCATCCGCATCCTTGGCGAAATCCAAAATCCGGCGCAGCTGGAAAATTTTGTGGTGAAGGAAGAAAACGGTGATGCCGTGTACCTCAAGGACATCGCCAATGTCACTTTTGACGAGGAAGATAAAACCACCTTTGCAAGAGAGTACGGCGAAAGCGTCGTCATGCTCGACGTTAAGAAAAGGGCGGGAAAGAATGCAATTGCCGCGGCAGAAGAAATTCGTAAAATTATCACAGATACAAGGGAGAACTACTTTCCGGCAGACCTGAATATTTCCATTGCCAATGATTCATCAACCAGGACACTCAATCAGGTGGACGATCTTGTAAACAACATTATTTTCGGAATTATTCTTGTAGTCACCGTGCTCATGTTTTTTCTGGGATTCAGAAACGCACTTTTTGTGGGTTTTGCCATTCCCATGTCGATGTTCATGTCATTTATGATCCTTTCCTTGCTGGGTTATACATTAAATACTATGATTCTGTTTGCCATGATCATGGGACTAGGGATGTTGGTTGATAACGGGATCGTCGTGGTCGAGAACGTGTACCGGCTGATGGATGAAGGGATGAGCCGCACGGAGGCCGCTAAGAAAGGTATTGGTGAAATTGCCTATCCCATCATCATCTCCACCCTCACCACTGTAGCTGCCTTTGTGCCGCTTGGCTTATGGCCCGGGATCTTCGGGCAATTTATGAAGTATTTCCCGATCACCCTTTCTGTGGTGCTGGGCTCTTCGCTTTTTGTCGCCATCTTTATGAACTCCATGCTGGTTTCCAGTTTTATGGAGGTGGGCGATAAGGAACTGAAGAGGAAGCACTTGATACGGCTGACGGTCATCCTGGCCGGAATTGGCCTGTTTATATTGATCTTCGGTGGAACGATGCGCGGACTGGGAAGCGTGATGATTTTCACAGCGATCATGTTCTGGGTGTATAAATATATTCTCAAAAAATGGGCTACCCGGTTTCAGAAGAATACAATGGTTCGTTTTGAAAACTGGTACGAGCGAAGGCTGATACACGCTCTTAAAGGAAGGAATGTATACTTCTACTTCGGTGTTACCTTCTTTCTGCTGATCAGTGTCTTCATGCTTTTTGGGATGTCTGTAGGAAGTGGAAGGACCAAGATTGAGTTCTTCCCGGACAATACTCCAAATGAAGTCTACGTCTATATAGAGTATCCGCAGGGCACCGCTATAGATAAAACGAATGAACTGACCAAAGCCATTGAGAAAAGGGTATATGCCGTTGCGAATGGCGAGGATTACGTGAATGGTGACTATAATTATCTGGTACAATCTGCTGTTTCGCAGGTCGGAGAGGGAGCCGGAAATCCATTCACTGATGGAGGTTCTTCTGCGGAAATGCCTCATAGGGGTAAGGTGACCATCTCCATGCGCGAATACAAATACAGGGGTGGCCGGGATACAGAAGAGCTCCGGAAAAGGATCCAGGATGCATTGCAGGGCATATATCCGGGAGTAGGTATTTCTGTAGAAAAAGAAGCGGCAGGCCCTCCTGCCGGATACCCGATTAACATTGAATTGGAAGGAGCGAATTATGATGAACTGATCAATACCGCGGAGAATATCAGGAACTTTATAAATACCAAAAGTATTCCCGGGATTGAAGAACTTAAAATTGACGTCAACAAGGGAAAACCTTCGATGGAAGTGATAGTAGACCGGGAAAAGGCCGGAGAACTTGGGGTTGCCGTTGGACAGGTGGGCAGCCAGCTTCGCAGGTCGATTTTTGGTGAGAAGGCAGGCGTCTATAAGAAAGATGGCGACGATTATGATATCAACGTTCGATTTAACGAGCAGAACAGGTATGATAAAAGCGCCCTTTTTAATCAAAACATCATATTCAGGGATCAGGCCTCAGGGAACCTCAGGGAAATCCCTGTTTCAGCAGTAGCCACACAGAAGAATACTTCGGCTTTCAGTGCCATCAAGCACAGGGATAACAAAAGGGTGGTGACGGTGTACTCAGGTCTGAAACCAGGCTTTACTGATGCATCGGCCATCGTCACGGAAATTCAGAAAGAAATGGAGGATTATAACTTTCTTCCGGAGGATATCAATATTGACTATACCGGTCAGATTGAGGAACAAAACAAACAAATGAACTTCCTGGTAGGCGCATTCTTTGGTGGTCTGGGCCTGATAATGCTCATCCTGATCTTCCAGTTTGGGGGCATCTCAAAACCGTTGATCATCATGATCGCCATCTTCCTGAGTTTTATTGGTGTTTTTGGCGGACTTATGCTGACGGGCTGGTCCTTCGTGATCATGATGACCATGATGGGTATCATTTCCCTGGCAGGGATTGTCGTCAACAACGGGGTGGTACTACTTGATTATACGCAGATCCTTATTGATAGAAGGAAGGTGAAAATGGATATGGACGATAAAGATCTTTTATCTAACGAGGAGGTTACGGAAGTGATTATTCGTGGTGGAAAGGCCCGACTCAGGCCGGTTATCCTTACCGCAATCACTACCGTTCTGGGACTGATACCTTTGGCTATCGGTCTGAACATCGATTTCTTTTCCCTCTTCTCAGAATTTGATCCGAAAATATATATTGGGGGAGACAATGTGATCTTCTGGGGACCATTGGCCTGGACGGTTATCTTTGGATTATTAGTAGCCACTTTCCTTACGCTGATCATCGTACCGGTGCTTTTCAACATTATTTACAGGATGAAAATCAGGATGAGACGATTTCGGAATAAGCCAAAAGAACAGGATGAAGCCATGCACATGGCGGCCTGAAAGTACAGCAAAAAACCCCTGGAGTGATCCGGGGGTTTTTTTATTCCTTCTGTCCGATGTTCCAACCCATAGCACTAACGATGGTTAATTTCCCTGAAGGGCAAGCCAAAAAAAGGCGGGATGTATTCAGGTTAACAGCTTATCTTCTTACATTTGCGGCGGTTAAAAAGCAATAAGACATGTTCAGGAGTCACACCTGTGGGGAGTTAAATGCATTACACATAAATACGCAGGTTACCCTGGCGGGATGGGTGCATAAAACGCGGGATAAAGGATTTGTTGTATGGATTGATCTTCGCGATCGATATGGCATCACCCAACTCGTTTTTGACACTGACAGAACCGATGCCGCCCTGCTGACTTCTGCCAGGGCACTGGGTCGGGAATTTGTGATTCAGGTCACAGGCGTAGTCATTGAGAGGGCTTCTAAAAACCCGCAGCTTCCGACAGGGGAAATTGAAATTCTAGTTTCAGGACTGCACTTACTCAATCCGTCCCTGTTACCACCATTCACTATCGAAGATGCCACCGATGGTGGCGAAGACCTGCGCATGAAATACCGTTATCTGGATATCAGGCGCAATCCGGTAAAGGAAAACCTTATTTTCAGAAGCCGGGTTACGATGGAGGTCAGGAACTACCTTTCCGCTCAGGGTTTTATTGAAGTGGAAACCCCTTATCTTATCAAATCCACGCCGGAGGGCGCCCGCGATTTTGTAGTACCAAGCCGCATGAATGCTGGTCAGTTCTATGCCTTGCCTCAATCTCCACAAACCTTTAAGCAATTATTGATGGTGGGGGGTCTCGATAAGTATTTTCAAATCGTAAAATGTTTCAGGGATGAGGACCTCAGGTCAGATCGGCAGCCGGAATTTACCCAGATCGATTGTGAGATGGCCTTTGTTGAACAAGAAGATATTTTGACTGTGTTTGAAGGACTTATTCGGCATTTATTAAAAGTAATTCATGGGAAGGATTCCGGGAAATTTCCCAGGTTTACGTATGATGAGGCCATGAAGCTTTATGGCAGTGATAAGCCGGACATCCGTTTCGGAATGGTATTTGGGGAATTGAACGCCTGTGCCCGGCACAGGGAATTTGACATTTTCAACCGTGCTGAATTCATCGCCGGTATAGCGGTGCCGGGTGCGGCCGGCTATACCAGAAAAGAAATTGATGCCCTGACCGATTGGGTGCGGAGACCTCAGATTGGTGCCAATGGCCTGGTGTATGTTCGTTGTAACGAGGATGGCTCATTTAAGTCCTCGGTTGACAAATTTTTCGAACAGGAGGATTTAAGAAAATGGGCGGAGGCTACCGGAGCTAAAGCCGGTGACCTTATTTGTATTTTGTCTGGTCAAAAAACTTCCGTCCCTTCCCAGTTAAGCGCTCTCCGGATGGAAATGGCGCGTCGGCTGGGCCTTAGAAAACCCGGGGAATTTGCCCCGCTATGGGTGGTAGATTTCCCGTTGCTGGAACTGGACAGGGAGTCAGGGACTTATCACGCTATGCATCATCCGTTCACTTCGCCAAAACCGGACCAGATGGAACTTCTGGAGACCGATCCGGAAGCGGTTCGAGCAAATGCCTATGACCTGGTGTTAAATGGAAATGAAATTGGGGGAGGATCTATCCGGATACACCACAAAGACATACAGGCAACCATGTTCAGGCACCTTGGCTTTTCCCAGGAACAGGCCAAAGCCCAATTTGGGTTTCTGATGGATGCCTTTCAGTATGGTGCCCCGCCCCATGGAGGGATTGCCTTTGGACTGGACAGACTGGTAGCTATTCTTGGAGGTCAGGAAACCATCCGCGATTTTATCGCATTTCCAAAGAATAACAATGGCCGTGATGTGATGATCGATGCACCCGCTGTTTTGGACGCATCCCAATTGAAGGAATTAAATCTAACAATAGATAAAGATCCCTGACCTGTCTGAGAGTAGACACGGCAATTTTAATCTGGTCTTACTGTGCAAAATAAATCCTTATTCAGGCGGTTTTTGATTTGGCGCCTCAGGCACATCTCTCAGCAACAATTTATCTATATCCTCAGTATACTGGTGGGTTTTACGTCGGGTGTCGGGGCCCTGGTACTTAAAAATCTCACCCATTTTTATCAGCACCTGCTTGAAGGTAATCTGGTACAGTACTATCATCAGGCTTTTTACTTTGTATTTCCTGTTATAGGGCTTGCACTGGTATACCTTGTAATTAAAAAGGTCATCCGCCAGAAAGTGAACCACGGCATCCCTTCTACCCTTTATGCCATCTCAAAACGACAGGGCCGGATGCTTCGGTATCAAATGTTCGGTTCCCTCCTTACGGCGCCTATCACTGTTGGTTTCGGAGGTTCCGTGGGGCTTGAAGGACCCACCGTCGCCACCGGCGCCGCCATAAGTTCTAATATTGCTCAAATGTTCCACCTCAACCAATCGCAAAGGAACCTGCTTATTGGATGCGCTGCGGCAGGCGCCATGTCTTCCATCTTCAAAGCCCCCATAGCAGCCGTTATCTTTGCCATTGAAGTCTTTAGCCTGGATCTCACCATTTTATCCATGCTCCCCTTATTGCTCGCTTCCATTTCTGCCATTATTACCTCCTATTTCTTCTTTGGATCGGATGTCTTGTTACCATTCCGGATCGAGGATAAGTTTCAGATATCGGATATTCCTTTCTACCTGGTGCTGGGATTGGTTGGCGGCTTGATATCTATTTATTTTACAGCAGTTTATGAAAGAATCCAAAAGGGGTTTGATATCATTACCTCTCCCGTCAAAAGGCTTCTGCTAGGGGGCTCCCTGCTGGGGGTGCTGCTCTACCTGATCCCGCCCTTGTATGGCGAAGGCTTTGATGTGATCAACAACCTGATTCAGGGAAATGCCGGGCAGGTTCTGCAGAACAATATTTTCCACCTTGAAGTCACCAATGCTTGGAACATTATCGCCTTGCTGGCCGGGCTTGTTTTCTTTAAGGTAATCGCCAGTTGTCTGACCTTTGGTGCAGGTGGTGTCGGGGGGATTTTTGCGCCTACCCTTTTTATGGGAAGCCTCATGGGCAATTGCCTTGCCCGGCTGCTGAATGAGATATCCATTCTTAAAACAGGGGTTTCGGAAAGTAATTTCACCCTGGTTGGGATGGCCGGTCTTATTTCCGGAGTACTCCACGCCCCCCTGACTGCCATCTTCCTGATAGCTGAAGTGACAGGCGGATACGAACTTATCCTGCCGCTGATGATCACATCAGTAATATCGTTTTCTATCACCAAATATGTTCAACCTCACTCGGTCTATAACATGGAATTGGGAAGAAAAGGGGAACTTATCACCCATAATAAAGATCATGCCGTACTCACCCTGCTGGATCTTGAAAAAGTGATTGAACATAATTTCATCGCGCTCTCTCCTGAAATGAACCTCGAGGAGATGATCCATCAGGCAGTTATCAAATCGAACAGGAATATCTTTCCTGTGACAAATGAGGATGGTTCACTGGCAGGCATTGTCCTCCTCGATGATATCCGAGAGTTTATGTTTGACACAAGTCTTTACAAAACATCCCGGGTGAATTCCTTTATGCACCATCCCCCTGAAATTATTTTCTATGATGAGGACAGCATGCAGCAAGTGATGAAAAAATTTCAGGACAGCGGGGCCTGGAACCTCCCGGTAATCAGGGAAGGAAAATATTATGGCTTCGTGTCTAAGTCGAAACTACTAACGGCATACCGAAGAAAGTTAATTAACTTTACCAGGTAGGATGAGAATACCATGGAGAGCTATCACCGTATTTACTGTCCTGGCCTCGGCCGGGTGCATTGTTTATGGATTCAGCATTCAGGAAAGTCATCTTCAGGAGGCGAACAAATATATTGGTTTTGGCACCGTCGGCCTGTTTCTGGTTGCGATGCCCATGTTTCTAATTAGAGAAAGCAGGGGCAAAAAAGTTAAGGATTATATGTTAACGGAGGAAAATATTAGAAAAATGCAAGAAAAAAGGAAGGAAAATCCTGAAAATTAATAATTATGTTCAATTTTCAGCATCTCTTCATAAAGGTCTGCTTAAAATATCATACTTTAGTAATGTAATTTTTTATTATTTTAATACTCATTTTAATGACTGGAACTGTAAAATTTTTCAATGAATCTAAGGGATTCGGATTCATTACAAACGACGCCACCGGAAAGGACATTTTTGTTCATGCCACTGCCTTAAATGGGTTGGAGCTGAACGAAGGAGACAAAGTAGAATACCAGGAAGAAGAAGGAAGAAAGGGATTGGTTGCTGCACAAGTAAAAGTAATTGGATAGCAAAATATTGTATTCTAAAATGTTATTAATCCCGCCTTGGCGGGATTTTTAATTCTATATGGCGTGGTGATTTAACTGATAACAGCCAGGTTTGTTTTGCGTATAAATAAATGTGCAGAAAGCAACATTATCCCTAATTCAGGTTGCGCTTTTGAATAAAGAAGCGCTTTAGTAAGGCCGTAGCTTCATTTTCCATCACTCCCCCTACTACCTTGGTTTTTGGATGGATACTCGTTCCCATCACCGTAAATCCCCTTTGCGAATCATGGGCCCCGAAAACAATTCTGGGGATCTGGCTCCAGTACAAAGCCCCGGCACACATCTGGCAGGGTTCAAGCGTGACATATAGCGTACAATCATACAGGTATTTGCCTCCCAAAAAATTGGATGCTGCAGTAATGGCCTGCATTTCGGCATGGGCTGTTACATCCTTCAGTCGTTCCGTAAGGTTATGCGCTTTGGCAATAATGCGGTCCTTCACCACAATAATTGCTCCAATAGGAACCTCCCCTTTTTCAAATGCAGCTTCAGCCTGCTGAAGTGCTTTTTTCATAAAATAGGCATCATCCAAATTAAGGTCCATAGCCTCAAAAGTACAATTTTCAGATAAAAACCGGGGAGTTCAGAAAGTGAATTGGCTTACCTTTGACCCTAGTCATGAAACACCTTCAAAACATTCAATCTCCTGAGGATTTGCGATTATTGGAGCAAGGAGAATTACAAACTCTGGCAACGGAATTAAGGGCTTTTATAATCGATGTTGTTGCGGTCAAAGAGGGCCATCTGGGAGCCAGTCTTGGTGTCGTGGAACTTACCATCGCCCTGCACTATGTCTTTAACACCCCAAATGACAAGATCATCTGGGATGTAGGTCATCAGGCGTATGGGCATAAAATCCTCACCGGACGCAGGGAACTATTCCAAACCAATCGTCAGTTGAATGGTTTAAGCGGCTTTCCCAAAAGAAGCGAGAGTGCATTTGATGTTTTTGGGACAGGGCATAGCTCCACCTCTATCTCGGCAATGCTGGGTATGGCCCTCACCGCAAAATTAAAAGGGGATCACAAAAGGCAGCATATCGCTGTAATAGGTGATGCCTCCATAGCCAGTGGCATGGCCTTTGAAGGCCTGAATCATGCCGGGGTGAGCGATACGAATCTGTTGGTCATTCTGAATGACAATGCCATTGGCATTGATCCGAGTGTAGGGGCCCTTAAAAAATACCTGACGAATGTTAAAAAGGGAACGGCTAAAGATGAGAACATTTTTGAATGCCTTAATTTTAAGTATACAGGGCCTGTGGATGGCCATGACCTGGATGGGCTGATCGCTACTCTGATAAGCCTCAGATCGGAAGAGGGTCCAAAAGTCTTACATGTCATTACCACAAAAGGCAAGGGCCTGAAGAAAGCTGAAGAAAACCAGGTACTTTACCACGCTCCCGGAAAGTTTGAGAAAGAAACAGGGGATCTTATATCCGGCGGACCGGGAAGTGCCTTTCCAAAATATCAGGATGTCTTCGGACATACCCTCGTGGAATTGGCCGGGATCAACCCGCGAATCATCGGCATTACGCCAGCAATGCCCACAGGAAGTTCTCTGAAATATATGATGGATGCTTTTCCCGACCGGGCTTTTGATGTGGGAATCGCAGAACAGCACGCTGTAACTATGGCAGCCGGGATGGCCGCTGACGGGTGGATTCCTTTTTGCAACATTTACTCCACCTTTCTGCAAAGAGCCTATGACCAGGTAATCCATGATGTAGCATTGCAGAACCTGCCGGTCATCTTCTGCCTGGACAGAGCTGGTTTAGTGGGTCAGGATGGCCCCACCCATCATGGTAATTTTGATCTGGCCTATTTAAGATGTATCCCCAATCTTATTATTTTTGCGCCAATGAATGAGATAGAACTGAGAAATATCATGTATTCCGCTCAGTTGGGACTAAAACATCCTATTGCCATCCGATACCCCAGGGGCCATGGGGTAACCCCGGCCTGGCAACAACCTTTCGAAGAACTGATTCCTGGTATAGGGGAGGTCCTTCAGACAGGCAGGAAAATTGCAGTTCTTAGTATAGGGCACATAGGGAATACCGTAAAAGATCTGCTCCGCGAAACAACTACTCCGGATAGTATTGGTCACTATAATATGAGATTTATTAAGCCACTGGATACAGCAATGTTAACAACGGTCTTCAATTCATATCGGCATATCATTACCGTAGAAGATGGTTGTGTATCCGGAGGTTTCGGAAGCGCCATCCTGGAATTTGCCAACAGTAACGGTTTCCATAATCCCATCCGGATCTTTGGAATCCCTGATGAATTTATACCCCATGGATCCGTTGCAGAACTACAGGAACTGGCAGGAATCGACATCACTTCCCTAAGGAAATATATAAATCAATTAGTTCAAGCCAATGAATAAAATAACGAAAGGAATTACTTTCGGTATCTTATTTTTTTACTTCGGAAATATAAGTGCCCAGGATAGTCTTCCGCCATTATCCACCAATGACACCACCTTTATAGATACAATAGTCATCCGGGCTGCTATGTATAAAGTAAACAGTATTCCTCAATCGGCATATCTCACGAATCCAGTAATATCTTTTAAAAAAACAAAGCCCCTTTCCAAACCCTATTCCCGTTTTAAGGTTCCATCCTTCTGGGAAAGGGAAAACCTTCTCGGACTCAGCCTAAGTGAAGTTGCCTTTGTAAACTGGAACGCGGGAGGTGACAATTCCATCACCGCACTTGGCAAGGTAAGATTGGCCAGGAATTACAAATTCCGATATGTTCAATGGAAGAACGATCTGGAACTCAATTTCGGATGGAATGCGCAGGAAGGCCGGAAATGGCGGAAAACAGATGATGCCATTCGTCTCAATTCTACCTACGGATTTCGCAGAGATACCATTACCAACTGGTATTATTCGGGCAAGGCGAGTTTTAACACCCAATTTGCTGATGGATTCAAGTACCCTGACAGGTCAGCGCCCATTTCCAGATTCATGTCCCCGGGCTACCTTTTCCTGGGAGCCGGAACTTCCTATATTTCCGAAGGAGGCAGGTTCAATCTTTACCTCTCACCTCTCACTCACAAATCGACTTTTGTCCTGGATCAGACCCTGGCAGACAGAGGTGCTTTTGGTGTGGAAAAGGCAGTAGTCGATGCCAATCGGAACATCACAGTTCCGGGGGAACATACTTTTATTGAGCTTGGCCTGCTGATTACGAATAATTGGGAAGTGGATATTACTGAAAATGTCGGGCTGAATCACCGGATCAGCCTTTATACGGATTATCTGAGGGTTTTTGGAAATGTTGATGTAGACTGGGAAATGAACTTCAATCTCACTGTAAATGAATTCATCAATGCGACTATCGGCACACATTTCGTTTATGATGATGATATTTTATTTGATGTACTGCTTGCCGATAATGGCAGTGTTATCAATCCGGGCAAACCCAAACTGCAGTTCAGGCAGCAGCTGGGAATTGGTGTGGTCTATAATTTTTAGAGATTCCCCCCGGTAATTTTATTGTGAATATGAACGGCCGCCCTGTCCGAAAGGCTGGCAACAAAGCAGGAAGCCTGGAGCAGCAATCCGTAAGTAGACAAAGTCATTTGCCTGTAATCGTCAGGCAATGTACGAAGGATGAGCCCGTCATAGCTGGTCGCCTTCCCTTTCACCTGCCTGATCATGGCTCCCGCATATACTTCTAAAATGTCTGATAGTATTCTGTAACCGGCGATTTCTTTTTCCACAACCTCCGGGGAAAAATACATCCGGTCTTTGCTCAGCCGAATAATATCCGCTATCTCCGTTTTGAAGGTGCTTTTATCTAAAAGGGGGACATGGAAGTTGCCTTTGAGGATATCCTCCTCGAAGGTCATGAAAAGCTTTGAAACATCATTGATCAAGGTGTTAATTGCCAGGGCCCGCAGGTATCCCAAACGATCCGCCCGCTGCATTATCGAATGGTACTTATCTGTTTGAATCGTATCTTTCACAAGCCTGATCAGGTATTCCAAAGCATAGTCTTCCGGGATCAGCCCCAGGTTAATACCATCCTCAAAGTCGATTATGGTATAACAAATGTCATCTGCTGCTTCTACCAGAAACGCCAGAGGATGTCTGGCGTAAGATGACGCCTCCCTGGAGATAGGGGTCATGCCCAGTTCCTCGCAAGTCTCAGTCAAAAAATCCTTCTGGGACTGAAACACGCCAAATTTCTTATCGCCAACGCGCTTTGTAGGTTTTTTTGGCAGGGATTCTTTCGGGTATTTCATAAAAGCGCCCAAAGTCGCATAACTTAATCGAAGCCCGCCTTCTACCCCATCACGGGAAGCTGTCAATAATCGAAATCCGTTGGCATTGCCTTCAAAATCAATAAGATCCTGGAACTCCTTTTTTGATAAAAGAGATTCGTACTGTCTGCCGGGTCCGGTATCGAAAAAGGAGCCTATTGCCTTCTCACCACTATGACCGAATGGCGGATTGCCAATGTCATGCGCGAGAGCGGCGGCGGCAACGATAGCTCCGAAGTCATTAAACCCATAGCCATGTATTTCCCCTAAATAAGGATGTTTCCTGAGCAATTCCTGCCCTGCCAATCTGCCCAGGCTACGGCCAACCACGGAGACTTCAAGGCTATGCGTGAGTCTGGTATGCACAAAGTCGGTACCTGACATCGGAATGACCTGGGTCTTATCCTGCAGGCTTCTGAAAGCTGCCGAAAAAATGACCCGGTCATAATCTACTTCAAATCCTAGGCGGGTTTCAACCTGCTCCTTTCTTAGACGCTTGTGCCTATCCCCGAACCGTTTCAGGGAGAGCAATTGTTCCCATTCCATCATTTAAAGCTTATCGGTACAAGATAAAATATTTTTAAAATACCCCTGCTTCCAATTGCAAAGAGGTTAACATTAAATTCATATAGTAACCTTAAACTAACCATAAAACAACAAAGGTTTAATGTGTCTGTAACACGACTTTTACCTTGGTCCCATTTATTTGCATTGAATTAAATTCAGGGTGTTCCTCTGACAATGTTACGATGAAAACTATAAAACCAATGATTATGAAAAAATTGCTATTATCCATCCTGGCAATGGCTGCCTTAACATTTACATCTTGCAGTAACGATGATAACAGCCCGCCGGATCCGGATGCGACCGCCACTTGCAATGACGGAATTCAAAACCAGGGAGAAACCGGCCTTGATTGCGGCGGACCCAACTGCCAGGCTTGTGAAGTTCCTCCAACATGTACGGACGGCGTTATGAACGGCGATGAGACCGGACTGGATTGCGGAGGATCATGTGATGACTGTGATACCACAGGCGGAACTATCAGTGTTACCGAGAATATCACCTCAGATACAACCTGGTCCGCAGATTCCCTCTATGAGCTGGAAGGTCGGATCACGGTTACCAATGGAGCGACACTGACGATTGAGCCGGGAACTATTATCAAGGCTTTCGCCGGTACTGGCGCGAACGCTTCGGTGTTGATAATTGCAAGAGACGCAAAAATAGAAGCTGCAGGCACAGCATTAGCACCCATCATCTTTACTTCCGTGGCTGACAATATTGCCTTAGGACAGACAGCAGGAACCAACCTGAACCAGGATGACAGAGGCTTGTGGGGCGGATTGATTGTGCTTGGCAATGCTCCGGTTTCTCTTGATGGCGATGCTACTGAAGCACAAATTGAGGGAATTCCTGCAAGTGATACCAATGGACTTTATGGAGGAACAGATCCTGCAGATGATTCCGGGACAGTACAATATGTATCGATCCGTCACGGCGGCGCCCTTATCGGCGAAGGCAATGAAATCAATGGTCTAACCCTTGGAGGTGTCGGTACCGGAACTACGGTAGACAACGTGGAAGTCGTCGGAAATGTTGACGATGGTGTCGAGTTTTTTGGTGGGACAGTGAACGCAACCAACCTATTCATATGGGCACAGGGCGATGACGGAATTGATATTGATCAGGCCTATTCCGGCACTATTGATAACGCCGTAGTGGTTCAGGGCAGTATTTCCGATCACGCGCTGGAGATAGATGGACCTGAAGGTTCTCTTGAAGGTGCGTTTACCCTGACCAATCTGACCATGTTCGGCCAAAGCGAGAACATCGCGGAAGGTGAGATCGCCGATTTCAGGTCCAATGCCATGGGTACGGTAAGCAACGCCCTTGCACTTGGCTTTACCGGTATCGGTGTGAATGATGATGGTGAAGACCTGGTTCTTTCAGATGTCGAACTTGATAATGACGGAGTTGCCGATAATTATACCAACGGTCTCTTAACATTAACGGCATGGGAGATAGTACTTCCTGAAGGAGTGGCCACTTCTGCGGAAATATTCGATGATCAATCCGTAGTTGGCTCTACTTTTGAAGCAGATGCCGCGACCTTTTCGTCCGCAGTGGCTGACATTACTGTCGCCACCGTCGGTGCAGATGTAACCGCTTTTGCCTGGACCTATTCCAATGTTAAGGCCAGCCTGGGTTTCTGATTGGTACGAAGAATAAAAATGTAACAATTGCTCGCCATTGCTTTAATGGCGGGCAATTGATTTTATGTCACACGAATGATGAAATCACACCTTAACAGAATTACCTTTATCCTCGCCGTAGGAGCTTCCTTTCTGATACATCAGGCTTTTTCCCAACAGGGGATCATTTCAGGAACAATTAATGATGCCGAAGTTAACGATGTACTGCCATTTGCAAACATTCTGATCAAAGGCACAACCACAGGTACCACTTCTGATTTTGACGGTAAATATACTTTTGATATGGATCCCGGTACCTACACCGTGGTATTCTCATTTTTAGGGTATGACACCAAAGAAATCACCGGGGTGGTGGTGAGTGCAGCAACTGAAACAGTGCTTGATATCACCCTGAATCCGGCGTCCAACGAGTTGGATGAGGTGGTTGTAACCACTACGGTTTCAAAAAACACAGAAGCCTCCGTCCTGAATTTGCAAAAGAGGTCCGTGGCTTTGTTGGATGGATTGTCCATTCAGAGTATCCGAAGAACAGGAGCCAATGATATTGCTACTGCTGTCAAAACCGTACCCGGAGTTTCAGTACAGGGAGGAAAATTTGTCTATGTGAGGGGTCTTGGAGACCGGTATACCAAATCTATCCTCAACGGGATGGACATTCCCGGCCTTGACCCTGATCGCAATACCCTGCAATTGGACATCTTTCCGACCAACATCCTGGACAATATCATCGTAGTAAAGTCAGCTACGGCGGATCTGCCATCGGATTTTACCGGAGGAGTAGTGGACATTGTCACAAAAGACCTTCCGACGCAGGCAGAATACAGTGTATCTCTCGGAATTGGTTACAATTCCAGCATGCATTTTAAAAATAATTTTCTTTCCTATGAGGGAAGTGATACTGACTTTCTGGGATTTGATGACGGCTTGAGGGACCTTCCGATTGCTCAAAGTACAGATATTCCCATCCCTGCACAGGACGGAGTGACCGCAAGGATTCTCACCCGTCGGTTTGTCAGAGATATGGCTGCAAAACAGGAGCAAAGCACAATGGATTTTAACCTGGGTCTTACCGCTGGAAACCAATACAACCTGAATGAAGAGGGAACCAGGAGAATTGGATATCTGGCCTCTTTATCTTATAGAAGTACCACGGAATTTTATGAGGATTACATCAATGGGCAGGTCTTCCGAAAAGAGGATCAGGATACATCTCAGTATGAGCTGAATGAAGACAGAACACAGGTGGGCGATCTGGGGGTGCAGAATATATTACTGAATGCCCTGGGGGGAATTGCAGTGAAGACAGAAAGATCCAAGTATAAACTGAACGTTTTACATATTCAAAATGGTGAATCCAGCGCTTCCTTTCTAAGACAGGAAAATTTCGGGGTTAACTCCAATGTGAACGAGCGGGATGTCCTGGTGTATACCCAACGATCCATCACGAACGGCCTCTTAAATGGTATTCATAGTAATGAGGACGCCTCCTGGACGGTAGAATGGAAACTTTCCCCAACCCTGTCCCGTATTTATGATAAGGATTTTAGAGTAACTCCTTTTCGTATTAGCCAGAATGGCACGAAAACAATCTCTCCCAGTGAATCGGGAGACCCGACGAGGATCTGGAGAGACCTTGAAGAACTCAATCTGGCAGGAAAGCTTGATATTACCGGAAAGCATCAATTATTCGGAAGAAATGCCAAGGTAAAGTTTGGAGGTGCCTACACCTTTAAGAACAGGGAATTTATAGTGGATCAGTTCGCTTTCCCGGTACAATCAAGGACGGGTAATTTCAGCCTGCGGTTCAATGGGGATGCGGATCAGGTATTGGCTTTGGAAAACATTTATGCGCTCGATACTCAGGAAGGGACCTACGTCCGTCGCGACTCTAATATTTCCGACTCCTTCGAATCTGAAATTACGGTCGCCGCAGGATATCTTTCTGAGGAGTTCAAAATATCGGAAAAGTTTAATAGCATTTTGGGCCTCCGAATGGAAAAGTTTGACCTTACTTATTCCGGAGAATCACAAACACGGGGAATACTTGATAACGAAACCATCCTGGACAAAACCGATTTCTTTCCTTCGGCCAACCTTATCTACGATCTGGATGCTGAGGAAAGCCAAAAAATACGATTTTCCTTTTCCAGAACTACCGCGCGACCTTCATTCAAGGAGGCATCTATTGCGGAGATCTTTGACCCGGTTTCCAGCACTTTCTTTATTGGAAACCTTGATATACAACCTACTTATATTGGGAATTTTGACCTGAGGTTCGAGAGTTACGGTGAGGGCAACAATTTTTTTGCGGTAAGTGCATTTTATAAATCCTTCAAGGATCCCATAGAACTTACGTTCATCCGTGAGGCGAGAGGTCAGTTCACTCCTCTGAACCTGGGGGATGCAAAGGTAATCGGAGGTGAACTTGAAATTCGCAAGACCCTCGGCTTCCTGCCAGGCCTGGAAAATTTTAGTGTTAACACTAATATTTCGGTGATTGAATCCCGTCAAAGTTTCAGTGATGATGAGCGTGATGCGAGGCAGGACAACCTCCGGGAAGGTGAAAGTCTGGGTGATAACCGGAAACTTCAGGGGCAGTCACCCTTTCTGATCAACTTCGGAATCAGCTATGATAATGATACCAATGGCTGGCAGGCAGGTATGTTTTATAATGTACAGGGTGAAACACTTGAAATTGTTGGAAATGGGGATATTCCTGATGTTTTTACCGAACCATTTCACAACCTGGGGTTAAACTTTAGCAAGGAATTTGGGAAGGAAAAGCAGAATAAACTGTCGCTGAGATTTACGAATCTTCTCAATGACAAAATTGAAAGCGTTTACAAATCGTTCAGGGCAGAGGACAGGATTTTTTCATCAAGAAATCCAGGTCAGGCCATTTCTTTAAGCTACGGATTGCAATTCTAAATAAGGCAAAGGAACCAGAGTTTAATAATCATGACAAATCGTTAATAAGCTGGTAACATTAATTTCACATGATGGGGTTTTCTTTGTACCCCGAAATAAGGTATCATGAAATTCTTTTTAATCAGTGCTTTCGTACTTATTAGTTCCGCTTTGAACGCACAGCAAACCGGAGGGGTTAATGGAAGAATCCTAGATAAGGCTCTGAACAATGAACCGATGCTTTTGGCAACGGTCGTGCTGAAAAGTACCGGACAGGTCTTTAAAACCAATTTACATGGGAAATTTGAAATCTCTGAAATTTCTACTGGTCGTGATACCCTGGTTGTAACCCATCCTGGTTACGAGACTTTAAAAGTTGGTCTTTATATCTCTGCTGGGCAGGAGCTAGCTGTGGAACAGTCAATGATGGTGATGTCACCGGATATGGATGAGGTGGACTGGACGCAGTTGACATCTGCCATGGCGAAAAAGGCTATATCCGGCAGGGGCGATAAATAAAGGAAACGGGCGTGTTACTTATTGCGGACAAAGCTGCTATCGGAATTAATTCCATTGACACTCGCAATCGCGTTATCCTCATAGGCGACCTCCTTCTGATCACCTCCATCCCAGAAGAGCCATTTGCCTGACTTTTTCCCGTTTACGTATGTTCCCGCAGCAATTTTATCTCCCTCCTCATCATAACTGATCCACTCTCCGTGAAGCTTTCTGTCAAGGTTAAATGTGCCTTGCTGGCTTATAGCGCCGTTATCGTGGAAATAGGTTGCCTCAATAAGATTTGTATCGCTGTTAAATTTTAAGTCTTTTTTTTGCTGACCTAAGGCCACTGTTGTTATACAAAGGGCCAGAAATAACGTTAAATTTTGCATAGCCTAATAAAATTAATTTATATATATCCAATAAAGATAGGTTATTTTAACCTTATAAATACTATTTCTTTACATTATATTTACATTGAGAATGTTATGCGTTGTTTACCAGATAGTTAGCAGTTCTTAACATTTATTTTTTGAGGATACGGCCTAAACAAACCCCGTGGCCGACCCCCCTCCCACTGTCCAACTATCGTTCTTGTCTTTATTACCAGTTTTTTAATCCCCTAATACTACCTATCCAGGACCATCTTTTGTACGTGCAAGTATTTGGCAAATCATTATCTTTCCTTTTATTTCCCTGAGTAAATTCAGTTATCATATTTACTCCTTGCACCTCAGACCATTTCCGTCCATAATTAACTATATAACTATACCCGTGACCGTTGGGTATAAAATGCATGAATTCTGCATCTATTTTGACCCCAATGGGCCATAAAAATTGGATTGCATCTTCTGGCTTTTATAGGGTCGAAGCTGGATGACTGCCAGGGACCCGGGCATTTCACTTACCAATATCCTCTAATCACACTTTGCTCCTGCCTGGAAAATCATCCAGACTTTCACCAGCTGCATCACTTGAAAATCCCTACCACTATAAATTACCTCAACGCAGAGATTAAATCAATTTCATTCTGTCAGAACATCAATGAGTAGCAAATAAAAAGTTATTGGAAGTCAGCACTCTCGACTGGCTTATACAGACTATTTCCTTTCTGAAAAAATCAACCTATCTTAACCCTAAGACATGGCGGATAAATTTGGATGTTGCAGAGGACGTCGAACAGTGAAATTCTTAAGGAAGGCTGGATGCCAGACATTGTAAAACTGGGAGTTATAAATTAAATGGACCCAAGTGAGGTGAGCATTGTTACAAGGTTTCATATTTCTACTGGCAGGCTCAAAATCCAGCATTCTTTATTTTGCTACGGATGACTCTAAACTAGAAAACACCGATGGCTGCCCAATTAATGAAGAATTTCACCACTTAGGAATATTAACCATAAGATAACATAGTGAGCAGTAATACTGATGATATTTGCGAATTGAAATGACCAAAAACTTATGAACGACATTTATTTACTGATGGTCATCGCACTTGCTGTCCTTGCGGTGGCAGATTTGGTGGTGGGAGTCAGCAATGATGCAGTAAATTTCCTGAATTCCGCCATAGGTTCCAAGGCGATTTCATTTCGGACCATCATGATCGTTGCCAGTTTGGGTATTGCATTGGGTGCCATATCTTCGAGTGGAATGATGGAGGTGGCCCGAAAAGGGATATTCAATCCGGAAGAATTCTATTTTAACGAAATCATGTACATCTTTATGGCCGTGATGATCACGGACATCCTGTTACTGGATTTCTTTAATACCATCGGTATGCCAACCTCCACCACGGTATCCATTGTCTTCGAGCTCCTAGGAGCTGCGGTGGCGATGTCAGTCGTAAAAGTCATAATGGGGGGCGGTAATGTTAGTGAAATAATTGAATATATTAATACCTCGAAGGCAACGGAAATTATAATGGGTATTTTACTTTCCGTGGTCATATCATTTAGTATTGGCGCACTTGTGCAATGGGTGTCACGCCTCTTACTTTCTTATGATTTTAAGAAAAAAGCAGCATGGGCAGGATCTGTCTTTGGAGGAGTGGCTTTAACCGCCATGACTTATTTTATATTTATCAAAGGGATTCAGGACACGCCTTTCGCTGCTGCCAAATTCGAGCTTATCGGTGGCCTCCAAATTTCAGAATTTCTGGAGGCCAAGGCACCGCTCATAGTTGTTCTGAGCTTTATTCTGTGTTTTATTCTGTCCTATCTTCTTACTTCCTTCACTAAAACCAGCATTTACACAGTGGTGATTGCTGTTGGAACTTTTGCCCTGGCTCTTGCCTTTGCAGGTAATGACCTCGTCAATTTTATAGGGGTTCCGATTGCTGCTTATCAAGCCTATGAAGCCTGGAGTGCTTCTGGTACAGCCGCTACTGAATTTAATATGAGCATACTGGCTGCTAAGGTCCCTACTCCTACTATTTTGTTATTCTTATCAGGTATTGTCATGGTTGCTACCCTTTGGCTTTCAAAAAAGGCCCGGTATGTCACCGACACTGAGATCAACCTCGCCCGTGAAGGCGAGGCCAAAGAACGCTTTGAGCCAAATTTTATCTCCAGAGGTGTCGTTCGTTTTGGTATGCTCATTGGCAACTATTCTTCACGGCTAATTCCTGGCGAGCTCAGTGAAAAGATTGATAAACGTTTCACAAAACCGGCAGCCAAACTTGTTAAAGGAAAGATCAGTGACCAGCCGGCCTTTGACGCCGTGCGGGCGTCTGTGAATCTGATGGTGGCCGGGATTTTGATTTCCGTAGCTACCTCATACAAACTGCCGCTTTCCACGACTTATGTTACCTTTATGGTGGCTATGGGAAGTTCTCTGGCGGACAGGGCCTGGGGAAGCGAGAGCGCGGTGTACAGGGTGGCCGGAGTACTAAATGTCATCGGGGGTTGGTTCCTTACCGCTATCCTTGCATTTATTGCGGCTGGTGTGGTTCTCACGATTATAAGTTTTGGAAAGGGTATCGCGATTGCTTTGTTGCTTCTCGCGGCCATTATGCTGCTGGTAAGGAATTATCTTTCCTATCGGAAAAAATCCAAGGAGATCAGGGCGGAGGACAGTCTGAACAGGGCTGAGAGCAGCTCCCTTCGCGGGGTGATGGAAGAGAGTTCCAAAAATATTTCCAACGTCGTCAAACGAAGCAATAAGATCTATTCAAATTCAATCAACGGTCTGGCCACCCAAAATCTGGATCTTTTAAAAAAGAATAAAAAGCAAGGCGCCAAACTTACCAATGAAATTGATGACTTAAGGGATAGTATTTTCTATTTCATAAAGAACCTGGATGACAAAAGTGTGGGGGCAAGCAATTTCTATATCAACATTCTCGGATATCTGCAGGATATGGCCCAGACACTGGAATATATTGGGCAGGTAAGTCATAAGCATGTTCATAACAATCATAAAAAACTCAAATACAACCAAATTAAAGACCTCAAGGAAATAGATCAGAAACTGGGTGAGATTCTGTCGCGGAGTAAAAAAGCCTTTGACGAACATTCCTTTGAACAAATTGGATTGATCCTTAAGTCCAAACAGGAAATCTTTGACATGGTTTCACAAAAGATTGAGAAGCAGATTGAGCGGACCCGCACCGAAGAATCGAGCCCGAAAAATACCACTCTTTACTTTTCTTTGTTGCTTGAAACAAAAGATTTAATGATGGCAACATTTAATCTTTTGAATCAATATGACACTACCTATAAAGGCCATGTAGCCAGCGGCAGGATGGAGTGGTAGAAAATGATTAATTTTTATCTCTATCTTTTGCTTTCAGTCTGGAAATCATTCTTTCTCAGGGCTTCCGAATTTATTTAGCGTAAATAAAGGATAAGCCAATGAATCTGGACTTCTCTTTTGCCCACCCTAAAAGAGTGGAAAAATCCTATAAAATGGCCCAGATAGAGATAATTATTGCCTCTTAGGGTGAGGGCAAGATAATTACGACTAAAAAGCTTAACCGTTAGCGCGTTAACTTAGCTCCACTACCATTTGCCCAAATCCGAGATTCTCGTTAATTTTCCTCTATCATATCATCTCTATGCGCACCATCCCTTTCCTTCTACTATTTCATTGTACCCTTAGTATTCCTGCTCAGGTTTCACTAACGGGATCTGAGCTGTTGCAGAACGCCATTAAGTATCATGATCCGGATAGCAAATGGGCAAGATTTCATGGCCAAATCATGATTTCAGCGGAAAGGCCCGGTGAATCCGAAAGGATCACCAGGGCGGTTTTCAACCTCCCTGCCGGCTATTTCGAAGTTGCGGCAACAAAGGACGGCAATACAGTAACTTATAAGATAGATAAGGGTGCCTGCACCCCTTTCCTTAATGGAAGTGCCGTTATTTCAGAAGAGGATGCTGCAACCCATGCCATTGATTGTAAAAGAGGGATAACTATGAAGAACTTTTACAGCTACCTCTATGGGTTACCGATGAAATTAAATGACCCCGGAACAGTCATTGATCCCCGTGTAGTGACCAGGGAATTCCAGGGTAAAAGCTACCTGGTTTTAAAGGTGGGCTATGAGCCGTCAGTTGGCGCAGATACCTGGTATTTTTATTTTGATCCCGTCACTTATGCGCTTCAGGTATACCAGTTTTTTCACGATGAAGCAAAGAATGATGGGGAGTATATCTTATTACAGGGAGAAGAATTGATTTCCGGGATGAGAATCCCGAAAATACGAGCCTGGTATACCAATGAGAATGATATCTATCTCGGAATTGATGCCGTTACCGGGGCAGTGCCGTTGTAAATCCTCCCGGCACCGCACCGGAATACCGGCAGCATGGAGGCGTATCCGAATTCTGGTAAGGCCGGGAGAAATATCCCGGTATATCCTTACTTTTTATTATTTTAGGTCTTCTGCTAAAAATGAATAATGAATCTAACAGGGCGGGATATCCCGGGAGTTAGTAAGTTTTGCATTGTACTACTGCTTATATTACCTGGCCAGTCAATGGCACAGTTAAAGCCGGCCGCTTTATTTTCGGATCATATGGTTTTACAAAGGGATTTGGCAGTTCCTGTCTGGGGGACGGCCGCAGCCAATGAACAGGTAGTGGTTATCTTCAATAACCGCGAATACCTGACAAAGGCAGACGATAAGGGTTCATGGAAAATTTCATTGAACCCGGCACCTGCCGGCGGTCCCTTTGAAATGAACGTCAAGGGTGAAAAGGAAACCATTCGATTTACCGATATCCTTATAGGAGATATATGGGTATGTTCAGGCCAATCAAATATGGAGTGGACTGTCGGAAATTCAGATAATGTTCAGATAGAGTTGAAAAATGGCGCCCATCCTGAGATCCGCCATTTTAAAGTCCCGCTTTCTTCTGCTCCCCTTCCTGAACCGGAGCTTGCAGGAGGAGAATGGCAGGTAGCCAGTCCGGAAACAGTGGGTAATTTTACTGCGGTAGGTTATTTTTTTGCCCGGAAGATCATCAGGGACGTGAAGATCCCTATTGGTCTTATCAACAGTTCCTGGGGAGGAAGCCGGATTGAACCCTGGATCAGGGCCCAAGACCTTGGCTATGAAGATCCGGCTGCCATGGCTGCAGAGTTAGAGGCAAGGAAACAAGCTGAGCAGACTGCCTTTGTAGAAAATTTGAAGAAAAAGTTGCCGGTTATTCCGAATCGTGATTTGGGAAAGGACAACGAAAAATACCTGTGGGCATCGCCAGACCTGGATGAAGAAGGCTGGTCGACCATGGACCTGCCTGTACTTTGGGAAAAGGCAGGATGGGACGGGATCGACGGAATCTTCTGGTTTCGCAAGTCTTTAGATCTTGGTAAGGAATTTGTGGGAACAGCAGCCACCCTGAGTTTGGGTACCATTGATGACAGCGATCAGACCTGGGTAAACGGTCGTTTGGTTGGTGAGACCGCTCAATCTTATAATAAAGAAAGAAAATACGATATTCCGCAGGTCCTTCTGAGGGAGGGTAGAAATACTGTGGTCATCCGTGTGGAAGACACTGGTGGGGGCGGAGGTATCTATGGGGATCCTGAGTTATTATTTTTGGAAACCGACGCGAAAAAGATAGCCCTCAGTGGGGGCTGGAAATACAAAGTGGGAATGGTTCAAATGAATGGTCTTATGCAAAATGATAACCAGCAACCTACCTTACTTTACAATAAAATGATCCATCCTCTGTTGCCATTTCCGATCAAGGGGGTGCTCTGGTATCAGGGGGAGTCCAATGCGGGCAATGATCAGGAAGCCTTGGCCTATGAAGATCTGTTTAAGACCTTGATTACAAGCTGGCGCACTTTATGGAATCAGGGAGATTTTCCCTTCCTTTATGTACAACTTGCCAACTTTATGGAGCCCCAGCCCCAGCCCTCAGAAAGTAGCTGGGCAATTTTAAGGGAGTCCCAAAGCAAGGCTCTCGCCTTACCGTCAACAGCCCAGGCCGTGATTATCGATATTGGAGAAGCAGGTGATATTCATCCAAGGAACAAACAGGATGTAGGTAAAAGACTGGCCTTAGCCGCCGAGAAGATTGCCTACGGAATGGAGGTGGTTTATTCGGGACCGGTCTATAAGACGATGCAGCTTCGCGAAGGTAGTATTGAATTGTCCTTTGACCATACAGGCGGGGGCTTGGTAACGAGTGGAAACGAACTCCTGCAGGGATTTAGCATAGCAGCTGAAGATGGTAACTTTATTTGGGCTGATGCCCATATCTCGGGGAATAAGGTGCTGGTAAGTGCTAAGAGCATTACCAACCCTGTGGCAGTGCGATACGCATGGGCTGATAATCCTGAAAGAGCCAATTTATACAACCGGGAAGGTCTTCCCGCAACTCCCTTCCAAACCGGTAATATCAATGATTAATCTAATAATAACTCCATTATATATGTTCCCTATGAAAAAAATGATCCTTTGCGCCGTCCTGGTATTTCTCACCTCTTATTTTCTATCCGGGCAAGAGGATATTTTACTAAAAGACCATGATCCGGTTTCTGCCTATAAAGTTCAAAAGACGAAGGTTGAAAAAGCAAAATACCCTATTGTGGATTTTCATTCACATCCTTATGCTGCTTCTGAGGAGGAAATAAAAACCTGGGTGGAAACCATGGACAGGGTCGGCGTTGAAAAGTCGATTATCCTGACCTATAGTACCGGGCAGCGGTTTGATAGCATTTATAAAATGTACGCCAAATATGGGGACCGGTTCGAGCTGTGGTGCGGTTTTGACTATAGCGGATATAAGGATAAGGGATGGAGTGAAAAAGCCATTAAGGAATTGGAGCGATGTTACAAAGTTGGGGCAAGAGGTGTAGGTGAGCTTGGGGACAAGGGAGAGGGTCTCTTCTATTCGAAACCTTCCCCGCCGGCCATTGGAATGCATATGGATGACCCGCGAATGACACCCTTGTTGAAAAGATGTGGAGAACTGGGCATGCCCGTTAGCATCCATGTCGCAGATCCCATCTGGATGTATCTTCCTATGGACAAACATAATGACGGCCTGATGAATGCATTTACCTGGAAAATTGACACTACCAAGGCCGGCTTGTTGCTTCATAAGGATCTGGTCACCACCTTAGGGTCGGCTGTAAGAAACAACCCGGGCACCACATTCATCGCCTGCCATCTGGCCAATTGCAGTTATGATCTCAGTATTTTAGGGGAGCTCTTTGACACGTATCCCAATCTCTATGCGGACATATCGGCCAGATATGCGGAAATTGCCCCTATCCCAAGGGCGGTAAAAGTCTTTTTTGAAAAATACGCGGACAGACTTGTTTACGGGACGGATATGGGCATGGACACGTCAATGTATGAAATCACTTTCAGGATCCTTGAAACCTCGGATGAGCATTTCTACGACAAGGGTCGGTTTTCCTATCACTGGCCTCTTAACGGACTTGACCTCAGCGACCAGACGCTGGAAAAGATCTACGGAAAAAATGCTGAAAAGATATTAAAAAGGTAAATTATCAATGAAAAATTGCTGGTTTGACCCAAATATTTGACCCTAACAATCAATTTTACAAAAGATCAATTTAAATTCTGGGTTAGAAATTGTATCTTGACGATGAAAAACATTAAATAAGTTGATCACTTCTTCGCCGGACACCTTGCTGGTAACACTCGATTTGGACATCGGGTTCTTTCATTTTTACCCGAATTTGATCGTGTCTGAAATAAAGGAAGGAGTCAATGTAAATTTTAATAATGCCATTCCTGTTTTTATGAGGGGGCTTGATTATTATACCCCTGAAACTCCTCTTGTTTTTATTTCAGACAGAAAAAAATCACATTCTTTTGATCCAACTGTCCATCTTGATGCCAAGGAATTTTTCTCCAATCTTAAGGGTTACGCAGTAGTTGTTTATGACGATATCAACCTGCGAATCGCAACACTTGAACAACAATTTATCTCCTGTCCGCTTAAGGTATTCCATTCTCTGGAAGAAGCGAAGGAATGGGCCACACGCCTGCTGAAGCAGCGTTAAAGACCTGTTTAGCAGAGTTTTAGATTCTTAACGATAAAAATTCATTTCATCCATATATTTCCATACTCCTTCCGGCACCATCGCCCGAATGTCTCTCCCTGCACTATGTTGCCGACGGATAAAACTGGAGGAAATCTCGATCACCGGAGCATCTATATGATGTATCATCGGATGTGTCTTGAATCGTTCCTCATCGGCACCCTCTGAAATTCTTGGATAGACATAAATGTGATAGTTGCGCAGTATCTCCTCGTAATTCTTCCACTTATGAAGGCCTTTCAGATTATCGCCTCCCATTATTAGGGAAAAATCAATTTCCGACGACTGCCTTTCTGAGAGGTACGCCAGTGTTTGAATAGTGTAATTGGGCTGAGGCAAATCAAATTCTACAGTGCTGGGTTTTAATTTGGGAAAGTTCTTTACCGCCTCATATACCATCTGATACCTATGGTTGTCAGCGAGTAAGGTTTCCTTTGTCTTAAAGGGGCTGCGTGGGGTGATTACAAACCAGACCTCCTCAAGATCAGAGAATTCCGCCATATAGCTGGCAATGATCAGGTGGCCAATATGAATGGGGTTAAAAGTGCCAAAATAAAGGCCGATCCTTTTCATGGCTGATGTAACTCATCTGCCGTCGCGATATGAATAAACTCCTTTACCATGGCATGTGCTTCATTTAAGGCTACTTCGAGGTCATAATTCTTGATGATGCTGTCAAACTGGGGAGCTGTTGCCATTTCAATTGAAGCCTTGGCAATCCGCATATTGATCTTATCATCGCTCTCTGTACTGCGCTTTTTCAACCGGATTTTCAATTCGTCCACACTGGGCGGTTTAACAAAAACGGCCAGCGTACGTTCCGGAAACTTTTTCTTTATTCGGAGTCCGCCCACCACATCGATGTCGAAAATTACGTTCTTTCCCTCCGCCCACAATCGCTCGACCTCGCTTTTCAGCGTGCCATAAAAGTTATCGCGATACACTTCTTCCCATTCCAGAAAATCATTGTTCTTAATATGATTCTTAAATTCTGAGATGGTCATAAAATAATAATGCTGGCCGTGCTTCTCTTTTACACGTCTCGGCCTGGAAGTGGCCGAAACGGAGAAGGCGAGATTCAAATCCGGCTGATCAAGGAGATGCCGGACAATAGTAGTTTTACCACTACCTGAAGGGGCCGAAAAAACAAGCAGTTTACCTCCTTTCATTATAGGACATTAAGCAATTGTTCCTTCACCTTTTCCAACTCATCCTTCATCCGGACTACGAGCTGCTGCATGGGTGCATAGTTGGCTTTCGAGCCTATGGTGTTAATCTCTCTGCCAATTTCCTGACTGATAAAACCCAGTTTTCTGCCGTTTGAATCATCTGACTTAAGGGTCTTGTAAAAAAAATCAAGATGGTTGGATAGCCTCAATTTTTCTTCAGTTATATCATACTTCTCCAGGTAATAAATGAGCTCCTGCTCAAATCGGTTACTGTCAACTTCCGTCTTAAGATCGGATACAGCCCTTTCTAACTTTTCCCGAAGGGTCGCCAGTCGTGGCGGATCCAATAATTTAAGACTTTCCAGCAACTCTTTTATTACTGCAATCCTTTCCAAAAAATCCTGTTCCAGCACCCTGCCTTCCTGTTCCCTGAAGTCATTGATCTCCTTTAGCGCAACTTTCAATGTCTCCAATATGACCTGATATTCTTTTTCGTCCAGGTCATCCCTATCGGCCTTGAGGGCATCCGGAAGCCGAACGGCCATTTCCAGCAACCTCAGCTCTTCCCCATGAGCAATGGAACGCAATTGTTTCATATATTGCCGTATCACGACCTCATTCAGCCCGGGGGCTGCCTCATCGCCTGTAATTTCAACATATAATCCAAAGTCAATTTTACCTCGCTCAAGTGCACCAGCTATGATTTTGCGAAGTTCGAGTTCCATCTCCCGATAATTGGCGGGCATTCTCGCATTAATGTCCAGGCTTTTGCTATTGAGAGATTTAAGTTCAATAGAAATCTTTTTGGAAGGAAGTTGGGTAACATGCTTCCCAAAACCTGTCATTGAATGGATCATAAAAGCTGGATTAATTTTTCGCCAAAGGTAGGTAAATTTGGACTTGACGGGGTGCCACCATATAAGATGGCCCCGTATTATCAAAAATGCTCAGATGATTTCCCGATGCACCCCCCGACTCAAGCCTTCAAGGGCAGGAAACCATTCTCCACCAGCCTCAATCCAGGTTAAGGCTAATTTATACTGACTGCAATCACAATTCGCGCACCCAGATATTGCGATAACTCACCCTGCTGTTATCTCCGTGATCCTGAAGTTTTAGCGGACCTTTCCCGTGGGCCGGATTTTTTGGCCAGCCTACATAAGGTGTGGTACCTTTGATCTCCGCATGATCCTGGATGAGGACACCATTCTGAATCACCGTCACCGTTCCAGATTTTATCTTTTTACCTTGTTCATTGAATTCAGGTGCATGGTAAATAATATCATACGTATTCCATTCCCCGGTAGGCACAGAGGCTTTGGCAAGCGGGGCCCGCTGTTTGTAAATAGAACCCACCTGACCGTTCACATAGGTGTCATTGTCGTTATTGTCCAAAACCTGAATTTCGTACATCCCGGAAAGAAATATACCACTGTTTCCCCGACTCTGGTTTTTTCCCTGGATTTCTGCAGGTGAACGCCATTCTATATGGAGTTGCATGTCCCCGAAGTGCTGTTTTGTTTCAATATCACCTGTCTTATCCTTAACGGTCATACTCCCATCGGAGTTCAGTGTCCATTTTGCATCCGTACTATCCCTTGAAGAAATCCAAGGCTCCAGCCCTTTTCCATCAAATAATATAATAGCGTCGCTGGGTGCCCCATTTTTTGCTATAGGATCGACCACGGGGGGAACGGGCTCGTAAAACTCCGTTCCTTCAGGTTTGGTAGGTTCGGTACCGCTATATTCCGCATGAACAATTTCATTATTCATAGTTTCATTGTTGCTATTGGTAGTATCCTGGGCTTCTCCCTTACATCCCAGCACTACAAGCACAACGGTAATAATATAATGCAGTTTTATCTGTTTCATATGTTTATCTTTTAAAAACGAAGCGTCATCCGAGAGCCCGCCATCCCTTCACAACTTATTTCTTTAGGGGAAATTTTAAGTGAAGGTCAGCAAGGATTCTGAGATTATTGCTATAACTCCTTGATTTTGATATTTCTAAAGGCCACCTGATCCCCATGATCCTGAAGGCCGATTTTGCCTGTGCTGAATTTCCCGAAGTTCTCCCAATCCGCAAACTTGGATTTGGAGACCATCACATCCCACATATCATTTCCCAAAGGAAAGGTGACAACTTCCTCTCCATTAAGAACAACACTTCCCGCTTCCGATTTGTGATCCACGGTAATAATACATGTATTCCACTCGCCAATTTCTTTGGTATTATCCACTGATGGCGCCACCATATCATAAAGCGATCCGGCCTGATGTGTAGTGCCGTTTTTGGCATCAGGGTGCTTGTCATTATCAAGCACCTGGATTTCGGGGCCTGTCTCATAGGGCTCGCTGAACTTTTTATCTTCCGATATTCCCCACATGATGCCACTATTTCCTCCTTCTGAAATCCTCCACTCAAGGGAGAGTACAAAATCCTTATACTCATTTTCAGTTACCAGATTGTAATTTGCCCCTTCAGGTCTTGTCTTTGGAGGATTCAGGACCATGGCCCCATCTTCGATTGTCCAGGCTTCCGGAACGCCCTCCCCATTATAGGCCTTCCAGCCATTCATGGAAGAACCGTCAAACAGGACGATCCATTTCCCTTCTTTATTTTTTTCCATCTCTGTTTCTTCCATCTCCGTATTTGCCGTGGCATCTCCCATTTTCTCCGTCTTTTCCTTACAGCCTGCAAAACAGATCGCAAGAATTAAAAAAAGCAAACATTTTTTCATTTTATATATATGTTTAGATTCCCAATATTTTCTTCAGCATCTCCTTGTCTGTTGATCCTCCGGCAAAATCGTCAAATGTTTTTTCAGTAGCCTCAATAATGTGCTCCGCAATAAATTTTGCGCCTTCCCTTGCCCCCTGTTCCGGACTTTTTATACAACACTCCCATTCCATGACGGCCCATACATCACAGCCATATTGAGTGAGTTTTGAGAAAATGGTTTTAAAATCAATTTGTCCGTCCCCCAGGGAACGGTAGCGCCCGGCCCTGTCTCCCCAGTCGTTGTAACCTCCGAATGCCCCTTTTTTTCCGGTTGGATTGAATTCGGAATCCTTCACATGAAATGATCTTATAAACTCGTGATAGTGGTCAATATAAGTGATATAATCAAGTTGTTGCAGCACAAAATGACTTGGATCATAGAGAATATTCGCCCGTTTATGATTGCCTGTCGCTTTTAGAAACCTTTCGAAGGTATCCCCGTCATGCAGGTCTTCACCCGGATGAATTTCATAGCACACATCCACCCCTTCATGGTCGAAATGATCCAGAATAGGTTTCCATCTTTTTGCCAGTTCCTCAAAGCCTGCCTCTACAAGACCTGGAGGGCGTTGTGGCCATGGATGCCAGGTATGCCACAACAGGGCACCAGAAAATGTGGCATGAGCTTTTATTCCAAGACGTCTGCTGGCAGTAGCCGCCTTTTTCAATACGTCTACCGCCCATGCTGTTCGCGCCTTCGGGTTGTTTTTTACTTTGTCAGGAGCAAAGTTATCGAACATCAGATCATAAGCCGGATGCACGGCAACCAGTTGTCCCTGAAGATGGGTGGAAAGTTCTGTAATCTCCAAACCATAAGAATTGATCTTTCCCTTGAGTTCATCGCAATATTCCTGGCTTTCCGCAGCCTTATCCAGATCTATCAAAAAGCCTTCCCAGGTCGGTATCTGTATTCCCTTATATCCCAGATCTGCCGCCCATTTACACATGCCATCAAGTGAATTGAACGGCGGTTGACTATCTACAAACTGCGCCAGGAAAACGGCTGGTCCTTTAATGGTTTTCATCTTTTTATCTCGCTAGATTCACAATGGTATTCTATAAAACTATAAGAATTATACCCTATATTTAATGCCTAAAGTAAATAGGATATCCTAAGGTACAAGTTCATAAATATAGGAATTACCACAAAATAAAATGGAAAATAAAACCATCAATCCCAAGGAACAATTTGATGCAATTGTGGTAGGAACCGGAATCAGCGGTGGATGGGCGGCAAAGGAGTTGTGTGAAAAAGGCCTGAAGACATTGGTTTTGGAACGCGGCCGGATGGTAAAGCATATCGAGGACTATAAAACCATGAATGACGATCCCTGGGATTACCCTAACAAAGGAGAATTGTCAAGGGAGGACAAGGCAAAATATCACAAACAATTGCGCGTCAATTGGGCGCCGAGAGAGGATACCAAACACTTTTTCGTCAATGACCTGGATCATCCCTATGTGGAAACCAAACGATTTGACTGGATCCGTGGTTACCAGGTCGGAGGACGTTCACTGACCTGGGGTCGCCAGAGCTACAGATGGAGTGATCTTGATTTTGAGGCCAATCTTAAGGAGGACATCGGGGTTGACTGGCCAGTGCGATATAAGGATCTTACTTCATGGTATGACAAGGTGGAAGAATATATCGGAGTCAGTGGTGAATTGCTGGGTCTGAAGCATCTCCCTGACGGGAAGTTCCAGCCGCCTATGGAGCTCATGTGCCCGGAGGAGGACCTCCGGCAGGCCTTGTCGGATAAATTTGACGACGGACGACTACTTACCATTGGGCGGGTAGCGCATATAACTGATAACAAGGCCCAGGTAAACGGAAGAAATCCCTGCCAATACAGAAACCGGTGCTGGAGAGGATGTCCTTTTGGCGGATACTTCAGCAGCAATTCAAGCACCTTGCCGGCTGCTGAGAGAACCGGAAATTTGACCCTTAGACCAAATAGTATCGTTCATGAGATCCTATTTGACCCGGGCACAGGTCGGGCTACCGGAGTAAAAGTGGTCGACACGGAAACCCATGAAAAGCTGGAATTCAGTGCGAGCGTTATTTTTCTTTGCGCTTCTTCCATGGCCTCTGTTGGTATCCTGCTTCAATCCAGATCTGAACGCTTTCCCGATGGGATGGGCAATAATTATGATCAGGTAGGAAGGAACATCATGGACCACCATTACAAACTGGGGGCTTCCGCCAAGGTAGACGGCCATCTGGAAAAATATTACAAGGGCCGAAGACCCAATGGTTTTTATATTCCCCGTTTTGTAAACATGGATGATAAAACCCGGCAAAAGGAGTATTTACGGGGTTTCGGATATCAGGGTAGCGCGAGCAGGGAAGACTGGACAAATTCTGTGGCCGAGATGCGTTATGGAGCAGATTTGAAGAAACGTATCCTCAAACCCGGGGCCTGGCAGATAGGCGTAACAGGATTTGGGGAGATGCTGCCTTACCATGATAACCGGGTCAGGCTGAGTGAGACGGAGAAAGATCAATGGGGCTTGCCGCAACTCGACTTTGATGTGGAGTTCAGGGACAATGAATATAAAATGAGGGAAGATATCATTCGGCAAATAGTGGCAATGTTTGAGGCCGCTGGCTTCCGGGATATTTCAACTTTCGATCAGACAACGGGTCCGGGTCTGGGTATTCACGAGATGGGAGGAGCCCGGATGGGCTGGAACCCCAGAACCTCGGTAGTCAATCAGCACAACCAATTGCATGAAGTACAAAATGTCTACGTTACCGACGGAGCTTTTATGACTTCCGCCAGTTGCGTAAACCCCTCACTTACCTATATGGCATTTACAGCGAGAGCGGCCAGTCACGCCGCGGACGAGTTTAAAAAAGGGAGATTCTCATAAATGAAACGATCCTCTTTATGAAAAATGTGTCCGCCAGAAATTTATGGGGAGACTACCTCGATACCCATATCAACTATGCCTTTGTTGCCGAACCGAAAGTCACTTACTTCAGTGACAATGAAAATGACGCCAACAGAATGCTAGAATTTGTACTTTCCGGACAGAAAAGAGCCCGGTCTTACTCCCTGTTGGGCCTGCAATCTCGCAAGGAAGCCATTCCGAGAATTGGCGATTTCACTATTATTACCGATTGGGAAGGAGAGGCTCGTTGTATCCTGAGAACCGTAGCGGTCCGTTTAAAGCCCTACTTTGCCATAAACGAATCTTTTACCAGAATGGATGGGGTGGGAGATGGTACGCTGACCTCCTGGAAAAAAATACAATGGGAATATTATGGCAGGGAACTGGAACCTTACGGCAGGGTACCCAGAGATAGTATGATCGTTGTCTGCGAAGTCTTTGAAAAAGTTTTTCAGCGCTAGAAAGCACTACGTTGATCACTCCTGACATCAGGCCTCAATGTGCGCCCATGCCCTCTCAATTTTTCTCTGCCTGTGGCTGAATCTTTAAAACCGTTAATCTAATTCAATCCAAAGATTTCCTGATTTGTGGGAAGCCACGGTCGCCTCGATAAAATTGAGGCCCCGAACACCATCAATGATCGTGGGGAATTCCCCGTCATTAAACTTTTCCCCGCGGACGGCCCGGGCGACTCCAAGATATATATTTGCCATAGAGTCAAAAATACCTTCAGGGTGGCCGGGGGGAAGTTTTGTCCCGGCCAGGGATAAGGGGGCATTGTAAGAATGCCCTGGTTTGTATATCTGTGTGGGTTCAGTGTCACTCATTTTATAAAGAAAATTCGGATTTTCCTGCTCCCATCTAAGACCGGCTTTTTCTCCGTAAATAGCAATTGCCAATCCATTTTCCTCTCCTGTGGCTACCTGACTGCCCCGAATCACTCCTTTTATGTGGTTCCCCATACGAATAAGCACCGTGCCATCCACATCCATCTGGTTATCTTCATACAAATAATTGAAATCACATAGCAGGGATTTTACCTGTAGGCCGGTTGTGTATTCGATGAGGTTGAAGGCATGAACTCCTATGTCACCCATGCAGGAACTGATGCCTGCCTTCTTAGGGTCAAGACGCCACACGGACGATCGCTTCTCCTTGTCATGGATGACCGGGTTGATCCACCCCTGGTAGTAGCGGGCATCTACTTTATGTATCTTTCCAAGTTCCCCGGCTTTGATCATTTCGCGCATCTGCCGCACCATTGGATAACCTGTATAGGTATGGGTCACTGCAAATACCTTTCCCGATTTCTTATGCGCCCCCTGCAGGATCTTTGCTTCTTCATAGGTGGTGGTCATCGGCTTTTCACATATGACATTGAAACCATTTTCCAATAATTTCCTGGCCATGGGAAAATGAAGAAAATTAGGAGTCAGGATAGAACAGACCTGAATACGTTCCTCAGCAGGCAACTTCAACTCCTCTTCTACAAGTGTATCGAAATCTTTGTAGATCCGTTCTGTAGGAATATCTATCCGGCGGGCAAATTCCAGATTTGCATCGTAATCCGGGTTAAAAACTGCGGCTGATATTTCATAATTATCATTAATAAAGGCTGCAACGCGGTGAAGGACACCTATCAGGGAGTCACCCCCGCCACCAATAATCCCTAATCTTATTTTCCTGGGCATAATAGTCTGTTATTTATTTTTTATATTCTATGGCAACATTCTTAAAAAAGATTGTAAAAAGCAAGAGCACACCAAAGGCAAAGACCGCCGGGAAAATCCAGATATGCATCCAGTCATGTGCGTTTTGGGCTAAGAGATAGGTGTCGGTGATTTTCCCCGCAACCCAAAATCCTATGAGCATACCAAATCCATATGTGGCAAGGGTAATAAGACCCTGGGCCGCGCTTTTAAATTTTGGTCCGGCCTTTGAATCCGTATAAATCTGGCCCGAAACAAAGAAGAAATCATAACAAATTCCGTGAAGCGCTATACCGATCAACAACATGAATGAGAGTTCACCGGCATTTCCATAGGCGAATAGCAGGTAGCGCAGGGTCCATGCCAGCATTCCGGCCATGATGGTTTTTTTAAAGCCGTATTTTCTGAAAAAATACGGGAGTAACAGCATAAATAATACTTCGGAGACCTGTCCTATCGTCATTTTCCCGGTAGGATTGTCAAGGCCTATCTCGGCTAAAAAAGGATTGGCGTTCTGATAATAGAAGGCAAGGGGGATGCAGATGAGAACCGATGAGATAAAGAAAATAAGAAAATTCCGATCTTTCAAAAGCTTTAAGGCATCCAGACCCAGGATGGCATTGAGATTCACCTTTTCATCCTTTTCAATTTTAGGTGGGGTTTTTGGAAGTATAAAGCTAAAAATTCCCAATAATGCGGAAGCCATTGAGATCATAAGAAAGGTATTTTTAAGCATCCCCTCTGCTCTGGCCTCAGGCGAATCCCAAACAAAAACGTAACTGATTATCAAGCCCGCCGCGATCCAGCCAAGGGTGCCGAAAACACGAATAGGTGGAAATTCCTTGGTGGGATTCACCATTTGATTAAAGGAAACCGAATTGACGAGCGCCAGCGTTGGCATGTAAAGGATCATATATCCCAGGACATATGGATAAAAGATGGCGAATTCCGTGGCAGTGTACATCTGGTACATCAGGACCGCCCCTGCCAGATGTAATATCCCGAGGATGCGTTCTGCATTAAAGTACCGGTCAGCAATGAGCCCAATGACAAAAGGTGCGATTATGGCTCCCCACGACTGTGTAGAAAAAGCCATGGCAACCTCAGCCCCGCTAGCTTTAAGGTTATCTCCCAAAAAGGTTCCCAGGGTTACAAACCAACCTCCCCAAATAAAAAACTCGAGGAACATCATGAAGGACAACTGGACTTTTACTTTTGTGGTCATGGGCTTTGGGATATCGTTTATGGTTTATCGTTTGTAAAAAATAAAGTCCAAAGAAACGGGTTCAATGCCATTGGCCCTGAAATCCATTAAAATTTGTGACCGGTGGTGGGTGGAATGGTTAATGACATGAAAAAGGATATCCTGAAGCGTATTGGTATAGGATTTCCCCTGAGAATTTTCATAGGCAATTCTTTTCTCGAAGTTTGAAGTATTGGTGATAATCTCGAAAGAATTCCGCTGATTTTCATAATGAATCTCCCCCCAATCCCCCAGGGAATGAATTTGCCATATCTGATAGTCCGGAATTTTCCCTGTAATCCTTGAATTCCAGATATGGTGAGCGCTGAGGAGATGGCTGAAAAGCGATACACTCTTCTCAGGGACCGTTATCAATTGATTAGATACTTCAATAAGTTTTTTATTACAATAAAAATTGTAATCAAATAGCTGATCAAAAAAAACTTTCATGAAGTCGGAATAATAAAATTCACTTTAATTCCCCGGACGCTTTGACAAGCAATTCCCTGGTAGCCAGAATTCCTTCGGCTTCCCCCAGTTCCTCGCCCTCATATTCCACTCCGATGAACCCCTGGTATCCGGCATCCTTTACGATTTGCAGCATCTTTACATAATCAATATCTCTTTCATTTCCCTGCCCGTCAAAATTATGGCTTTTTGCGCTTACCGCCTTCGCGTAAGGCATCAGCTCCGAAACCCCTTTATAAATATCATACATATCGGCGCAGCCAGAAGCATAGTCCGCAGGATCATTTCTACGGATACAAAAGTTTCCGAAATCGGGCAACGTTCCACAGTTGGGCATATTGACCTCCTTCATTACATCTGCCAGCATGGCCCCGTCGGAGGATAAGCCTCCGTGATTTTCAACCAGAATATTGATATTCTTTTCCTTGGCATAGGTAGCTAGTTTTGTGAGCCCGTCAATAGAGTTGGCCTTCCACTTTTCGGCTACATCACTACCAGCCAGGTTCACACGGATGGCATGACAGCCCATTGCAGAAGCTGCATCTACCCAGATAAAATGCCTCTCCACTGCCGCATTGCGTTCTGCAACGTCGTCAATTGCAAGGTCCCCCTGCCCATCAATCATAATCAAAACATTTTCCATGCCGTACTTTTTAGCCTCCTCATTGCATTTTTGTACGAATGCTGCCATGGCCTCTTTGGAATAGCCGGCATTTTCCAATTCCGGATTGTAGAGCTGGCTTACATATTCCAGGCCGGTGAATCCCCACTCTTTGGACATTTTAGCGAAATCGTAAGGATCAGTTCCCTTATCCCAGATCATTTTGTGAATGGACCATTGGGCCAGGGATAGTTTAAAAAAAGGCGCTGCGGCTTCCATAGTAGGGGTATCAGAGGTGGAACTGGTTTCCGTTTGTTTTTTTGCATCCTTACAGGATATCATCAGAGTAAACAGGCATATCAGTCCCAGATACTTATTCATAAGAATATTATTTCTTCCGCTCATTTAAATTCTTGCCAATTTAAAAATTTAATTATATAGCTTTACGAGATTGATTAATTGCAGATAACGCCAGGAGGATAGCGTTTAAATGTAGAAAATTAATTTTATATTTAATAAATTTAAAGAATAAACAATTTATTGATGAGCAAATTTTATTACAATCAGGAGCAGGAATCGTATGACGCGATCGTGGTCGGAACAGGCATCAGTGGGGGTTGGGCCGCCAAGGAATTATGCGAGAAGGGAATGAAGACCCTCGTACTCGAGCGCGGTCGTATGGTAAAGCATATCGAGGACTATCCAACTGCAAATCTGGATACGTGGGATTTCCCCAATGGTGGTCAACCCACCCGGGAGGACCTCAAACAACAGGAAAAGCAGAACAGAACCGGCTATACCACCAATGCAGCAAGTAAAATGTGGTTTGTCAACGATTTGGAACACCCTTACAATGAGACCAAAAGATTTGATTGGATGCGAGGCTATCACGTGGGCGGCCGCTCTCTGCAATGGGGGAGGCACAGTTACCGGTGGAGCGATATTGATTTTGGTGCCAATCAGCGTGACAAAATCGCGGTTGACTGGCCTGTAAGATATAAGGATATTTCGCCCTGGTACGATAAGGTGGAATCATATATAGGCGTTACAGGTGAGACCCTGGGATTGCCACAGTTACCTGACGGGAAATTCGAACCCATGATGCAATTGAATTGTGTGGAACAACATCTCAGGGAGCAGGTGGCTGAAAATTTTGATGGCAGGGTAATTACTGCTGGCAGGGTAGCACACATCCACAGTGAAACAAAGTTTGAGGGCCGGACCAGGTGCCAGTTTCGCAACAGATGTATCAGAGGATGTCCTTTCGGTTCCTATTTCAGCAGCTTATCCTCTACCCTTCCGGCTGCGGAACGTACCGGAAACATGACCCTCAGGCCGGACTCCATTGTTCATGAAATCATCTTCGACCCCAATACAAAAAGAGCGACCGGTGTAAAGGTCATAGATCGGGAAACCAAGGAAACCTTTGAGTTCAAAGCGAAGGTGATCTTTCTTTGCGCCTCTGCCATTGCTTCCACGTCCATACTTATGCAATCAAAATCGGACCGGTTTCCTAATGGTATGGGCAATGAATCGGATCAATTAGGTCGCAATATTATGGACCATCACCTTGGTGTTGGAGCTCAGGGCAAGTTTGACGGATTTGAGGACAAATATTATAAAGGCCGTAAGCCGAATGGTATTTATGTTCCAAGATTCAGAAACCTTGGCGGTGATTCCGATCGGAAAGAATATAAACGTGGCTTTGGCTATCAGGGCGGAGCCGGAAGGGATAACTGGGAAAATTCCATTGCCGAACTTTCTCATGGGAAGTCTTTGAAGGAGGCGCTACTAAAACCTGGCGGCTGGACAATGGGAATGGGCGGTTTCGGGGAAGTCCTCCCCTATGAGGACAACCGGATGACACTTGATTATGACAAACTTGATTCATGGGGCCTTCCTACAGTTACTTTTGATGCTGAATTCAAAGAAAATGAATGGGAGATGCGTAAAGATATGCAGCAGTCGGCAGTAGAAATGTTGGAAAAGGCCGGTTTCAGGGAAGTTACTCCATTTGACCGACCCGGTGCACTAGGTCTTGGTATCCACGAAATGGGAACCGCACGGATGGGCAGAGATCGCAAAACATCAGTTGTAAACGGAAATAATCAGATACATGATGTCCCGAACGTTTATGTAACGGACGGAGCCTTTATGACATCGGGTTCATGTGTGAACCCCTCCCTTACCTACATGGCCTTCACAGCGCGGGCCGCAAATCATGCCGCTGAACAACTTAAAAACGGATCAATATGATGGACAGAAGAGTAGCATTGAAAAATATGGGGCTGGCTCTGGGGTATACCGTGGCTGCACCGACGCTGATCAGTATCATGCAAAGCTGCAAAAATGAAACCGTACTGGAATGGACGCCTGATTTTTTCACAAAAGAACAAGGGGCTGTCCTTACGAAGCTGGTGGATATCATTCTTCCAAAAACAGATACTCCTTCCGCGTCTGAAGTGCAGGTACATCTCTTTATTGACAAGTTTGCGAATGAGGTGATGGACAAAAAACAACAGGACTTTATTAAGTTGGGTATGGACTCCTTTATCAATAAGGCGCTTGCCGACTCCGGTACAGATAATGCAGCAGACCTTTCAGCGGAAGATCTGGAACCAGTTCTTTCCGCGGCGCTTAAAAACACCAAAGAGGATGAAGCGAAAATGTTTGAGACCATAACCGCTTACCAGGAGTCTGTAGAAGAGGGGGTGCCTGAAAAATTAGACGAAAATATCTCAAGATTTGCCTTTTCCAATAATCTGAGGGGGATGACCATTTGGGGCTATAAAACCTCTGAGTATGTTGGAGAGAAGGTTCTTGTCTACCTGCCGGTACCCGGAGAGTATGTTGCTTGTGGTGACCTTAACGAACTCACAGGGGGCAAAAGCTGGTCCCTATAATCAAATATTATTGGAAAGACGAAGTTTTATACAGAGATCCGTCCTGACCGGCAGTGCCCTGGCTTCAGGCACCGCAAGTGCTTTTGGCATGAGCAGTGGATATTCGCTTCCGCCGACATTTAATTTACATTATGCCCCACATCTGGGGATGTTCAGCAGCCATGCCGGCGAGGATCCGGTGTCTCAGCTGGAATATATGGCAGCACAGGGATTTACGGCTTTTGAGGATAACGGAATGACCGGCAGGGAAATTTCGGTACAGGAAAAAATGGCCGCCACCATGAAGGAAAAAGGTATCCGGATGGGTGTTTTCGTTGCTCACAAAATTTATTGGACGGAGCCCTCACTAACTTCTGGTGATAAGGATAAGCGTTCCGAATTCCTGGAACAAATCCGTGCTGCTGTCCCGGTCGCGAAAAGGGTAAATGCACAGTGGATGACCGTGGTTCCCGGCCATGTTGATTTAAGTTTGTCAATGGGTTACCAGACGGCAAATGTTATTGATTCGCTTAAAGAGGCCGCTGCCATTCTTGAACCTCATGGATTGATTATGGTCCTGGAACCCCTTAATTTCAGGGATCATCCGGGTCTGTTCCTTTGCGGTTCCCCACAAGCTTACGAAATCTGCAGAGCAGTGAATTCTCCTTCCTGCAAAATCCTTTTCGATATTTACCATCAGCAGATTCAGGAAGGAAATCTGATTCCAAATATTGAAGCCTGCTGGGATGAGATTGCCTATTTTCAGATTGGGGATAATCCCGGCCGGAAAGAGCCCACTACGGGAGAAATTAACTACACAAATGTCTTTAAATTCATTCATGGTAAAGGTTTTGAGGGTATTATGGGGATGGAGCATGGAAACTCGGCACCGGATAAGGCAGGCGAATTGGCTGTCATAGAGGCCTATAGAAAAGTAGACGATTTTCTTTAAAAAAGGGAATCCTGAGAGGCCTGGCAAGATCCGGCAGCTCCTGGCAGCATGTCATGAGTATACTTGAAAACGGAGAACCAGTTTTATTTTAATGGGATTACTTGGACAGTCGAAATCACCTGTCAGTCCCTTCAACGCCCCTTTAGTTCATCTATTAGGAAGTCGACGAAATTTTAACATAAATCTGATAATTTAATAATATTTTGGTCATCTAGTTCAGAATTCAAAACGTATATACGGCATAGGGACACTATCAAACAGGGGCATTGATATGGATAATTACCTGATACTTTTATGTATTTATATTTTGGCATTGCTTTTTTCTCATAACATACTCGGTCCCTACTTTAATAAATAAGTCCTTCCATTCTTAGCAACATACCCTGATCTTCCAAAGGGTCCGGATCAATTTCCTGATGAGCCTGAAATGAGTAACCACCTAACCGCCATTTCCTTCGATTAAATGGTATGTAGTTAGGCATGCCCCATTGTTTTACCTATTTGGTTCCAGCGGTTGTCGGTCATGGCAAGTACAGGTTTACGTTATAAAATAGAAACTGAACATTTTAATTCAGGACATCCCGTTTTTTGGATCCTTCTGCCCCACCCTATCCTTCGTTCGGGCAGGGGATATATCATTCAGGAGCCGCACATCAGACAATCATCTTCTGCCTGCCCTTCCCTCGACTTTGAGATCAGTGCTTTCATCTCCTCAGTAGTTAAAGGTTCTACGGTAACTTCCTGCTGATTGACTGCTGCAATCGAGATTGAACTTTCAAGGCTGTTTTCAAGAGTAGAAGCCATCTCAGCTTCTGCGGCAATACTTACCGGGACCTCCTTTTTCTTTGTATTGTCCAGGGTAAATTTAATGGCATCCACCGCCGATTTGGTTCGGAGGTAATACATACCTGTCTTCAATCCGCTTTTCCAGCCATAGAAGTGCATGGAGGTCAACTTGGAGTAATTGGCATTCTCCATAAACAGGTTAAGGGATTGGCTCTGATCGATAAAGTAGCCGCGATGCCTGGCCATATCAATAATATCCTTCATACTTAATTCCCAAACGGTCTTATACAATTCCTTAATATCCTGCGGGATAATATCGATATCCTGTACGGAACCATTGGAACGCATGAGCTGCTGTTTTAATTCTTCGTTCCAGAGTCCCAGGTTCACAAGATCTTCCAGGAGGTGTTTGTTCACAACGATAAATTCTCCCGATAACACCCTCCTGGTATAAATATTGGAAGTATACGGTTCAAAACATTCATTATTACCCAGGATCTGAGAAGTGGAGGCAGTTGGCATGGGGGCCACGAGCAGGGAATTTCGCAAACCATGCTTCATGACTGTTTTCCGCAGTTTATCCCAGTCCCAACGCCCTGATAAATCGCTGTTTTTTATCCCCCATAGATTGTGTTGAAATTCCCCCTTAGAAATGGGAGAGCCTTTGAAGCTGGAATACGGTCCGTCCGTTTTAGCCTGTTCCATGGAGGCGGTGACGGCAGCAAAGTAAAGGGTTTCAAATATTTCCTGATTAAGTGTTTTCGCCGCATCACTGGTAAAAGGCAACCGAAGCATGATAAAGGTATCTGCCAAACCTTGTACGCCGAGACCTATGGGTCTATGCCTCATGTTGGAATTCTCGGCTTCCTTAACTGGGTAGTAATTCCTGTCGATAACCATGTTGAGGTTTTTGGTCACCCGTTTTGTTACACGAAAGAGCTCCTTATGGTCAAACTCTCCGTTCTTAACGAACATGGGCAGCGCAATCGAAGCCAGGTTACATACGGCCACTTCGTCCGAAGATGTATATTCCAAAATTTCGGTACACAGATTCGACGAGCGAATGGTTCCCAGATTCTTCTGATTGCTCTTTCTATTGGCGGCATCCTTATACAGCATATACGGAGTGCCTGTTTCAATTTGGGATTCCAGGATTTTTTCCCAAAGATCCCTTGCCTTAATCGTTTTTCGGCCCTTTCCCGCTGCCTCGTAACCGGTATATAATTTTTCGAATTCTTCGCTGTGGGTTGTAAAAAGGCCGGGGCATTCATTAGGACACATCAGGGTCCACTCTTCATTAGACTCCACCCGTTTCATGAATAGATCAGGAATCCACATGGCATAAAACAGGTCTCTGGCGCGCATTTCCTCTTTCCCATGGTTTTTCTTCAGGTCCAGGAAATCAAAAATATCGGCATGCCAGGGTTCCACATAGATGGCGAAACTGCCTTTTCGCTTTCCTCCCCCCTGATCCACATAGCGCGCGGTGTCATTGAAAACTTTGAGCATCGGAACAATTCCATTGGAAGTTCCGTTGGTACCTGCGATATAAGATCCCGTTGCCCTGATATTGTGAATTGATAAGCCTATCCCCCCTGCCGACTGCGAGATTTTTGCCGTATGCTTCAGGGTATCATAAATCCCATCAATACTATCATCTTTCATGGATAACAGAAAGCAGGAAGACATCTGGGGTTTGGGGGTACCAGAATTAAAAAGGGTGGGTGTGGCATGCGTGAAATACTTCTTGGACATCAATTCGTAGGTTTCAATCACAGCGTCCAGATCCCCCAGGTGTATGCCTACCGCAACGCGCATCAGCATATGCTGAGGACGCTCTGCGATCTTACCATTTAACTTAAGCAGATAGGATCTTTCCAGGGTTTTAAATCCGAAATAATCATAGCCGAAATCCCTGTTATAAATAATGGTCGAATCAAGCTGATCTGCATGATCGGCAATTACCTGATATACCTCGTCAGACAGGAGGGGAGCATGCTTTCCTGTTCTCGGATTAACATATTCATAGAGGTCCTTCATAGCCTCCGAAAATGACTTTTTGGTATTCTTGTGCAGGTTGGAGACAGAGATACGCGCAGCGAGCTTGGCATAGTCCGGATGCGCGGTGGTCATAGTGGCCGCAATCTCCGCCGCGAGGTTGTCAAGTTCGGAAGTCGTCACACCGTCGTACAGGCCTTCTATGACACGCATGGCAACCTTGACCGGGTCTACCAGCTCATTGAGCCCATAACATAACTTCCGGACCCGCGCTGTGATCTTGTCAAACATCATCGGCTCTTTTCTGCCATCTCTTTTTACTACGAACATATTCTTTGAATTACGGTTTAGAAATCAGTTTTGGTTGTTTGCGTTTCGCGGGGTGTATCCATGCTTTCGGCGAATGCTCCCTTATCCACATGGTCCATGGTAAAGGTTTGATTGCCGTATTATATTACTTTTCAGATGGGCGGACTTAAAGCGCACCAACTGTTATTTTATATTCAGAATTCGGCGTCAAAGCTGATCTTCTGGGCATCTGAATCTTTTTCCTTATTCATGATGCCGGCTTTCTGATATTCCGATACCCTTTTCTCGAAGAAATTGGTTTTCCCTTGCAGAGAAATCATGTCCATAAAATCAAATGGGTTCCCGGAATTATAAACTTTCTCGCATTCCAGTTCCACCAGCAATCTGTCTGTGACAAATTCAAGGTACTGGGTCATGAGTTTGGCGTTCATCCCAATGAGACTGATGGGAAGCGATTCTGTTATAAATTCCCTTTCAATATCAAGGGCATTGGTCAGGATGGAGGTAATACGCTCCTTGGGCACCTTATTGATCAGATGCCTGTTGTGCAGATGTACTGCGTAGTCGCAATGCATCCCTTCATCCCTGGAGATCAACTCGTTCGAAAAGGTAAGTCCTGGCATCAAACCTCTTTTTTTCAACCAGAAAATAGAACAGAAGGCACCGGAAAAGAAAATTCCTTCAACTGCGGCAAAGGCGATCAGCCGCTCCGCAAAGCTGGGAGAATCAATCCATTTAAGCGCCCAGTCCGCCTTTTTCTTTATTGCAGGGAAATTCTCAATCGCCTTGAACAGGATATTTTTCTCTTTATCGTCTTTTACATAGGTGTCGATGAGCAGGGAATAGGTTTCTGAATGGATATTTTCCATCATGATCTGAAACCCATAGAAAAATTTAGCCTCTGAATACTGCACTTCACTCACAAAGTTCTCCGCCAGATTTTCATTGACAATTCCATCCGAAGCGGCAAAAAAAGCGAGAATATGCTTTATAAAGTAGCGCTCATCCTCATTAAGTTTATTCTTCCAATCCGATATATCCTGATGCAGATCGATCTCCTCAGCAGTCCAGAAACAGGCTTGGCATTTCTTGTACCAATCCCAGAGATCATGATGCTTAATAGGGAATATTACAAATCGGTCTTGGTTTTCCTTTAAAATGGGTTCTTCCTGAGTGGACATATAGTGATGGTTTATTGGTTCCTATGAAGGCTGAAAATTAAGTTTGTACCGGGACTAGCAAAGATTCAAAAACGAAGTCACACTGAAAAGGTAAATTAACCTATTCCTGAACAAAGTTTTGAACACCGTTTGTTGAAATGTAGGTTCCTCTCTTATGTTCATTGACCTGACAAAAAGGAGGATTTTGTATAACTGTCGAAGATTAATTAATAAACCAAAAAGTATGTCAAATAATACTTTATGGTCTTTATCGGGATGACTATAAATCGGGATTCAGACTTTCGGCACAACATTCGTGAAAAAAGAGGAAGGAAGCAGCCTAAAAATGTGGGAGCTATGGATAGATTTTCTACTGTGGGAGATGAAATATAGAAGGAGCCAAAAATGAAACCGCCAAACCGTACGGCCTTCCGGTGGATAAACTCTACTTACTATTAATTGGTCCGCCGATTTAGGTAGTTCCCCCGAAACCTAAAAATCAGGCATTTACGCTGACCAACAGGTTGGTCTGGTATTCATAATAGCAATTACACCGGCCGGGTGCTTTACGCTGTATGCGCTGTGCGACATACCCCTGAGTTCGTACTTATGGTTTGGCAGTGTCCATATACTATTATTAAAAGTACAATATTTATCTCAATTCTGCCCTGCTAGCCTTAAAAATTCCTTTGATAATCAACCGCTTACTGTCTGAATTCATAAAGACCACATCCATATTCCCCGTCAGATTACCACTATCTGCATGCGTTATGGTTATGGTGCCTTCTGATGCGAAAAATGGGAGTTCTCCTGACAGCTTACTGTTGGCGAATCCGAAAATACCATCAAAGTACGGGAGAAAGCCCTCACTTCTCCTGCCAATGTTATAGGAGCCTAAGGCGATACCTTTGGCCTGATTAGGCCTGGATATCAGGAAGCCAAGCGATTTTAAATTCCCCGTTTGGGCATTATCCATTTGCAGGGTAATGACGGAATAGGTCCGGCCGTTCGGCCCTTTACTCAAACTTGTGTCAAATTCCATGCTTCCCATAATATCAGCGCTGAGTCCCTTTGACAGTACAAGATGGCAGGTACCCACAGGAAGATGATTGCCCTGATCAGAAAGATCGGGGGAAATATAAGAGGTAAATAAGAGAGGCGCGAAAGTGAGTACCCAAAGCAATAAAGATCTTACCGGAATAAATGGCTTTTCCATTTTATAAAATGATTATATCAAGGTTCAAGGCCTTCCTCGGCCGCGAGCAGGTCATAACCGGCATCCGCCCCGGCTACGATGACGACCTCTTTGGGAATATCCGGACGTTGCTCCGCAAAAACCGCGATAATGACTGTAATGATTAGGAGGGTAAAAAAAATCATGCATCTTCTCATGACATTGGTATTTAAATAATTTAAGGCTAAATTCATTCCTTTAACTTAACATGGCTAATGTAGACTGAACCCGCTGAACGAAAATTGCAATTTGTGTGAATGGTAGGAAATAGTACACGGATGGCAGGAATGAAATTCAAAGATTGTCAAACGGCGATAAGCCTGATATTAGGGCCTTCCGGGGATTTTAACCAATCAGATTTGATGACAACTCAAGCGTTCCCTCGGGGGAAGCAGTTGCCCTGAGATGATTATAATTCATTTTTTACCAATCATACGTAAAACCGTTCTGTTGACACATCTTTTTATAAGCAGGAACTTGTGTACTCCTATTTTTGATTAAATTACCCCCTCAGATGCAAAATAAAATGATAGAAGCTGTAATTGTTGACGATGAAATAAAAGCACTTCAAAGTCTCTCGTGGGAATTGACCAATTTCAGTGATGAAATAAATGTTGTGGCTTCCTTCACCGACCCGTTTGAAGCTTTGCAGTTCCTTGAAAATCATACTCCGGATTGTCTTTTTTTGGATATTGAAATGCCTACTATGGATGGTTTCCAGTTTATCCAGAAGTTGAAAAACAAAGATTTTCCGGTTGTGATAACCACTGCGTACAACCAATATGCCATAAAGGCCCTTAAGAATGAAGCCATCGATTACCTTTTGAAACCCATCGATACGGACGATTTGAAAGAGACCCTGGTAAAGATTAAAAAACACAACTCAAAAAACTATACTGCAGAGCGATTGGAAAAAATCCTTTTGAATTTTAATAGCCGTTCCATAAACAAAAAAATCACTTTTAATACGGATGGGAAATTGCTCTTTCTGGAAAGCAACGAGATTCTGTATGCCGAATCAGACGGAAATTACAGCACCATATTTCTGACAGACGGGCAACGTATAGTGTTGACCAAAAAGCTTAAAGAAGTGAATGACCTGTTGCCTTCCGATTCATTTTTCAGAATTCATAATTCTTTTATAATCAATCTCACCAAAATAAAGGAGTTTCTCAAAACCGACGGATATGTGGTGCTCCAGTCAAATCATAAAATTCCGGTATCCCGTCAGAAGAAATCCGATTTTTTAGACCTGCTTTAAGTGTTTGTATGAGATGGTTGCGATGTCAGATATCCTTTCTGATTTTTATTCTGACCTGGCCTTTGATGGCATTCCAGGAGATTCCGGCTGCCTTTAAAGAAAGGGTAGACAGTCTTATAAGATTTGCTCCCAAAACCTATCAGGAGATAGATAGTGTACTACACGAGGAGCGAAGGGATACCACCCTTATGATATATTTTATTGCCCGTGCGAAGGAGAAAAAATACCTGGATGGCCAGTCCTATGCCTATAATCAGATGGGGACTAAGTACCGGAATATTTCAAAATTTTACAGGGCAATCGAGCTTCATCAAAACGGCCTGGATGTGGCAATGGCCGGTAAAAACAAGGAATTCCGGATATTCAGCCTCAATATGCTTGCGGTGGTCTACCGGCGTCTTGACGCGATTAAAACCGCCCTGGACTATAGCCAGGAAGCCCTGGAACTTGCCGAATCCATTAAAAAGCCTTCTGATGGAATTAAAAGAAGCATTAACGTTTCTCATAATAGTATTGGCAATATATATAAGACGCTTAAGCAATATCATCTTGCTGTGGAACAATTCACTTTGTCCATAGAGCTGGAGAAGGAACTGGGAAATATCAGGGGACTGGCTGTCAATAATCAGAATATTGGCGAGTGTATGGAAGAACAGGGCAGGTTGGATGAGGCGCTTAAAAGTTACCGGGCCGCCCTTGCCTATGATGAAGAAATAGAATCAGAGTCCGGAAAAGTCATCTGTAAAAACAGCATCGCCCAGATCTATATCAAACAAGGCAAGCTCAACGAAGCCATGGAACTCCTTGAGCCGACATTATTGGCCGCCGTTGCTACAGAAGACCGGCAAATCATTACCGGAGTACTTATCAATCTCGGGTGGGCATTAACCAGGCTTGGCCGGTATGCCGAGGCAGAAATAAAATTACGTGAAGGCCTTCAAACCGCCGAGAAATATCAATTACCCATTTATATTACCAACAGTTATATGTTATTGTCGGAACTGGCAGCCACGCAGGGGAAATATAAAGAGGCACTGGACAGTTTCAAGAAATCTAAGGCCCACGAAGCTGAAATAAACAGCAATGTAAATATCAGTTATGTGAATGATGTGATCATACGCTACGATTCCCAGAAAAAAAGCAATCAGATAGAAGTTCTGGCCAAGGATAATGAGATTGTTACACTGAAACTTCGCCGGAACCAGAATATTCTTCTGGTAAGTGCACTGCTCCTCGCCCTCCTGACGCTCATCTTGTATATCCTTTACCGCCAGTACCAGCTGAAGAGTGAGAAAAAAATGCTGACGCTGGAACAGAGTATGCTCCGCAGCCAGATGAACCCTCACTTCCTATTTAACTCATTGAATTCCATCAAATTATATATTATTAATAACGAACAGAAAAATGCTGTTCATTATCTCAATAAGTTCTCCAAACTGGTCCGGAAAATACTGGAAGCCTCCTCCTTAAAAGAAATACCTCTTGCGGAAGAACTCGAAACTGTGGAATTGTATATGAATATTGAAAATATCCGCTTCTCTGAGGAAATAAATTTTACCGTACAGATTGATGAAGGGATTGATATCCATTTGGTAAAAATTCCTTCTCTTATCCTACAGCCATTCCTGGAAAATGCCCTGTGGCACGGACTCTCCTCAAAGGAAGGCGATAAGAAAATCACCCTTCACATCAGCAGGGAAAAAAACGGATTTATAAATATAGCCATTATAGATAATGGGGTAGGAAGGGCAGTAGCTGAAAAGCGTAAGGAAAATAAAGTGCTAAAGAGAAAATCAGTTGGTATAGATATCACCAAGGAGCGACTTGCCAATTTTTCAAAAGATTACCAGAACTCCTTTCATGTGGAGATTCTGGATCTTTATGATGATTACGGGCAGGCTTCCGGTACCAAAGTGGTCCTCCACATACCAACTATTTAGGCCTCAGGGCTGCAAGCTTTTCCAACCGTTCATACCACCTTTTTCCAAACTTGCGTATGAGAGCATCCTTTACAAATTTGTAGACAGGCACCTCCAGAGCCGTACCCAAAGCGCAGGCAGGATCACAAATGTGCCATTTGTGGTAATTCACAGCCGTCAATTCTTCATATTCTGTTACCCTGACAGGGTATAGATGACAGGAAACAGGTTTCTTCCATTTTGTTGCCCCATGGTTGTACGCTTCTTCCAGTCCACATTTAACGATGCCTTCGTCGGAATAAATGACATAGGCGCACTCATTATTATTCACGAGAGGCGTTTCCCATTCCCCATCCTCTCCTTTTACAAAGGCTCCCTGTTCCTGAATCGCTGCAATCCCTTCCGCCCTGAGAAAAGGCTTAACCTTGCTAAAGATATCGACCAGAATGGTGGTCTCCCGGTCTTCCACCGGTGCGCCGGCTTCGCCATCTACACAACAAACACCTTTACAGGCCGTGAGATTGCATACGAAATCGGTGTCTAAAATCTCTTCGGAGACAATTGTTTTTCCCAGCCGGAGCATTCCTGAAGTATCTGCGCGCAAATATACTTTTTTGGCTGAACACAATTCCCATCTTTCATGACAATTAGCTTTAAGAGGGATTAAAAATGTACATTTGCCGACAATTTCAATCCCCATGTTTCAGAATCTTAATTTCAGGGAAATTGCCTCTGCGAGTATGATCCTTTTCGCGGTTATAGATATTGTAGGCAGCATCCCCATCATCATCAGTGTGAAGAATAAAGTTGGCCGCATCCAATCCGGGAAGGCGACCATTGTAGCTGCATGTATAATGGTCGCTTTCCTGTTTATTGGCGAGGAAATTCTTAAACTGATAGGAATTGATGTCAACTCCTTTGCCGTGGCAGGTTCCTTTGTGCTCTTCTTCCTTGCCATTGAAATGATACTCGGCATTGTTCTTTACAGGGATGACCAGCCGGAAAGTGCTTCCGTGGTTCCTATTGCCTTCCCCCTGATCGCCGGTGCCGGGACTATGACTTCCCTGCTTTCACTCAGGGCAGAATACCATGTTGAAAACATCATTATAGCCATTATAGTAAACGTTATATTTGTCTATCTGGTTCTGAAATCGTCCAGTAAAATTGAACGGATCCTGGGGCAGAGCGGACTGAGCATTATTCGCAAGGTTTTCGGGGTTATACTGATGGCCATTGCCGTTAAATTATTTGCCACCAATATCAATCAGCTTTTCTGACCGGAAAAGCAGGTGTTACACCAAAGTCACAAAGTGTTCCTTATGAACAAATCTGTCACCATCGTATTACTCGTCCTGGCAATTGCACTCATCGTCTATAATACCACCCTTATCGATTTCAGGGATCCGTTAAAGGGCGACAGTATTATTGCTGTCATTGGTATTGTTGCATCGCTGTGTGCCATTGTCCTGCTGTTGATTTTTGTTACCTCTAAAAAAATCCAGAAAAAAATAGAAGAGAACTAAGCCTTCGGATGGCCGGTATCCGGAGCCGGGAAGCTATATTTTCAACTGCTTTGTATGCAAATAGTGAGGCATTATATTCTATTCTGCGCTTTCTTTATTGCGATCGTCGGGAGCTGCCAGGAGTCAGTTCCTGGCGGGGTGACTGATTCCCTGACCATCCCCGGATATCCTGACGAAACCTATGCCCTATATCTTCCGGAGAATGGGAAGACGGATGGACCAACTTCCCTTCTCTTGATTTTTGATCCTGCCGGCAGGGGTCGGCTTGCGGTTGAGACATTTATTCCTGTTGCTGAAGTTAATAACCATATTCTTGTTAGCTCCAACGCTATTCAAAACGGCCCTTATGACCACAACCTGGCACTTACCGGGCGATTGTTGGAGCATCTTATCCCGAAATATTCCATAGATGAGAAAAGGATTTTTACGACGGGTTTTAGCGGGGGTTCCCGCTTGGCGGTAACCGTGGCCGTTCTCTCCGGTACCATACATGGTGTGGTGGGATGTGGTGCCGGGTTTTCAGGCAATTTGAGTTCACTTCCGGCCATTGTTGACCAGTTTCCTTATGTCGGTATCGTAGGCGATCTGGATATGAATTTTCAGGAGATGCACAAGGTTAAATCGTGGTTCAACTCTATTGGCACCACTAACGAATTATATGTCTTTGAAGGGAAACATACCTGGCCGCCGGCAAAACTACTGCTGAGGGCATTTGAATGGATCCGGCTTCAGGAAATGAGAAAGGGATCACTTCCCTTCAATGCATCGTATGAAGATAGCGTTTTTCTGCGCTGTTACGGTGAAGCCAAAGAGAAGGAGGAAGCAGGGAATCTGCCGGGGGCAGAGGAAGAATACCAAAGACTTCTACGAAACTTCCGCGACAGGGATGGAATAGATAGCATAGAGAAAAAAAGCCTTGCCATCCGGGCACTTAAAACCTACCGAAAGGAGGTCATGGATATTGAAATGACCGCCAGGCTTGAAGATACCCTCTCCACCTCCTACACGACCAGGTTTTTTTCCGAAATCAGCAGGCCCGGACAATCAATCAATTACCGATGGTGGGAAAACAAGTTCGAAAAATTAAAAAAATCGTATCCAACCCATAAAAATCAAAATTTGCAAAAAATGGGTAAGAGACTAATTTCCATGATACAGGCAATGACGACGGAATCATTTGAAATGCAGGTAGCCGCCAAGGAGATCCATAAAGCCATTTACAGCGCCAACGTCCTGCTCCTTCTTGAAAAGCAGGAACCCTATTATGAATTTATGGTAGCCAAGGGGTTTGCGGAACTGGATTTAACAGAATTAAGCCTTGACCATCTTGAACAGGCTTTGTTTAAAGGTCTCAGGAATTCTGAACTGCTGAAGTCGGACTCGGCATTTGCAAGACTTGCCGAACATCCAAGATTTATAAGTATTCTGAAGTCCCTGTAATTAATCACTTTCGTGAGAATGTCAACCAGTCTTGATGTCTCATTAGTTACAGAAAGCAAAAACGGCTAAGCGCGGCAAGAATGTTATTCACCAATATTCTGAAGTTCTCGCTTTGGGATAATAAAAAAGGTGCCCTAAAGGCACCTGTAGCTATTGGAAAGATGAAGTCCTGAATCAATTGAAGGTATACCGGAACCCAAGCCCAAACCGCCCCGCCTGAAAAGTGTCCCCGCCATCGGCATCGCCCAGGAATACGGACGGTCTCCAGTCAAAGGAGAAAGCAAGAGGCACATTATTTATTTTATAGTCAAGTCCGGCTGTGGGTCTTAAAAAGAAATCGGAACCGCCGTCATATAAGCCAATTGACACCCCGCCTCCGGCAAACCATTTTAAACCTGCCGCGTTAGGGAAATCTCCGTGATACTGATACAGTGCGGTAATCACGGTAATATCATCACCAAAAGTAACCTCCCCCTGACCCACATGATTCTCCGTAAAAAAATGTTTCACACTTGGGCCAACCAGGGTAGTGTTATCGCCAAAATCGATTCCCAGACCCAGGGCAGTAGTATAGGTAGACTGAGCATTTGATTGAAACACCCCTAGAGCGAGGATGGCGAATAGTGCAATGAGTACATTTTTCATCATAAATTGTTTTAGTTCATCAATTATTATCCGGCAAATTTAGATAAAACTTTTTATCCGCCATATCATGTTTGTTCTAAAATCACCAATTCGGAATAAGGCATAATTTGGAGCTCCTCATAAGTGCATCAGCAAACAGAGGTAGGTGGTATATAGCGCCTATCCTCAGTTCCGTCAAGCTTTTCAAACAGGTATGTCGTGCATTAAAATCGTTTCAAAAGAGGGCAGGTCTGAGCTGTCGGCATAACGGATCCACTGATCACAGGTTCAGGCTGGATACCACAAGGAAATTCAGGATAGGAAGATTCACGCGGCAGTTTTTGTTTGAGCAGAATAGAAATAGGCAATGTCAGAGATTCTTGTGTGATGGACGGTAATTCGCCCTCGTGGGGAAGGATCTTCAAAATAGTCGGCTGGGCAGTTGACAAATTCCCAAAAGATAAGGATCTAATTCAGGGAATTTTTCCTATTATCCAGATCAGGATTTGTCCTGCTGTCTTCCAATTCCAGCAGTTTGATCAGCATAGGATCTTCCTTCCCACTTATTCTGGCCTGAAGATTGGAAGAAAACAATTGCTCTGCAAGCGCTGCTTTGAGGTAGAGCTTAAGCTTAAGTTCATGGTCATAAAAGTTGAGACGGATATTACTGGCCACGGCATAGTCCACAAACTTTTCGAAAAGAATATGGTCCACGTGAAATTCCCTTGCAAACTGTTCTCCGGTGTAGTGCTGATAGCGCGTTCTGTCTTCCTCAAGATGGTCAAAAATAAATCGCGACAGGAATCCATAACTCTTCAGGCTTTCGATATCTTCCTCTTCGTTGTTGCCTATAGGCACGAATACGTCAGGAATAATGCCCCCGCCTCCATATACAATTTTTCCTTTGGGGGTTCTGAACTTAAGAGAATCGTTAACCTTGATACTGTCTACTGATAACAATTCTCCGTTGGTATATCGTTCTGTAAATTTTTGATAATAATCTTTGGTGCTGCTGTGGTAATCTTTCTGGATCGATCTCCCGGAAGGGGTGTAATATCTTGATACCGTCAGACGTACAGCGGACCCGTCTCCAAGTTCCATTTCACGCTGGACGAGGCCCTTACCAAAGGATCGGCGGCCTATGATGGTTCCTATATCATTATCCTGCAGGGCCCCTGCAATGATCTCACTTGCTGAAGCTGACCGTTCATTGATAAGCACATACACCTGTTTATCCTCAAAACTCCCCTTTTTGGTGGCATAGCTCTTATCTATTTTACCCTTTTTGTTCTTTATAAACAGGATCAGTTTCCCGTCTTCCAGAAATTCGTCAGCCATTTGTTCTGCAATACCCAGGTAACCCCCCGGATTGTCACGCAAATCAAGGGCCAGTTTTTGCGCGCCCTGACGCTGCAGCGTCTGCAATGCGGATTGGAATTCGCTGAAAGTGGATTCAGCGAAGCGATTTACCTTGATATATCCTATTTCCGGAGTGAGCATATAATAAGCCTCCACACTCTTAATGGGCACATGATCCCTTTTAACATTTACAGAGAATTTTCTGTTCTGGCTTTTTCGATATACGGTAAGAGGAACTGATGTCCCTATTTTTCCTTTCAATTTACTCACGACTTCGTCACTTTTCAGCCGTTTGCCAAAGAGGGTATCGTTACCGGCAACCAGAATACGGTCCCCAGGTTTGATTCCTTTGAGATAACTGGGGCCCTTTTCAACCGTTCGTATAACCGCAATGGAATCTTTAATCATATAGAAACTGATTCCGATACCTACAAAATCTCCCCGCATATTCTCAGAAACCTTTTCCATCTCATTCTTTGGAATATAAACGGAGTGGGGATCGAGTTTGTCCAGAATATTGTTCACGGTCACGTCAACTATGCTGTCTGTATTGATATCATCTACATACTCATAATCAATGTAGTCAATCAGCCGGTTAAGCTTATCCTTTTTTGAATTGGTGGTAAAAAGTTTTTCCGGACTGTCGTTGAAGTGGAGTTTACCTCCAACAAAAATTCCTATGGCCAGAGCCAGGGCAATAATAGTCGGCAGTAAATAGGAATGCTTCTTCATTTCATTGAGTCCTGTTCAGTTCAGACGTAATTTTCGATGGCTGGAAGATACTCGAGTATCACCCCGGCCTTTTTTAAAAATTGCAAGCCAGATTGATCCTTGTATGCCAGCTGGTATACCACACGTTTTATGCCGGATTGGTGAATGAGCTTGCTGCACTCCCTGCACGGGGACAATGTGAGATATAGCGTAGCCCCCTCACAGGATTGCGTGGAGGAAGCTACTTTAGATATGGCGTTGGCTTCCGCGTGCAGCACGTACCATTTGGTATAGCCGTCCTCATCTTCACAATCATTTTCAAATCCGGTTGGTGTGCCATTGAAGCCGTCGGAAATGATCATCCGGTCCTTTACAATGATGGCCCCTACCTGCTTTCGCTTACAGTATGACAATTTACCCCATTCATACGCCATCCTCAGATAGGCCCTATCATATTTTTCCTGTTTGCTCACCTTCACTTGGCCTGATTATAGGGTCTGTGGTACCGTTCCCGGCAAAACACGAATATACCTGCTTTGAAAAAGCCTTACAACCATAAACGGTTAATTTTCTATTAAATACGTTGAGCTGCAGCTAAGTGACCATCCTGACAAAATATAGCTGACGGACCAGGGCATTAAAACGAGCATTTACACTTACCATAACCACGTATCTCTAATCATAGGCAATGTCAGGAGGAGGATAAGGGCAGAGGTCGATACTATGAACAGCCGCTTCCTGATGTGCAGCTTCTGAATAAAAATAAAAGTGATGAAGAGGACCAGGCCGATAATCAAAAGCTGGGAGAGTTCAATACCTGCCGCGAAGCCCAAAAGGGGCAGGGCCTTTTCATTCTCTTCCGCCATGAGCATATTAAAGTAATTGGAAAACCCGAACCCGTGAATCAGGCCAAAGAACGCGGTCGCTGACAATTGAAGCCACCACTCCCTGCTAAATCCTTCAAGGTTCATAAGGATGTTCCCCAGGGCTGTAAGGAGGATGGTCAGGGGGATTAAAAATTCGACCAAAGCGATGTCAACCGCTGCCCATCCATAAACAGCCATGCCAAGGGAGAGGCAATGTGTGATAGTGAAAACAGTGGCAAGCAATACGACTTTCTTCCAGTCGCCGGGAGTATAAGGAAGTGCAAGTGCGCTTAGGAACAGCAGATGGTCCAATGCCTTAAGGTCCAGAACGTGTCTGAGTCCGAGACTGAGGTAAAAAAGAAATTCATTCATAAGAACTAAAGTACACTCTATAAGACTTATATGGGATGTAACGAACAGCCATCTGATGCTGATAAGCCCTCGGATTAAAGAGGGTGCATAAGCCTATGTACCGCGTTCTCCCTGTATTTCTTCGTAGGCCTTCTGAACCTGTTTGAACTTTTCCTCGGCCCCTTTTTTAATCGCTTCATTTTCGGTATTTACCCGATCCGGATGGTATTTCTTAGCCATGTTGCGATAGGCCTTTTTCACCTCTTCATCGGTAGCTGTTTTTTCTATTTCAAGAATCTTATAAGCGTTGTTTGCCGATTTAATAAACATCGCCTTAATGCTTTCAAAGTCATTCTGACCGACGCGGAGGTAGCCAGCAATTTCGCTTATTTTGTCAATTTCTGCAGGGCGTACCGATCCATCGGCCTGAGCAATGGAGAATAAGAAATGCAGCAATTGCAAACGTACTTCATAGCGGGTGCGCTGATTGAGGTAAGAACATATTTCAGGGGCCGAGATTTCGCCCTTTTTTATGACCTCATTAAATGTACGAAAGATGGCGTTCGCTTTCTCCTTCCCATACGTACTGAGAAAATACTGGCGGACAAAGTCCAGCTCCCGCTGACTCACCTGTCCGTCCGCTTTAATGACGAGAGAACATAATGAGAGTAATTTTAATTCAAAATCGGCAGGAGAGACCTGTTGTCTTGTCAGATCACCCAAAATGGATCCGGGACTTTTCCCGCCACTCAGATTATCCAGAAAACTGCCAATCACAAATCCAATAATAGCACCTGGCAACCTAAATAAAAAGTACCCCAGGAACGCGGCAAACCATTTGATCATTCTTGGTAAAAAATTTTTGCAAAGATAAGATTTTACACCTGATATAAACAGGAGAGGAGTACTTAAGGTTTTAGCCGGAAGAGCGACAAAATGGTTATATTTGTAGATTATTTTAATTTCTTAATAATAAGACTATGTATCCTGAAGAATTAGTTCGACCCATGCGCCAAGACCTGGCTTCCGTCGGGTTTGAGGAATTATACACCGCCGAAGCAGTTGAAAAGGCCATCCATCAGGGAGGCACAACGCTGGTCGTTGTAAATTCCGTATGCGGTTGTGCAGCAGCAAACGCACGTCCTGCTGCGAAAATGAGTCTGCAAAATGAGAAGAAACCAGATCATCTGGTCACTGTATTTGCGGGAGTTGATACGGAAGCCGTTTCTGCTGCAAGAAATCTTATGATCCCTTTCCCCCCTTCATCACCCAGTATGGCACTTTTTAAAGATGGTGAGCTGGTGCATATGATTGAACGTCATCATATTGAAGGCCGGCCTGCGGAGCTGATTGCAGAAAATCTGACAGAGGCATTTAATGAATTCTGCTGATTTCGCAGTTCGTTCTTAGATGCCCGGTTTCCCATTAAAAGATAAAGAAATAGCCGCTCATCACTGAGCGGTTTTTTATTTTTGTATTATGCGAAAAGTACTGGCATATCCACTAACACTGCTTTATCTACTTTTATTTGCCATATGCCTGCTCATATTTCACCCGGTACAATGGATTTGTCTCCGATTCTTCGGTTATAATGCCCATAGACACAGCGTAAGCCTACTCAACTTTTGTCTCATGCGATGTACCCATATTCTGGGAACGAGGTATACCTTCAATAATCCATATGATATTCCCGAAGACCGGCCTTTAATTATTGTTGCAAATCACCAGAGCATGAATGATATCCCACCCATTATCTGGTTTATGAGAAAATACCATCCCAAATTTGTGAGCAAAAAGGAATTGGGAAAGGGAATTCCCAGTGTTTCCTTCAACCTCCGGCACGGGGGATCGGCACTGATTGACCGCAAAGACAGTAAGCAGGCGTTTACGGAAATCTTGCGCCTAGGCAGATATATTCAGCAATTTAAACGAAGTGCTGTCATTTTTCCGGAGGGAACCAGAAGCAGGACGGGACACCCAAAGAAGTTCCAGCAAACCGGAATTAAGATTCTTTTGAAGGCTGCGCCCTCGGCTTTAGTAGTTCCGATCAGTATAAATAATTCCTGGAAAATGCTCCGTTATGGGAAATTCCCTTTTGGAGTAGGTTCTCATCTCATTTTTCAGGTTCACAAGCCTATCGAGAATGACGGGGATGTTGCGGTTATCCTGTCCGCCGTGGAAGAAGTAATTACCAGGGGAATAAATCTGAACACATGAGCGATGCCCTAGTAGTCGAAAAAACGATCTCCTTTGTTAAAAAAACGCTCGAAGGAGCGGAAGGCGGTCATGACTGGTTTCATATACAGCGTGTATTCAGGAATAGCCTGTTAATTGCCAGGGAAGAGGAGGAGGTAGATCTGTTAGTTGTGAGCCTTGGCGCCCTGCTCCATGATATTGCAGATTACAAATTTCACAATGGTGATGAATCGGTTGGCCTTAAGATCGCAACCGAATTTTTAAAGACGCTTGGTTTGAAGGGGAAAACCATTGTTCATGTAAAACGCATTGTCGCTCATACTTCATTTAAAAACACACTTCCTTCCAAAAAAAGCGTGAGAAAATTCAATTCGAGGGAACTTCAGGTGGTTCAGGATGCCGACCGACTGGATGCTCTTGGAGCGATCGGTATTGCGCGGGCATTCCATTATGGTGGATATAAAAACAGGAAAATATACGATCCTGAAATTGCTCCCAACCTGAAGATGAGCAGGGAAGGTTACAAAAAAAGTGAAGGTCCGACTATCAATCACTTTTATGAAAAGCTCCTTTTGCTCAAGGATAAAATGCACACTACGACCGGGAAAAGACTGGCCGGGGAAAGGCATGCTTTTCTACTGCAGTATCTTGAGAAATTTTACGGGGAATGGAATCCTTTGTAAAAAAGACATTTTTATATGAAAAAACAGGCCATCGTTGACGCGCAACAAGTTACGGAATTCAACAGAGGATGGTCGATTAAAAAAGCTTCATTTGCCCAGGTTTGTAATCTTCGTATAATGTAGTATTGAGATTTGGAAATGTTCTCCCCTTAAAATAGCGTTGTCTTGCTATTTTAACGAGGTCCTGAAGCTGCCGGGCAACCGGGCCATCACCTCTGTTCCTGATGCCGAAACGGCTGTCATTAAGACTGCCGCCATGGCATTCTTCAATCTGATGCAGTACTTTTTCAGCTTTATCCGGCATGGCCTTCCTGATCCAGTCGGTAAAAATCTTACCTATGGCGCCATTCAAACGAACCACTGTAAAGGCGAAGGACAGGGCTCCATGGTCCGCAACTGCTTCTGCCAGTTTAAGGATTTCATGACTGTTGATCCCGGGAATTATAGGTGCCAGCATTGCATTTACCGGGATTCCATGATCGGTAAGCTGTCGGATAGTTTCAAGCCGCTTTCGTATGGTAGCAGTCCTTGGCTCAAGCACACGCCTCGTTTTCTCGGAAAGCGTTGTTACAGAAACGTTTACACCTACCAGTCCGGAGTTGTTCAATTTGGTTAGCAGGTCCAGATCCCTGAGGATAAGTGCATTCTTGGTAATGATACCAACAGGATGGCGGTATTTTAAAAATACCTCCAGACACGCCCTTGTTATTCTATAATGCTTCTCGGCAGGTTGATAACAATCTGTATTCCCTGAAAGAACAATGGTACAAGCTTTCCAATTCTTCTGCCTGAGCTTTTCCTCCAGTAATTTTGGCGCATCATTTTTTATAAGGATCACGCGCTCAAAATCAAGGCCGGCTCCATAGCCCCAATATTCATGAGAATTGCGAGCGTAACAGTAAATGCATCCATGTTCACAACCTTGATAAGGATTCATAGAATACTGCATGCCTACGTCGGGGCTGTCAACCCGGTTGACAAGGGTTTTGGGAAATATGGGAAGGTAATGCGTGGTGTCACTTTCAGCCTGCTCCCCTGCCATCTGACAGAATTCAAGGAAGTCCGCCCGTGTTCTATGATGAAACCTGGAAAAATGGTTATCATGCTGCTGCTGTGCGCCCCTGCCCTTAATCAGCTGAATTTTCATAAAATGGATTTATTCCAAATATACGGAATATTTCCAAGTTATGGGAGGTCTTAGTTGAATTAAAGGCACATGATCTATGGACAAGTTAGCGGATGGTTACTTGTACCAGTTGTTTCTTACTCCCGCGTTTCGCGTAGAAAAGCAATTCGTCCTGCTTAGCATCCATTAAGGGTTTTGAAACCATTAATGGAAGTCTTGCCTCCGCATCATCAATGATCTTTTCATAACTGATTTTGCCTTGCTTGTCAAGGCTGATTACAAAGACATTTCTATTCCTGCTCAGGCCCTGCTTGAAAATGAGACGATCATTGCCCAGCAACTGGGGGTTTTCGGCTGCGGTACAGATAAAGAAATAGGTATCATCTCCCTTTGTGTACGAACTGTAAGAAGCATAAGCATCGTCGCCCTGGGTGACTTCTGATTTATTGATATTACGTGCCCATATCATCTCGCCTTCCTCACTGAGCTTTACACTGACAATATCATTATGATGAAAACGATCAATGCGAACACGTCCCCCACTGGAGTTTGCCTGTACACTGCTTGTCACAAAATATTCCTCCGCATTAAAGAGGATATCATTGTCAGTCGTAAAACTGACATTCTTGAATACCAGATCCTGTATGTGTTCCGCATCCTCCTTCCCATATTTATCGCTCATAAATTGCTCTGAAAATGGATTGTACTTTCTTAATTTGACAGCCAGGGATTGTGGATCAAGGTCAAAATAACTTAAACCATTGTACCGGTTATCTTTGCGATCTGCATAAAAACCTACACAAATGAGTCTGTTGTTGTGCAATACCGGTTTCAGGCTCTCTGAATATTTTCCATCTGTATCGAAAGATTGGGTTATAGCTCCCTGTTTGGAGAGTTTAATCATTTCGTACTGGAATTTCCGCTCCAGGGCACCAAAACGCTTCTTTTTAAAATAGGCTTTCCCAATAATATAGACATTTGCCAGGTCCGGAGAAATTTCAATTTGCTCAAAGGCGTAATTCTTATCCTCTGATTCGGCTGAAAAATCATATTCAAGTTGTTTTTTGAGGGATGCACTGAACAGATATATAACATGCTTGTTTGTATCTCCCTTTTTATAATGGGTACTAATGATAAAGGCCGATTTATCCTGATTGAACAATGCCGTGGTGGTGAACCCGGAGTCAAAGTTGCGATTGTAGTAATTTCTGTCAAGAGGATTACTAACCTGCTGAGAGGGCACAGATAGTAATTTTTCTGTAGTAAAGGCGAACTGCGAAATAGGGCTTCGGTGTACTACAAACTGATACGCTCCTTTCACCACATCATACTCGAGGAAGAGCAAAAAGAGTTGTCCGCTGCGGACATAAGCCTCCACCAATTCAGACTCCTGCATTTTATAATTGTACTCGGATATAAGTTGAAGTTCGTTATTGTAATGCTCTATGAAATACCCTTTGGGTTTTAGGATAAGACCTCCGTAATAAGGTCTTACCAAAAGATATCCTCCGGCTCCGTCGTCCGAAATGGAAGCCAGGTTAGAATATTTATACCGATCGTCATACTTTTCGCCAAAAGTGTAATCAATGGGCAGTTCCTGGGCCTCGGCCATCAGCAAACCAACCATGAGAAATAAAAAGAGCCGTAGGTATCTCATAAAACCGAAAATAACGTTGAGTAAATTATGTCCCCGGAAAATCTGCCTTTCGTTTCTCGAGGAAAGCGCTGGTGCCTTCCCTGAAATCATCGGTTCCAAAACAAGCTCCAAAGGCCTCTATTTCTGTCCGGTAACCTGAAGCATTATTTCTAAAACCAGCATTTATGGCATTTATTGCGTGGGCGAGTGCAACAGGTGAATTATTCGATATCCTGTCCGCTATCTTTCTACAAAAATTCATCAGTTCTTCCTGAGATACCATATGGTTGACCAGTCCGTATTCCAGTGCCTTATCCACATCGATCATCCCTGCTGTCAGAATCAATTCCATCGCCCTGCCCTTACCGATAAGTTGAGGTAGCCGTTGCGTACCGCCATATCCAGGAATGAGACCCAGCGAAACTTCAGGCAATCCCATCCGTGCATTGTGACTTGCGACTCTGAAGTGACAGGCAAGGGCGAGCTCCAGTCCCCCACCCAGTGCAAATCCGTTGATGGCTGCAATTACGGGTTTCTTCATATTCTCAATCATATCAAAAAGCAATTCCTGCCCGCTGGCTGCAAGCTCCTTTCCTTCATCCGGGGAGTATTCTGCAAACTCAGAAATATCGGCACCGGCAACAAAGGCCTTTTCCCCGCTACCCGTAAGGATGATGGCCCGTACCTTTTCATCCTTATCCAAACCC
>JBGTMS010000046.1:0-1850 GCA_041743425.1 Zeaxanthinibacter sp. | reverse complement strand
ATTATAATCTCTAATCCGCTGCCGAACATTCAACTTACATGACTCGTGGTAATCGGGATGTTGGATAAAATATTCCAGCCCTTTCCTCATAAGAAGTATATCTTTCACAGGGCTAATTATGCCGTAAGGGGTGATCATGATATCGTCTGACGATTCGCTGTCGAGCTGCATCATCTCGGCCGGGCCGGATTTACAGTTAGTAGATATAATTGGCAGCCCGCAGCACATGGCTTCCAGCAGCACGTTGGGAAAACCTTCATGGTTGGACCCCAGGGCAAATAGGTTGGCACTTTTCAGATATTTATAAGGGTTATTGTCAAACCCGAGCAGGAAGACCCTGTCCTGCATACTCAGGGTCCGGATCAATTCTTCCAGGTATTCATTGAGGGCACCTTCGCCAAGGATATATAAACGAACGTGTTCTAAAGGTTCAATAGCCCGAATCAGCATTTCATGATTCTTTACTCCTTGTAGCCGACCCACATTGATGATATTGAAATAATCAGGATTAAAGAAATCCTTGACAGGCATAATCTCATCAATGCTTTGCTGATCAATGGGATTATATATTACGACCATCTTTTCCAACTCACAGTTAAAATTGGCTACCAAATCGTCAGAACTGGCCATCGCATTGGAAATGATCCGGTCAGCCTTAGGATATAACCATTTAACCAGATAACTGTTGACTTTACTCTGAAGGTCCCCATACCCATACTGAAGACTAGGGTAATTGCGCTCACTGATGATCATTTTAAATGGATGGCGGGTCATCCATCGCGCCATGATATTGATATAATTGGGCCTGGAAAGCAGGCTGAAAGAATGTGTCGCCTCTATCCTGCGAAGCAACTTGGCGTATTTAAAGGCCAAAAAAGGTAGTTTGATCCACTTGTAGAAGCCGGATTCCCCCGGGTTTGAATTTTCAAGTTGAAATACTGTCACCGAGTCCGGAATCTCATATTTTATGGTAGCATTCATCAACACCAGGCTGACCTGCACACCTTTTTTTTTAAGATGGGGCAGCAGATAAGAGATGACCCTTTCGGCTCCTCCTCCTGCCATGGAATAAATGAATATGACTAACTTCATCGAAAATCTTTATACATAATATTCAGCATAATTGCACCTGGTCAGTCCTTCAGGTCCTTTAATCGCAGCAAATCTCCGAATGTCCGGTCCCAGGAGCCTGGAATGAACTTCCCAAAGCCAGATTCAGGATGAAAGGTGATTTCCCCGAAATAGATCTTATCCCCTATGTTATAGAAATCTACCCGGACAAACTCAAAATCCCTCCCAATCACCTCTGCCAGTTGTACCATTTTATCCAAAACTGCCGGTTTCGGATAGGGCCGGCCATTTTGATATACATACCTGAATTCCAGTAGGTTCCACCCGGTATCATACATATTCCTTTTGTGATTGGTCTCCCGGTCCAGGTCGAGTTGAATGAAGATCACTTTCCCGTTAAAACAAAATAATTTAAAATCGGCCGGGATATTCCCATCTTCATCGGTCAGGAGTTTTTCGGCAAGGATACAGGGACGGATATTCCTGTACTGCCATTCCCCGTTTTCGTAGTAATAATTAATGCGGAGTCGTTTGGCGAAATTCTTTCGCAAACCCGCCCAGTCGGTCCTGGACTTGTTCCTTACAACCACACCTCCCGAACTGTCATGGTTCGACTTGATGATGAACGGGGGATCCGGGAATTTTTCAGGAACCAGGTCCGCAGGATCCTCACTTTGAAAAACCAGAGGTATGAGGTATTCTGGTCCTAATTTTTCTGCGACATAGCTGCGTACTTCATACTTATCGGCGCATTGGGTATGTAACGATCTGCGATCGTG
>JBGTMS010000045.1:0-18938 GCA_041743425.1 Zeaxanthinibacter sp. | reverse complement strand
CACCAATACCTCCCTGCCGGTTGGAGGCGAAATAGCCCTTTCTTGATTCCTCGGCGAAAATGAACGTGAAATCATCCCATTTACTATTGACCGGTTCTCCAACATTCATTATGGCCCTATCATAGTTCTGATCCTGAATGCTACTGGCAAAAATATCAAGCCCTCCCAGGCCCGGGTGGCCATCTGATGAAAAATACAGGATATTTTTTGTCGTTATGAATGGAAAGGTTTCACGAGCTTCGGTATTTATATTGCGGCCGAGGTTCTCCGGTTGCCCGAAAGTTCCATCATCAAATACAGAAATTTTGAATATATCCGACTGACCCAGAGAGCCCTGCATGTCCGAAGCTACATAAAGGGTTTTTCCATCCTGACTTAGAGCCGGGTGAGCTACCGAATAGGCATCGCTATTAAAGGCCAGATCCTCAAGTTCGGACCATTGTCCGTCTACAAGCCGCGCACGGAATATCTTGAGCCTGACTATACCTGAGGCATCTCTGATATACTTGCCGTCCCTGTAATTATTCCGTGTAAAATAAAGGGTACTGCCATCAGAAGAAACCACGGAAGTTGACTCGTGTAAGCGTGAATTGACGTTGTCAATTTTTACTGCCTGATTCCTAGAGAGACTATCAACGTTTACTTTATAAAGATCCAGAAAATCACTTGAATTCCAGGTATGCCTGTATTTGGCAAGGTTACCTGTATCCCTGTCAGACGAAAATAACAGCCCTTGTTTATAGATTGCCGGAGCGAACTCTCCGTATATTGTGTTATATTCAAATGGGGCAATGTTATACCTTCCTGAATTCTTTTTTATTTCGGATTTATAATCCCTTAAGGTTTTAAAGTTAGCGGCCCTTTTATCATCCGAGGTGACCTCAGTAAATCTGGCCATCATTAAATCGGCATTCTCATAATCACCGAGGCTTTTAAGGGACTGACTGTATCGAAATAAATATTCCGGTCCGAATTCCTTCTCATACTCCGTGATCAATCGCTCATAGACCTTCGCTGCCTCGACATAATTTGCATTGAAATAATAAGCATTACCCAATTTCTGAAGTAGTTCAGCGGATACAAATCCCTTTTCTATAACTCGCTTGTATATATCAATGGCCGGACTAAATGAATATTCCTCGTATTTTACATTTCCCCTGGTGACAAGCTTATCCTGTGCAATGCCCGTGGCGGGCAGAAGCAGACAAAGAGAGATAAAAATAAATATACTTTTTCTCATTGAATCAGGTTTAAAAGAATCGTGGAGAAACCATACGCTGAAAAGATTTTACCAGCTCAAATCTTAAAAAAACTTCAAAGGAGCCATCGTTAAATTGACTACTTCCCAAAGCTGTTGTTTCGCGGTCATATGCCAACCCAATTGTAAACTGATCACTGATCTGAAACCCTGCAAGGGCGCTTAAGGCGGCATCCCAACGGTAGGCTGCCCCAAATGAAAACCTTTCATTAAATAGGAAGTTCGCCGAAAGATCTAGCTGCAGAGGTGCCCCACTTACCACTTTAGTCAGAAGAGCAGGTTTAAACTTTAAATTTCCGCTCAGATCAAAAACATACCCGGTAATCATGTAGAAATTGATCCTTTCCGCAGAGAGAAATTGCACGGCATTTGCATCCTGCTGAGAATTGTCAAAATGATCAGTCTCAAGCAAATTCGGTGCAGATAGTCCTGCGTAGAAGCTGCTTGTATGATAGTATACCCCTAGTCCAAAATTGGGTGAGAATCTATTCTCAATATTATCTGTACTTACAGGTTCCACGTCATGTTTTTCAAGGCCTGTAAAATCGAGGTTTAATAAATTTCCGCCGGCTTTCAGACCAAAAGACAATTTGCCATCCAGAGAAACATCTATTGTATAGGAAACTACAGCATCAAACTGGGTTTCCTGTACCACTCCATCCCCGATATTGTCGTTGATAACGGATAAACCGTATCCGAGCCTGCTCTCTCTGATCGGGGCGTGTAAGTTCAGCGTTTGGGTCTCAGGAGCGCCTTCCAGACCGGCCCATTGCGAGCGGTACAACGCAGCAATGCTCAATTGTCCCCTTGATCCGGCATAGGCAGGGTTAACGCTCATGGTATTGAACATATATTGCGTATACTGGGCGTCCTGCTGCGCGTAAATTCCCTGAAGGGTCGCACAAAATAGCAGGAAGGGCAGCAGAAAGTTTTTTGGATAAATCATACGTTGTAAAAGATTATTTACTGACATAGAGATAACCACTTTGGGTTATTTTTTCCTGGTCCTTTTCGTATTCAAATATAAAGAAATAAACTCCGGAAGGTAAATAATCAGTAGCGCTCAAGGTTGATCTGCCACTGGACTGGCCCGTAAACACTTTATTCTGATTGTTGTAGTTTTCACCTTCATAAACAGATACGCCCCACCTGTTGAAAATTTTGAGTGAATTATTTTTTGCCTGCTCTACCCCTTCAATCCAGAGGAAGTCATTCTTCCCGTCATTGTTTGGCGTGACCAACTGATTCACGATAATCTCTGATTCTTCCGGCGTATCATCCGCCGGGTCAAGGTAATCAGGTGTTCCATCTTCATCGGTATCATCATTGGTAGGGTTCTGGTCATTGTCCGCATCTTCGTCCGGGGTGTCAATACCATCTCCGTCATCATCAAAATCTCTGTAATTCACATCCTCCGTTGCATCCGTATCCGGTAATTCTGTCTGAGGATTATTAATCTCATCATTTACATCAAAACCGTCATTGATATCCGAGCCTTCATAGCCGTCATCCAAACCGTCCCCATCCGCATCCGAGCCGCTCGAAGTCTGGTCAGGAATGCCATCAAAATTAAAATCATTTCCTTCATTATTGTCAGGCACCAAATCATTGTCCGTATCGTTGTCCAGGTAATCCTCTTTATCTGAACTGTCCGTATTCACTGGAGTCAGGCCACCAAGGTAGGCAGAATTTACGCCATCGTTCAACTCATAGGCAGCTTCGTCATCATTGTTTGGTAAAATATACCCTGAGGTGGTTTGGGCTTCCACATTGTCAGGCAGGCCATCATTATCAGAGTCGATATCCAAATGGTCGGGAAAGCCATCCCCGTCACTGTCCAGGACTCCGCTAAGTGGGTCATTATCCCCATCCTGATTTGGGTCTTCCACCGTATCCAGGATACCATCGTTATCGTCATCCAGATCTACTCTGTCAAGTACGCCGTCCCCATCCGTATCAGGACCATTATCCGGATCCAAATAATCCGGGGTACCATCTTCATCAGAGTCATCGTTAGTCGGATCCTGGTCATTATCAGCGTCTTCATCAGGAGTATCGATACTATCTCCATCATCATCAAAATCGCGGTAGTTGACATCCTCTGTGCCATCCGTATCGGGAAGATCTTCTGATGGATTATCTATTTCATCATTCACATCAAAACCGTCGTTGAGGTTGCCTCCTTCAAATCCATCATCCAGGCCATCCCCATCGGTATCCAGCCCTGTGAGCAGCTCATCCGGGATGCCATCAAAATTATAGTCATTCCCTTCATTGTTGTCCTGTACCAGGTCATTATCAGAATCGTCATCCAGGTAATCCGGTTCATCGGTACTGTCGGTGTTTACCGGTGTCAGCCCATCATCACCGCTACCCTCGTAGGCATTATCAAGACCGTCATTATCATCATCAGATCCGGAAGGTGCCACATATCCGGAGGTCACCTGGGATTCAATATTATCAGGAATACCGTCGTCATCCGAATCGATATCCAGATGATCAGGATATCCGTCACTGTCAAGATCCTGAGGATTTGAAAGGGGATCAGAATCGCCATCCAGGTTAGGATCCTCCACCGTATCCAGAATACCATCATTATCATCGTCTATATCAACATTATCAGGAACATTATCTCCATCAGTATCCGGATCATTGGTCGGATCCAGGTAATCGGGTGTGCCGTCGTTATCGGTATCATCGTTGGTAGGATCATTATTGCCATCTGCATCCTCCATCGGGGTATCAATCCCGTCCCCGTCATCATCCAGATCTCTGTAATTTACATCCTCCGACCCATCTGTGTCAGGCAAGTCGCTGGCAGGATCCTCGATCTCGTCATTTACATCGAAACCGTCAGTGAGGTTGCTTCCCTCATACCCATCATCCAGGCCGTCTTCATCCGAGTCCACTCCGGTGAGTTGCTGATCCGGAATCCCATCAAAATTAAAATCATTTCCTTCATTATTGTCCGGTACGAGGTCATTATCAGAATCGTCGTCCAGATAATCGGGTAGGTCCGCGGTATCAGTATTTACAGGATTCAGTCCTTCATTTTCAGTCGTATCATAGGCGTCATCCAATCCGTCGCTATCGATATCTGATCCCGACGGTGAAAGGTATTCAGCGGTTGTTTGGGCTTCCACATTATCGGGAATCCCATCATTGTCAGAGTCAATATCCACCCTGTCAGGATATCCGTCTGTGTCGGAATCGACATCTGAATTAAAAGTGACTGTTTGCGGGTTTACGAAGTTATCCAGGCATGAAAACTGAATGCCCGACTGTCTGGGTACAGGAGTGGTAAAATTGGAAAGAGTTTCTGTCTGTATACCAAAGCGAAAGGTAAAGGAGGAAATATTTGCAAATTGCACCGCTACATTAACAGTTGGGTGGGTATTAAAAATACCGTCATATTCCTGGGTTCCCCCGTTGATCAGAAGACCGCCGGAGGTGACATTAATTCCCACCTCGGTCTCTTCTTCAAAAGTATAGCTTTGAGGGGTGTCAAATCTGTTGAATTCCTGGTACTGAGCATTGCCATCAACATCAATGAAATTTGCTATTAGTCGATTTAAAACCGCTGGGTCCTGAGTTCCGGAGGAGACCAGAGAAAGACGTAAATCCACATAGGGTCTTCTAATATCGTCAGTAGTGGTAAAAACAATCTCTGGCTTAAAAAATTCCGGGTCAACGGTATTTTGGTCAAGGGAGACGATCTCCCCATTGACAACGGATACTATTGTGACAAGAGCATCCAATGATTCCGTCACATTGGCAAACCGGTAAACAGCACCTTCCTGTAGGGCCTCTCCGGATTCAAGGGCTGGCGCATTGAGAAATGTCAGCTGAGGTATGTTGTCGCAATCAAACTCCTCACTTAAAATGCTGGATTCAGTACTATCAGGAATACCGTCACTATCGGAATCCACATCCCGGAAATCAGGAAGTCCGTCAGATTCTGTGTCTACTGGGGTAAGGCCCTCTCCATTGCCAGGGACAGATTCGTAACGGTCGTCCAGGCCGTTGCCATCCTGGTCCACTCCGGAAGGTGAAAGTAACTGCAATGCGTTCTGGGCTTCGATATTATCGGGAACCCCATCATTATCCGCATCCAGATCCAGGAAATCAGGAATAGCATCCCCATCCGTATCGGTGGGCATTGTCAGAGGATCATTATCCCCGTCAGAATTGGCATCTTCGATGGTATCCAGGATGCCGTCCCCATCATCATCAAGGTCTTGTGCATCCAAAATACTATCTCCATCGGTGTCCATAAATAGTTCGACTACGGGAGTAAGAGGAGGGGGGGTAGTAAAAGATATGCAGAGGATAGACAAGATAACGGCGAGAAATCGAATGTCATAAGGCATTCTGTTTCTCGATCTGATTGGGGTACAATTTTCCATAAATGATAGTCTTGTATTAAACATATCACCATGGCAAGTAGGCAAAAAAAAGCATTGTAAGAGATAGGGCTTCTCAATTCAATCCCTGAAAGATATAGCTAATATGGATATCATCAAATTGTTTACCTTGGGGATCCAATCAAATCTCCTTCAACAACATAGATACTCGATAAATAACATTAACAGAGGCATTTTAAAGGAGATACAAATATTTGAAGATCGTTTTTTTCAAATTACCAATTCTCGCTTATCCCGATGAATGACGCTAAAATCCGATTTATAGAAAATGTATTTTGATACATCTCACCGTGGATTCATCCTACACGACAATAAGTATGTTATCCTACGCCGATATATTTATGAACCATGAGAAAGAACCGTATTATTTCCATTATTTTTGCGAAAATTTCAAGCAGTTGAATTTCAGAAAAGAATTAGAAAAACGGAGAACTTTTGGGATTATTTCTCATCCCGATGCAGGCAAAACAACCTTGACAGAAAAGTTACTCCTTTTTGGAGGTGCCATCCAGGAGGCAGGAGCTGTCAAAAGCAATAAGATCAAGAAATCTGCCACCAGCGACTTTATGGAGATTGAAAGACAGCGGGGCATATCCGTGGCAACCTCTGTATTGGCTTTTATCTATAAGGACAGGAAAATTAATATATTAGATACCCCCGGTCATAAGGATTTTGCCGAGGACACGTTCAGAACCCTGACCGCTGTAGACAGTGTTATTGTGGTAATAGATGTGGCCAAAGGGGTGGAGGAGCAGACAGAAAAACTCGTAGAGGTCTGCAGGATGAGGAACATTCCAATGATCGTATTTATCAATAAGATGGATCGTGAGGGAAAGGATGCCTTTGACCTTATGGATGAAGTGGAACAGAAACTTGGACTCACCATAACTCCTCTCAGTTTTCCGATAGGGATGGGTTATGATTTTAAGGGTATCTACAATATCTATGAGAAAAATATCAATCTATTCAGTGGTGACAGCAAAAAAAATATTGAGGAAACCATTGCCTTTGATTCCATTGAAAGCCCTGAACTTGAAAAAATAATTGGATCACAGGCAGCAGCGACATTGCGTGAGAATCTCGAACTGATTCGAGGCGTATATCCGGTGTTTGATAAACAAGAATACCTCCAGGGACATCTGCAGCCTGTTTTCTTTGGATCTGCACTAAATAACTTCGGGGTAAGGGAATTGTTGGACTGTTTCATAGAAATAGCCCCTTTTCCAAGGCCGAAACAAGCGGAAGAACGACTTGTGAATTCCAGTGAAAAAGAAATGACCGGCTTCGTTTTTAAAATCCATGCCAATATGGATCCGAAGCACAGGGACCGGCTGGCCTTTGTGAAAGTCGTCTCCGGAACCTTTGAAAGGAACAAACCCTATCTTCATGTACGGCACAACAAAAATTTAAAGTTTTCAAGTCCAAATGCCTTTTTCGCGGAAAAAAAAGAGATTGTGGATCTCTCATTTCCCGGGGATATTGTCGGACTTCACGATACCGGCAATTTCAAGATTGGCGACACGCTGACGGAAGGGGAAATCCTGCATTATAAGGGGATTCCAAATTTCTCACCGGAACATTTCCGATATATCAATAATGCAGACCCGATGAAGGCAAAGCAGTTGAATAAAGGGATTGACCAGTTGATGGATGAAGGTGTGGCACAATTATTTACATTGGAATTGAACGGGCGGAAGGTGATAGGGACCGTGGGCGCCCTTCAATTCGAAGTGATTCAATACCGGTTGGAGCACGAATACGGCGCGAAATGCAGTTACGAGCCGTTCCAGGCCTTTAAAGCGTGCTGGATTGCTCCTGATGATACGGAGAATGAAGAATACAAAGAATTTTTGCGGATTAAACAAAAATTCCTGGCCCGGGACAAACGCGGGCAGCTGGTGTTTCTGGCAGATTCTCAGTTTTCTTTGCAGATGACACAACAAAAATATCCCAGTGTCAGTATGTTCTATACTTCCGAATTCAATTGAAGACTTCCGGATAAAAAAAACCGCAGTTTTCAGCTGCGGTTTATATTTGTTTACGCTTCCCCGGTCGGACCGAAATTAAGCGGTATGGAGGGGAGCTCATAATCCTTGATAGTGCCATGCGCGTTTTCAAATCGCTGCACATTGTCATTGAGTGCCTTCAGGAACTTTTTAGCATGCTGGGGTGTGAGCACGATTCTGCTCTTGACTTTGGCTTTGGGGGCGCCCGGCATCATGCTGATAAAATCGATAACAAATTCTGATACTGAATGATTGATGATAGCCAGATTGGAATAGATACCCTCAGCTGTCTTCTCGTCCAGTTCAATATTAATTTGTTTTTGTTTTTCTTCCTTTTTGCCCATAAACAATATGTGTTCAGGATACTGGCCTATTTAACTCCCGGGCGAACCCGGGAGTCAACTATGTATTAAAATTTCAATTCTTCCTTTCGGGCCATGATCTCATCGTATTCCTCTTTAGAACCTACAATGATATTTTCATAATCCCTCATGCCCGTGCCTGCCGGTATCTTATGACCCACAATCACATTTTCCTTAAGACCTTCGAGAAGATCAATTTTCCCGCTTACCGCTGCCTCATTCAGGACTTTGGTCGTTTCCTGGAAAGAAGCCGCAGAGATAAAGGACTTGGTTTGCAGAGAAGCTCTGGTAATCCCTTGCAATATTGGGGTCGCCGTAGCTGCCACCGCATCCCGTGCAGTCACAAGGGACTTATCTGTCCGCTTAAGGATTGAATTCTCATCTCTGAGTTCCCTCGCTGTAATGATCTGACCTGCCTTCAGGTTGACAGATTCACCTGCGTCGATTACCACTTTTTTACCGAAAATCTCATCGTTCTCTTCGATAAAGTCATCCTTATGAACCAATTGATTCTCAAGGAAAATGGTATCTCCCGGATCTTCAATCTGAACCTTGCGCATCATCTGTCGTACCACCACCTCAAAGTGTTTGTCATTGATCTTAACACCCTGCAGCCTGTATACTTCCTGTACCTCATTCACTAAGTACTGCTGGACCGCGGATGGGCCTTTGATGGCCAGAATGTCTTCCGGCGTGATTGAACCGTCTGACAAAGGCATTCCTGCCCGGACATAATCATTCTCCTGAACAAGAATCTGATTGGATAGTTTTACAAGGTATTTCTTGATTTCTCCCAATTTGGATTCGATGATGATCTCCCTGTTACCTCTTTTGATCTTACCAAAGGAAACTACCCCGTCAATTTCCGAAACTACAGCCGGATTTGAAGGATTTCGAGCTTCAAAAAGTTCCGTCACCCTTGGCAGACCTCCTGTAATATCTCCCGTCTTGGCAGATTTTCTAGGAATTTTAACCAGGGTTTTTCCTTCCTTGATCTTATCCCCGTCATCCACCATCAGGTGAGAACCTACGGGAAGGTTATAGCTTCGGAGTACCTCATCTTTTGAATTTTTGATAAGCAGGGTCGGAATAAGTTTTTTATTCCTTGATTCAGAGATTACCTTCTCCTGAAACCCGGTTTGTTCATCAATTTCAACCTGATAAGTAATCCCCTGTTCGATATTCTCATAGGCAATTTTACCCGGGAATTCTGAAACAATGACCCCGTTGTAAGGATCCCATTGACAGATTACCTGGCCTTTCTGAACCTTATCGCCATTGGACACAAATAATTGCGAGCCGTAAGGGATATTATTGGTGCTTAGAGTAATACCCGTCTTGGCATCTACAACCTTAATTTCCGACGTTCTGGAAATGACAATTTCCGAACTCTTTCCGTCCGTGGCTGCGCTCTTAACCGTTCTCAGGTCTTCAATTTCGGCGATACCACTGAACTTGGCTTCGAGTTTACTATCTTCTGATATATTCCCGGCAATACCACCTACGTGGAAAGTACGGAGTGTTAGCTGTGTACCCGGTTCCCCAATGGATTGCGCGGCAACGACGCCAACGGCCTCCCCACGTTGTACCATTTTATTGGTAGACAGGTTCCTGCCATAACATTTGGCACATATTCCTTTCTGGGCTTCACAGGTAAGGGCTGATCGTACTTCCACCTTTTCGATGGGCGATACTTCAATTTTCCTCACGTCGGCTTCCAGGATTTCCTGCCCGGCTGTCAGGAGGAACACCTCCGTAAGCGGGTCATAGACATCATGAAGTGAAACCCTTCCGAGTATACGTTCACCGAGGGTCTCAACCACTTCCTCATTTTTCTTAAGCGCCTCAACAAGAATGCCCCGCAGCGTACCGCAGTCTTCGATGTTTACAATGACATCCTGGGACACGTCAACCAGACGTCGGGTAAGGTATCCGGCATCCGCTGTTTTAAGCGCTGTATCGGCCAATCCCTTTCGGGCACCGTGTGTGGATATAAAGTACTCCAGAATAGACAGACCTTCCTTAAAGTTCGACAGGATCGGGTTTTCTATGATCTCGCCCCCTCCAGCGGTAGATTTTTTCGGTTTTGCCATCAGTCCCCTCATCCCAGTCAATTGCCTGATTTGTTCCTTGGAACCCCTGGCTCCGGAATCGAGCATCATATATACAGAGTTGAATCCCTGCTGATCTTCACGGATATTCTTCATCGCCAGTTCAGTCAGCATCGCATTGGTAGAAGTCCAGACATCAATAACCTGGTTATAGCGCTCATTATTGGTGATAAGCCCCATATTATAGTTCATCATGATACCGTCTACCTGTTCATTTGCATCGGCAATCATTTCCGGCTTCTCTTCAGGAATGATAATATCTCCCAGGCTGAATGACAATCCGCCCTTAAAGGCGAACTCATACCCCATGGTCTTGATCATATCGAGGAAGTCCGAGGTAGTAGGCACATCGGTTACAGCGAGGATTTTACCAATGATATCTCTGAGCGATTTTTTGTTCAGAACTTCATTAATGTATCCGGCTTGTTCAGGTACCACCATATTGAAAAGTACCCTTCCGACTGTGGTTTCTATGATCTTGTTTACCAGCTTACCTTCTTCATTAAAGTCCTTCGCCCGGACTCTGATGGTGGCGTTAAGATCTACTTTCCCTTCATTAAAAGCAATGACCACTTCTTCCGAGGAATAAAACGTCAGGCCTTCCCCTTTCACCTTCACATCAGCAGTCGAAATCCGTTCTTTGGTCATGTAGTACAAGCCGAGTACCATATCCTGTGAAGGTACGGTGATCGGGGAGCCGTTGGCCGGATTCAAAATATTGTGTGAGGCCAGCATCAGTAATTGCGATTCAAGAATCGCCTCAGGACCCAAAGGCAGGTGAACCGCCATCTGATCTCCGTCAAAATCCGCATTAAAAGCGGTACAGACAAGAGGATGTAAACGGATCGCCTTCCCTTCAATTAATTTGGGTTGAAATGCCTGGATTCCAAGCCTGTGCAGGGTTGGAGCCCGATTGAGCAGCACCGGATGTCCCTTCAGCACATTTTCAAGAATATCCCAAACTACCGGCTCTTTCTTATCAATGATCTTTTTGGCAGATTTTACTGTTTTAACAATTCCCCGTTCTATCAACTTACGGATAACAAAGGGTTTATACAGTTCTGCAGCCATGTCCTTCGGAAGACCGCATTCAAATAATTTCATTTCGGGTCCTACCACGATGACAGATCGCGCGGAATAATCCACTCTTTTTCCTAAAAGATTCTGACGGAATCGGCCTTGCTTCCCTTTCAGGGAATCGGAAAGTGATTTCAGTGGCCTGTTTGATTCTGTCTTTACTGCCGAAGCCTTTCTTGTATTGTCAAAAAGGGAATCAACGGCTTCCTGAAGCATACGCTTCTCATTCCGCAAAATCACTTCCGGAGCTTTGATCTCCATTAAGCGTTTGAGACGGTTGTTCCTAATGATCACCCTGCGGTATAGATCGTTTAAATCGGAGGTGGCAAACCGACCTCCGTCCAGGGGTACCAGCGGCCGCAATTCAGGTGGGATGACGGGTACTACCTTCATGATCATCCATTCCGGTTTGTTATCCCTGTTATCCTGCGATTCGCGGAGCGCTTCGACTACCTGAAGCCGCTTTAGCGCCTCTGTTTTACGTTGCTTGGAGGTTTCCATATTCGCCTTATGCCTCAGGTCGTAGGAAAGTTCCTTTAAATTGATCCTGGCCAGTAAATCAATAAGACATTCCGCACCCATTTTGGCAATGAACTTATTAGGATCTGCGTCATCCAGATATTGATTTTCCGGTGGCAGGGTATCCAGGATATTCAGATATTCCTCTTCCGTAAGAAAATCCATTTTCTTAATTTCTTCCCCTTCAATGCCTTTGGCATTTCCCGGTTGAATAACCACATATCGTTCGTAATATATGATCATGTCCAGCTTTTTGGACGGAAGGCCCAGAAGATATCCGATTTTATTTGGGAGGGATCTAAAATACCAGATGTGCGCAACAGGCACTACCAGATTGATATGACCTACCCTGTCCCTACGAACCTTTTTCTCAGTAACCTCTACCCCGCACCGATCACATACAATACCCCTGTACCGGATCCTTTTATATTTTCCACAGGCGCATTCATAGTCCTTGACGGGTCCAAAAATCCGCTCACAGAAAAGGCCATCACGTTCAGGTTTATGGGTCCTGTAATTTATCGTTTCCGGCTTTAAAACTTCTCCTCTCGACTCTGCCAGGATAGATTCCGGTGAGGCCAAGCCAATAGAAATTTTATCAAACCTTTTTATTGAATTAGAATCTTTAAGTCTAGCCATAATGCCAATAGTGATAATAAATTAATAGTGTTTCAAGAACTTCGATTATTCTTCCAGCCGGATGTCCAAACCTAATCCTTTAAGTTCGTGCATCAGTACATTGAAAGATTCCGGCAGTCCGGGTTCAGGCATCGTTTCGCCCTTGACGATCGATTCATAAGTTTTTGCCCTTCCGATAACATCATCCGACTTTACTGTGAGGATTTCCCTCAAAGTAGCTGATGCGCCATAAGCTTCAAGAGCCCAGACTTCCATCTCCCCGAAACGCTGTCCTCCAAATTGCGCTTTTCCGCCAAGTGGTTGCTGGGTGATAAGAGAATAAGGGCCTATAGACCGGGCATGCATCTTGTCATCCACCATATGGCCAAGTTTAAGCATATAGATCACTCCTACTGTAGCAGGTTGATCAAAACGTTGACCTGTTCCTCCGTCATACAGATAGGTATGACCGAATCTTGGTACTCCTGCCTCATCGGTTAATGCATTGATCTGATCCAGGGTGGCTCCATCGAAGATAGGTGTGGCGAAATTCTTTCCAAGACTCTGACCTGCCCATCCGAGGACCGTTTCATAAATCTGACCAATATTCATCCTGGATGGTACTCCCAGCGGATTCAAAACGATATCCACAGGTGTTCCGTCTTCTAGAAACGGCATGTCTTCCTGCCGCACGATTCGGGCAACAATCCCTTTGTTTCCATGACGTCCAGCCATCTTATCACCAACTTTGAGCTTCCTCTTCTTGGCTATATAGACCTTGGCCAGCTTCATTATTCCAGCAGGAAGTTCATCCCCTACAGAAATCGTGAATTTATCCCTTCGAAGATTTCCCTGAAGGTCATTCAGCTTAATTTTATAATTGTGAAGAAGGTCGGCTACCAGTACGTTGGTATCCTTGTCCGTAGTCCAGCTTCCGCTGACCAAATGGGCAAAGTCGTCTACGGCGTTGAGCATCTTCATAGTGTACTTCTTACCTTTTGGCAGCACTTCCTCTCCCAGATCATTAAGTACACCCTGAGAGGTCTTGCCATTCACAATCTTGAACAGTTTATCTATCAGGATATCTTTCAGCTCCTGAAACTTTACCTCATATTCCAGCTCAAGACTTGTAATCGCCTCCTTATCCTCAGAACGCTTGCGCTTATCCTTAATGGAACGTGAGAACAGTTTCTTATCTATAACCACTCCTTTGAGTGAAGGAGAAGCTTTCAGGGAGGCATCTTTTACATCGCCTGCCTTGTCTCCGAAGATGGCCCTCAAGAGTTTTTCCTCAGGGGTAGGATCCGATTCACCTTTAGGGGTGATCTTACCAATGAGAATGTCGCCGGGTTTTACCTCAGCCCCGATCCGGATCATACCGTATTCGTCCAGGTCCTTGGTAGCCTCCTCAGATACATTGGGAATATCATTTGTGAGTTCCTCAGCACCGAGCTTGGTATCCCTCACTTCGAGTGCATATTCATCTATGTGGATGGAGGTGAAAATATCTTCGCGCACCACCTTTTCCGAAATCACAATTGCATCCTCAAAGTTGTATCCCTTCCATGGCATAAAAGCCACTTTCAGGTTTCTGCCCAGAGCCAGTTCACCACTTTCAGTGGCATACCCCTCACAAAGCACCTGTCCTTTTTTCACCTTATCCCCTTTTCTGACAATAGGTTTCAGGTTGATGCTGGTGCCCTGATTGGTCTTGCGGAATTTTACCAGTTCGTACGTTTTGGAATCCTCTTCGAAACTCACGAGTTTCTCCTGTTCTGAACGTTTATAGGTAATCGTGATCTGCTTGGCATCCACGTATTCTATAACCCCATCTCCTTCGGCGTTAATAAGTACTCTTGAATCTGAAGCAACCTGCCTCTCGAGTCCCGTGCCTACGATCGGAGCCTGTGGTTTAAGCAGAGGTACGGCCTGCCGCATCATGTTTGATCCCATCAATGCCCTGTTCGCGTCATCATGTTCCAGAAAGGGAATCAGGGAAGCGGAAATAGATGCGATCTGATTAGGTGCAACGTCTGTATAATTAACTTCCGCAGCATCTACCACGGGAAAGTCGCCTTCCTCCCTGGCAATTACTTTTTCCTGATCAATCATGCCATTATCCTTCAGGGGGATGTTCGCCTGAGAAATCTTCATTCCCTCTTCCTCCTCAGCACTCAGATAAACAAAATCCTTGGTATCAACCTTGCCTTTGGTAACGACTCTATATGGTGTTTCCAGGAATCCCATTGGGTTCACCTTGGCGAAAACCGACAAGGAGGAAATCAGGCCGATATTGGGTCCCTCCGGGGTTTCTATCGGACAAAGACGTCCGTAGTGTGTGTAATGGACGTCCCTCACCTCAAATCCTGCCCGTTCTCTGGATAAACCTCCCGGCCCCAACGCTGATAGCCGACGTTTGTGGGTAATCTCTGCAAGAGGATTGGTCTGATCCATAAACTGAGACAACTGATTGGTCCCGAAAAACGAATTGATCACGGAAGAAAGTGTCTTGGCGTTGATCAGGTCAATCGGGGTGAAGACTTCATTGTCCCTGACGTTCATCCTTTCCCTTATGGTACGTGCCATCCGCGCCAGTCCAACTCCAAACTGCGACGACAATTGTTCTCCCACAGTTCTAACCCGCCTGTTTGAAAGGTGGTCAATATCATCAATCTCTGCCTTGGAATTGATCAGCTCAATCAAATATTTTATGATAGTAATGATGTCTTCCTTTGTCAGGACTTGTTTGTCCATCCCTATATCCAGACCCAATTTCTTATTCATTCGGTAGCGACCCACTTCGCCGAGGTTGTACCTCTGATCCGAGAAGAAGAGTTTATCTATAATTCCCCGGGCAGTTTCTTCATCTGGTGGTTCGGCATTCCGCAATTGCCGGTATATATGTTCCACCGCTTCTTTTTCAGAATTGGTAGGATCCTTCTGTAATGTATTGTGAATAATCGCATAATCACTTTGCGCATTGTTTTCCTTATGAAGCAAGATGGTCTTCACATCGGTATCCACAATCTGGTCTATATGTTCCTTTTCAAGGATGGTATCCCTGTCAAGAACGATCTCGTTCCGTTCAATGGAAACTACCTCACCTGTATCCTCATCCACAAAATCCTCATGCCAGGTATTAAGTACCCGTGCGGCCAGCTTTCGGCCCAGGATTTTCTTCAATCCGGCTTTTGAAACCTTGACTTCTTCTGACAGGTCAAAAATCTCGAGGATGTCCTTATCCCTTTCAAAACCAATCGCCCTGAATAAAGTGGTAACCGGCAATTTCTTCTTACGGTCGATATAAGCGTACATCACGCTGTTGATATCTGTAGCGAATTCTATCCATGATCCTTTGAAAGGAATGACCCGGGCCGAGTATAGTTTGGTGCCATTGGCGTGAAATGACTGCCCGAAAAACACTCCTGGGGACCTGTGTAACTGCGATACCACCACACGTTCTGCTCCATTGATGACAAAAGTGCCGCTGGGGGTCATATAGGGGATGGTTCCCAAATAGACATCCTGTACGATAGTTTCAAAATCCTCATGTTCCGGATCGGTACAAAATAACTTGAGCCTGGCCTTGAGGGGAACGCTGTATGTGAGTCCGCGCTCAATACATTCCTGAATGGAATATCTGGGCGGATCTATAAAATAGTCCAGAAACTCCAGTACGAACTGGTTCCTGGTATCCGTAATTGGAAAGTTTTCCATGAAGGTATTGTAGAGACCTTCATTGCCCCTTTCGTCAGATTTTGTTTCAAGCTGAAAAAAATCTTGAAATGACTTAATCTGAATGTCCAAGAAATCCGGATAGTCCGGTATGTTCTTAGCGGATGCGAAACTTATTCTTTCAGTCTGTTTTGTGAACATCTATGGACAATTTTGAACGTGAATATTAGTGTGGGTGCGTATATACCTTTATATACTGTTATAAACGGGTTTAGGTCTAGCCGCAAAGTGCGGAAAGACCTAAACCAAAACCATATGGTCCTTGCAATTATTTAAGCTCAACTTCTGCTCCTGCTTCTTCAAGTGATTTTTTAATGCCTTCGGCTTCATCTTTGGAAACACCTTCCTTCACAGCCTTGGGAGCGCTATCAACTATGTCCTTGGCATCTTTCAAGCCAAGTCCGGTCAATTCCTTAACCAATTTGACAACCGCCAATTTTGATCCCCCGGCAGCCTTAAGGATAACATCGAATTCAGTTTTTTCTTCTGCAGCTTCGGCGCCATCTCCTCCGGAGGAAGCTCCCCCGGCTGCAACAGCTACTGCAGCAGCAGCAGGCTCAATGCCGTATTCTTCTTTTAATATAGCAGCCAATTCATTTACTTCCTTTACGGTTAAATTGACCAACTGTTCTGCGAAATCTTTTAAATCTGCCATTTTTCTATCGTTTAATAAATTTTAAAAATATACTGGTTTATAGTGCGCATTTATTTTTCGGAAAGGGTCTTGAGAATCCCTGCGAGTTTGCCGCCACCGGACTTCAATCCGGAGATGACATTCTTAACGGGGGATTGCAGCAGACCGATAATCTCTCCGATCATTTCCTCTCTTGATTTGATGTTTATAAGGGCATCGAGTTGTTCGTCACCAATATATATTGCTTCCGCGATGAAAGCACCCTTCAATAGAGGTTTGTTCGACTTTTTCCTGAAAGTCTTTATCAATTTGGCGGGAGCATTTCCCACCTCAGCAAACATCAGTGAGGTATTACCGGAAAGAACATCCGGAAGCTCCCCAAATTCCTTGTCAGAGGCTTCCATTGCCTTCGCCAACAGCGTGTTTTTTACCACAGAAAGTTTGATATTCGCCTTAAAACACGCCCTTCGCAAATCGGAGGTAGTCTGTGCATTAAGTCCGGATATATCCGCGAGGTAAATGGTATTGCTGTCAGCAAGTTTAGATGTCAAATCCTTTATAACTGTTGCCTTTTCTTCTTTTGTCATGTTACGATCTTTTACAGTTAAACGGCTTTGGGATCTAGTTGAACACTTGGGCTCATCGTACTGGACATATAGATCGATTTCATGTATACTCCTTTGGCGGCGGTCGGTTTCAGCTTCTGAAGGGTATCCAGCAATTCGCGGGCATTTTCAGTAATCTTGTCTTCCGAAAATGATACTTTTCCAACTGCCGCGTGCACGATCCCTGTCTTATCGACTTTAAAATCAATCTTCCCGGCCTTTACTTCCGCAACCGCCTTACCGATGTCCATGGTTACCGTTCCCGTCTTGGGGTTTGGCATAAGACCTCTCGGTCCAAGAACACGCCCCAGAGGACCCAGTTTTCCCATGACACTGGGCATAGTGATGATCACATCCACATCGGTCCAGCCATTCTTGATCTTTTCAAGATATTCATCAAGTCCCACAAAATCGGCTCCTGCTTCCTTGGCTTCGGCTTCCTTATCCGGGGTGACCAGTGCCAATACCTTTACATCCTTGCCTGTTCCGTGAGGCAGTGTTACCACCCCCCTCACCATCTGATTGGCCTTCCTTGGATCCACTCCAAGTCTCACCGCAAGGTCAACGGAAGCGTCAAACTTGGCAGTGGATATTTCTTTGATAAGCGCCGAGGCCTCCTTTAGGGAATAGAGTTTATCCTTCTCTATTTTCGACCGGGCTTCCTTTTGCTTTTTTGTTAATTTTCCCATACTAAAATTGCTGTTTCGATTTAAAAAGGGCGTTTACCCATCACTTTAAGGCCCATGGAACGCGCAGTGCCCGCCACCATACTCATCGCCGATTCAACAGTAAATGCATTCAGATCTACCATTTTTTCTTCGGCAATTTTCCTTACCTGATCCCAGGACACATTTCCTGATTTGGCTCTGTTAGGTTCGCCGGATCCTTTTTTAATCTTAGCCGCTTCCATAAGCTGAACGGCCGCCGGAGGTGTCTTAACGACAAAGTCAAACGACTTGTCCTTAAAAACGGTGATAACAACAGGCAGTAATTTGCCCTGTTTGTCCTGTGTTCGTGCGTTGAACTGTTTACAGAACTCCATGATGTTAACGCCGGCAGCACCTAAAGCGGGTCCAACCGGTGGCGACGGATTCGCAACACCTCCCCTAACTTGTAGTTTCACTACTTTACTTATTTCTTTTGCCATTGTTTAAAATTAATTTGCAAAGTGTGTTTATTGGAAGCAACACAACTTTTATATATGTAACACAATTTATACTTTCTCTACTTGCATATAACTAAGCTCGAGCGGGGTTTTCCGTCCGAATATTTTCACCATCACCTCCAACTTCCGCTTCTCCTCGTTAATTTTTTCAACAGTACCATTAAATCCATTAAAAGGTCCGTCAATTACCTTTATAGTTTCTCCGAGCACAAAGGGGATGGCAACACTGTCCGTATTAACTGCCAACTCATCCACTTTCCCGAGCATTCTGTTCACTTCTGTTTTTCTGAGAGGCACAGGGTCTCCTCCTTTGGTCTCTCCTAAAAACCCTATCACATTAGTAATAGAACGGATGATGTGAACCATTTCCCCGCCCAAATTTGCCTTGATCATGATATATCCGGGGAAATACACACGCTCCTTA
>JBGTMS010000044.1:0-2941 GCA_041743425.1 Zeaxanthinibacter sp. | reverse complement strand
TTCTACCGCCAGCATCAGTGCGGTCTGACCATCATTGTTCGTAGTATTGTAATCCTTGACATATTGTGCCAGGAGTTCAACCATTTTAACTTCATTCCGAGCAGCCGCGTTCAAAAAGGGGGTGTTGCCGTCGGCATCGGGTTGATTCACATCGGCGCCGGCAGCAAGGAAAAACTCAAAAATTGCCTGATCCTTATTACCATAAGCAAGATAGTGAAGGGGGGTAGATCCATCTTTTGAGACTACATTGGGTTCCAGCCCAAGGTTCTTTAGATACTCGTAGACCTTTAACGGATTGCTATGTCCGCGAGCTCCCTGTGCGGCGAAAAGGAAGGCATTTCCACCGTTGTTGTTAAGCGTTTTATAATCCGCTCCTCTGTCGACAAGCATCTGAAGAAAGGCGGTGTCACCTTTTTTTGCTGCATAATTAAAGATGCCGTTGCCCTCATTGTCAATGCTCGTAAGTTCAAGGCCCATATCCGTAAAGTAGTTCAAATCTGCTACATTCTCCAAAGCTGGAGCAACCAGTAGGAGTAGATTGGCGCCACTCTCATGCTTTTCTTCGGCAAGTTTCACCCCGTGCTTTTCAAAGGCTTCATATAATTCAGGCGCCTTCTGCCCGGCATTGGCTGCAAAAGCGAGCGGTGTATAGGCGTGACTGTCAAGTGCCTTCACAGCGGAGCCTTGATCCAGCAAAAAATTAACCATTCCGGGCCGGCCTGCATAGGCGGCCCAATGCAAATAGATCCTGCTATCGTGGGTTTTTTTGTCGATATCATTGCCTTTTATGGTCAGGAGATGTTTGATAATATCATCATCCGCATCTTCAAGTAAGCCATACACAATAGCGTCAAAACCATTCGCATTTAGAGCCGAGGGATCATTGCCATCTGCAATCTTTTCCTTTACGGTTGTCAGATCTGGATGTCCTTCCCAGAAGTTGCGTTCAAGAAATACATTATTTTCCTGTGCAACAGCTACTGCGATGGAGAAAATCGCTGCAATCAGGAATATACTTTTTACAGTGTTCATGCTATTATTTTTTTACAAAAGATTCTATTACTTCGTCTATTTTGGCTTCATCTTCATATCCCTCCTCAAATAAATACTTGTATAATACTTTATTGTCCACTTCCTCTTCTAAAACCAGATCCTGATTACGGCCATACACATCCTCCCATTTGGCCCTGACCAGAGCCCATTTTTCTTCGTTGTCCTTCCACCACTGGGCAGCGGCACTACAACGGCTATCGTCAACTTTCACATACGTATTATATCCCTTTTCTTTGGCCAATACGAAATCTTCCTTACCTGTCTCACGAATGATCTTGTTGTTATCCTGGTCATGCAGCCAACCATATTCTGTAATTTCCTGACGATTGCCGCGCATGGTTAAATTATAATCGCTTCGGGTGGTATATTCCCTCCTTGGAAGTGGTGCAGGAGTTGTATTTTCCCAATAGCTTTTACCATCAACGTGTACCCAACTCGCTGAACCCTCATATCGCGGACTATCATCTACCTGAAATACCTTTTGCGACCATTGACCCTTAACTTCAGCAGCGGGTAATTCTTTAAAGGTCCATACATTATCAGCATTGTACGAATATAAACCCGTGTTCTCATATAACCAATCCTGGCGCCAGTGCTTTACAATTTGCGGCTCAGCCGGATGGCCCACTTGCAGGAGGTGCTGGATGGATATTTTATCTTCTTCGTCTGTAAGCAATTGGGCCCATTCCAGACCTTCATCCACTTTAGTTTCAGAAGGTTTGTAGAGAGAATCATGGCTGTAGTTAAAAGTCTCCGCAAAATTAAACGTGACCTCATAACAGCCGCACATTGCCTTAATGGCCTCGTGGTCTTGTTGCTTTTTTTCTGATTGCCCAGTGACGGCAAAGCCCGATAGCAAAGTCACTAGATGATAAATCTGTGTTTTCATTTATTAGGATTGTATTTGTTAAACTCCTTCGACAAAAATATAAAATTTATTTAGATTGAATAAAAATAACATATATATTTGTCCCTTATTCAGAAAGATTCTAAATAATATTAATGAATATTCAGGGATATTTTGTCGCAATCATTTTACTTACTGTTACTGCGCCTGGTTCTGCACAGCAGTCGAATGAGAATGCCGGACACCTGCCAGCGAATTATTCCGATACCACACGATTGGACGAGGTAATTTTAACTGCTACACGCACTCAGAGACAGCTTTCGTCCCTGCCCTTGCCTGTTACTATGATCTCGAAAGAGAAGATCTTACAGTCCGGGACCATTCGCCTGGATGAGATCTTAAATGAGCAAACTGGAATTATAACTGTCGCTGATCAAAGTGGATTTGAAGGGGTGCAAATACAAGGTATTGCTTCTGACTATATACTGATACTTATTGATGGCGTACCGTTGGTTGGCAGAAGTGCCGGGAACTTTGACCTGAGTCGATTGACCATTGGAAACATCAAACAAATAGAAGTGGTCAAAGGACCTTCCAGTAGTCTTTACGGCAGTGAGGCACTGGGTGGCGTGATCAACATCATCACAGAACGGCCGGAATCAGACAAGTTTGAAGGGAACGCTTCCTACCGCATCGGAACTTATACGCAACAGGACATCAACCTGGACATTAAGCAAGGCTTTAAGAAGCTGAGATACGGCCTATTTGCCAACCGGTTGTCAAATGAAGGGTATGATATTAATCCCGACACCGAAGGGCAGACCGTAAATCCTTTTAAGAATTATACACTAAACGGCAGGGTATATTACGATTTTAACGATCACCTATCCTTATTTACTTCTGCAAGGTTTTATGATCAGTTGCAGGATGCCGGCTTTACCTTAAACGAAGTTCAGTTTGAAGGTGACAGCAAAGAGCGCGAATGGAATGGGCATGCCCGTTTGGATCACAAATGGAATCATAAGTTTTCAACATCTTACG
>JBGTMS010000043.1:0-21693 GCA_041743425.1 Zeaxanthinibacter sp. | reverse complement strand
CCGCGAGGACGATATGACCCAGGGAACCTACAGACCTTCCTACAAAATACGCTACAAGGCAGGGCTTGACGAAAGTGGGAAGCTGATTGCATGGCATGTGCGGGGGGCAGGGACCAACGATGATCTCATTTTTGAAAATCGCTTTCCCGCGGGTCCCGTAGACAACTATCTGGCAGAAAAACACAGCCTGGAGAGCAACGTTACTACCGGTGCCTGGCGGGCACCGCGTTCCAACTTCATTGCCGGGGCAGAACAGGCATTTATGGATGAGGTCGCAGAAGCCGCCGGGAAGGATCCGATCGAATTCCGATTAGAATTGTTTGACAGGGCCATTAAAGACCCCGTGGGGGACCCGGAGAAAAATGAATACGAACCGGAACGTTATGCCGCGGTATTGAAGTTGGTAAGAGAAAAATCCAATTGGAATCCTGATTCCAACAAAGGAAGGTCACGGGGCGTATCGGCCTATTTTTGCCACGACTCATATGTTGCTCAGGTACTTGATCTGACCATGGAAGGCAATAGCCCGAAAATAGATAAAGTGTGGTGTGCGGTTGACTGCGGCATCGTCATCAATCCGCTTAGTGCCAGAAACCAGGTAGAAGGGGGTATTGTAGACGGGATTGGCCACGCCACCTATAGTGCGATGACTTTTGAAAATGGCATTCCGGGTCAATCGAATTTTGACAAATACCGTTTGATCCGAAATATGGAGGCTCCGAAAGAAATAGAAACCTTTTTTACGGACAATGGCATTGACCCCACAGGTCTGGGCGAGCCTTCACTCCCCCCGATTGTCGGAGCATTGTCCAATGCCATGTACAAGGCAACAGGAAAACGCTATTACCATCAACCGTTTATTTTGGATAGGGAAATTGTAGGTTGACAGGGATTTGAATTCCTGGTACAAACTAAGCCTTTAGTTGATGCTAACGGGTATTTACGATTGGGTTCATTTAATGTACATTTAAGAACCTTGATTCACGCTTTTTAATTAGGACGACTACGCACTGGGGTTGTCCTTGGTCAGAAGCTTCTTCACACCTTGCTGTTCGTATGTAAGCTGCTGCGGATGACTTCTTGTCCGTTAATTCATTGCAAAGATTTCCAAGTCGGGAAACGTAATTTCATATTCACTTTAAGTTTCATGCCATCGCATTATTCCTATATTGTGATGGTATTTGCGTTAGCACTATATGCAGCATTACCTCATGTAAAAATTTGCGTGACTAGGGGGGAATGATGTGGAGAACATGTAGCTTTATTCCCTATGAAGCATAGAAATAAAATGATTATCTGGCTCCTTCTGATTGTCATCTGTATGCCGTCTGAAGGATGCTATCACAGGAAAAAGTCGGCTACAGAAATTTGGGCAATTGTGGGTGCTAAAATATATCCTGCGCCATTTTCAGATCCAGTAGTCAACGGAATAATTCTCATTAAAGACGGGAAAATACTTGAGATTGGTGCGCAGGAAAATGTAAGCCTCCCCTCAAATGTCGAAGTTCTGGACGCTTCCGGTTTAACCATCACCGCAGGTCTATGGAACAGCCACGTCCATTTTATGGAACCCCATTGGCTAAGAGCGGATAGTCTGCCCGCGGAACAATTGAATAAGCAAATAAAAACCATGCTTACGAAGTATGGCTTTACCTACGCGTTTGACCTGGCCACTTTGGATCTTCCAAATTTGATCGACCTGCGAAGTCGAATAGCAAATGGTGAGGTAAAAGGTCCTACCGTCCTTACGGCAGGTGTGCCATTTACGCCACCTGACGGAAGCCCTTTTTATATTGCCCCGCTCAAATTACCGGAATTGAGCACCGCCGAGCAGGCCAGTGAATATGTTAAAGGTCAATTGGAGGCTGGCGCAGATGCCATAAAATTGTGGTCCGCATCTCCTAATGGTAGAACTATTGTGTTCATGCCTCCGGAGATGATACTTGCAGCTACGAAAATCGCTCATCAATATGGAAAACCTGTTTTTACCCATCCAACCAATCTGGAAGGTATTTCTATTGCGATCAAAGGACAGGTTGATGTTCTGGCACATGTGGGTGCTGATGACGGAATGGATTGGTCAGCGTCGACTCTCAGGGATATGATTGCTTCAGAAATATCATTGATCCCCACATTAAAGTTGCATAAATGGGTTCTGGAAGAAGAGGGTCTTTCTACTGAAGACCATCTCTTACTGAATACAGCCATTCAGCAACTCCGTTCGTTTAATGAAGCAGGTGGAGCGGTTATTTTTGGTACAGATGTCGGCTTTATGACGGATTACGCTCCTGAGGATGAATATGCATTAATGTCCAGGGCAGGAATGGATTTCAATCAAATTTTAGCAGCTTTAACAACCACTCCGGCAAAGAAATTCGGGCGGGATAATCAGACCGGAAGGATTTCTCAGGGAATGGATGCCGACCTGGTCCTGTACCTGGAAGATCCGGCAGAAAATAGTAAGAACTTTATGAAAGTAAAATTTACCATTCATCGCGGGAATATCATCTATCCATAAAAAAATCCCCTATAGGTTACATATCAACATATTTTGAATGGCGAATATTTACAGTGCCAAGCAATCAATATAGAATTTAGGTCACCCAATTTCAACGATATAATAAGTTAATACAGTTATCGTACCTGGGCTAAGAGCGGTAAGTGTAAAAATTTATCAGGAATCTGCCTATTATTCATACAATGCCTATGAGCAAGGATTTTAATATCTCATTACCTGCCCCACTTGCGACGTGAATATAAGCCCCTCTGCAGACCATTCAATTTAATAAGAATTAAATGTTAGCCATACGTACACATATAAGCAACAAGCACATCGTGACGAAGTCTGCTTAAGGATAAGCCCTCCATATCCAAATTGCCCATTTTGCATATGGAAATCAAGCGAATGATCTTTTCTACAGAGGCGTTTGGCAAATACAAATGGTGGAGAACCGGATGTATATTTGGATGCCGGAATTTTGCCTTCCAAACAAAAAACAGCCCGGGGGCGTAAATAGAGCAGCATCATCTTACTAAAGAGAATCCGAAGATGCCGGCCATCTCATACCCTCAGACATCCAAAAATTTAATTTATAGGGAAGAGACGGAATTCCCTGCGAGCCATTAGTCCGAAATCAAAAAATTAGAGTACCTTTTATTTGTATAACACTGCGCTGGCAGGCGCACATCGATTATTGGAAAAGTTTAGATGATTTTAAAAAGGGTGCTACAGGGTATCGGAATGCTTGCAATCGTATTGACTCTTTTGCCTTTTGTTGCAGTCGATTACTGGTGGATCCGGATATTTGACTTTCCGCATCTGCAATTGACCCTTTTTACCTTCTCCGCTTTGCTGATATACTTTATCAAATTCGATTTTAGGTTAAAATGGGATTATATCTTTGCCATGCTGATTTTGGCCTGCTTCTTTTTTCAACTTACCAAAATATATCCCTTTACTTTTATTGCCCCTTTTGAGGTGTTGAATAGTACCACAAAACCCTCCACAAATGATATCACTATTTTTACGGCAAATGTCTTGCAAACCAACAAGGACACTGGAAAACTTTTTTCAGAATTAGACAGGGATAAGGCGGACATCATTTTATTGACGGAAACCGATGATTACTGGCTGAACTCTGTGGGGGAATCTTTACGGAGGACGTATCCTTACAAAGTTGAAGTCCCTAAAAGTAATACCTACGGAATGTTATTATATTCCAAATTCAAGCTTATAGATCCTAAGGTAAAATACCTGTCTGACAGCCGAATTCCCTCTATTCACACCAAACTATTACTAGCTACAAAAGACACAATTCAAATGTATGCTATCCATCCAACCCCACCGTTGCCAAGTCAGGATGAAATGTCAACTAATCGTGACTCGGAGCTGATGCAAATAGCCTTGGAAAGTCTTCATTCCCGACACCCTGTCATCGTTATGGGCGATTTTAATGATGTAGCCTGGTCACGTACCACCAAACTTTTCCAGGCAGTTAGCAGATTATTAGATATGCGGAAGGGGCGGGGACTTTTTAATACCTATGATGCCAATAATTTTTTATTGAGATGGCCTCTTGATCATATATTTATATCGGATGTTTTTAGGGTTAGACACTTACGGCTTGGTAATTACATCGGTTCGGACCATTTTCCGTTCTATTCTCGCCTGACCCTGGAGCCTGATAAGGCAGAAGAACAAAGACTCGATTACCCATCCGAGGAAGAACTAGAAATTGCTAAAAAACAGGTTATAAAAGAAAAGACGCAGACCAAAGATTAAAATCACAGGCCGGTTTTAGCTTTGGCAAGTACTCATTTTATGATATAAAATTTTGAAGATAAGGTAGTATCCCAATTACAAGAACTTAATGATTTTTCCGATTTCGAATCCCTTTATTACAATAGATATAATAATGTTGAATAAGGTGCTGGCCATAAATTAATCTTCTCCCCTTAAAAAATCCCTGAACCACTTTCCTGAGGCCTTAATTATGCGACGTTGTGTATCAAAGTCGATATATACAAGGCCGAATCTGGGTGTAAAACCTTCCGCCCATTCAAAGTTATCGGTGAAGGTCCATGCAAAATACCCATCCAGTTTCAGGCCTTCGGATTTTGCCCGGTGTAACTGTTGCAGATGCGCCTTAAGATAATCCAGGCGGTCCTTATCATGAATTTCCCCATTCTCCAAAACATCCGCAAATGCCGCTCCGTTTTCGGTAATAACAATGCTTTTAATCCCATTGTAGGTATTAAATTTTGCGATCATGTTATATATACTCGGCGGATATACCTCCCAATCCATCAAGGTTGTTTTTACCCCTCGCTTAGTGGCTCTTATGATTTTGGCATTTAAATATGGAACTGTGTAACTGTGCCGGACCACCTCTCGGGTATAATTCTGGACCCCGATAAAGTCGAAGTCAAAAACACAGGTACGCTCATCTTCCTGTTTTACATATTTGTCCATTTTCCTTAGAATGGGCAATTCACCGTAAGGATAGCCCAATCCGAGAGTGGGCTCTACAAATAGCCGGTTGAGTAGCGCATCTGCTCGTTTCGCTGCGCGGTAATCCTTCGGTCTGTCCGAGTAGGGATCTATTTGGGAACAGGAAAAAGTGGTGCCAATGACCGCATTGCGGACGAGTGACCGAAGCACTTTTCCACCCACAGCCTGACAGAGGCAGGCATGATGTACGGCCGGCAGGAAATGAGTAAATCCCTTTTTCCCGGGAGCATGCACCCCTAAAAAATAACCTGCGCCGGTAAAAACCATGGGTTCGTTTAAGACCATCCAATGCCTGACCCTGTCTCCGAAATGTTTAGCGCAATGCGCTACATAGCCTTCAAACCAACCCAGGATATCCCTGTTGGTCCAGCCTCCGAGTTCTTCCAACTTTTGTGGCAGATCCCAGTGATACAAGGTTATCCAGGGTGTAATACCGCATTCCAGACAAAAGTCGATTACCCGGTTATAAAAATCAATCCCGGGCTGGCTCACGGTTCCATCGCCATTTGGCAAAACCCTTGTCCAGGAGATCGAAAATCTGAAATTTTGCAGGTTCATCGCTTTCATCAAAAGAATATCCTGCTTGTAACGATGATAGAAATCACAGGCAATCCCTCCATGATCCCCGTGATAAATGGCACCTTTTTTCCTTACGAATCTGTCCCAAATCGATTCCCCTTTGTCTCCGGCCTGGCAAGCTCCTTCAATCTGATAGGCAGCAGTGGATACGCCCCACACAAAATCGCTTCCAAAAAGCCGTCTTTCCAAAGGGAAATTTTCAGAATCGATAGGTTCCAGCATTTATTGAGGTTGTACAGTTTGTACTATCTTCGATTCCTCAAGGATTCTGTTGATGATCGTTTCTGTAATATCCGGATAGTAGACGTCGATTCTGGCAGTGCTGTTAACCCAGTGCTGAATTTTACTGAGGTGTTTAAGCTTTAATGACCTGATTACAGGAACCCCCATCTCTTTAAGGGCTGCCGCATTGCATTGCTGTTCGTACTGACCTTTCATAGGCACTACCATGAGTTTTTTCCCCATATAAAGAGCCTCAGCCGGCGTCTCGAAGCCGGCACCACAAAGTATGCCTTTGCTTCCGGCCATGCTTTGGATAAACGGAAGGTTATCTATAGGTCTAATTTTAATATTTCCATAGAGGAGTTCTGAGTGACTGTTTTTAGAGAAAACCTCCCATTTGACATCTGTAATTTGTGACAGAACATGAAGTATTTTGCCATCACTATAGGCCGGGAGGTACACAGTGTAATAATCGCCGTTTGCTCTTGTGGTGTTGCGTACTTCCTGCCGTATGACCGGGGTATAAATCCTGTCGCCATAATTTTTGAAATGCAGTCCAAAATGGCTGCTCGTCGGGGCATAATTTTTTAGAATTAATTTTCCAAGTATATCCGGATCCTGAGGTTTCGGGGCATTTAAGGCCAGAACCGCAGATTGATGGCTAAACCCGACGCAGGGCTTATGGTTAAGTTTGCATGCCCAGGCCGTAACCGGTTCAAAGTCGTTGATCACAAGGTCGTAGAGCCCGATGGGTACACTTCTGATTTCTTTTTGAAGCCGGCGGGAGTTCGTCTTCAGATAGGTTCGCCACATGTCGACGCCCCCCTTTTTTCCAAAAATAAAACTCCAGCCCTTTAACTGATATTTCACCGGATAGGGAAGTCTCATATCGGCTTGAGTCCCGCTGACCAGAAGGTCCAGATCCATATTTTTTTTGAGGAGGATGGGTATGATATCACGCGCACGGCTTAAATGCCCATTTCCCGTACCCTGAATAGCGTAAAGAACTTTCATGCTATCTTCATAAATAAAGTGTAAGTATTACCCATTCGAGCCGGAGGAGATCATGGCATTGAATTCATCTCTTAGATTCTTGATAAGTTCTTTTTTTTCAAGCCATTCCATGGGATCTTCCGGTCCAATTTCAATAGTACTTAGCTGAGAGTCATGTGAATAACAGTAAAGGCTCCATTTCCCTTTGTGAAATTCCAGGGTAGTTAAGTTCTCTACCCAATCCCCGGAATTGAGATACATCACCCGGCCATTTGAAGTTTCCACATTTTTGATTTCCGGTTGGTGAATATGTCCGCAGATCACATAGTCAAAACCGTTTTCTATGGCAATATCTGTCACAATCTTCTCAAAATTGTTTATGAATTTTACCGCTGATTTTACGCTGTTTTTAATGTTCCTTGACATGGAAATGGGGTTCTTACCGACTTTCTTAAAACAAAAATTAATGGACTTGTTCAATACAATTAAAAAATCGTATCCTAAAGCTCCTAACTTGGCGATCCACCTGGAATGCTGCATGGCAAAATCAAAAACATCTCCGTGTAAGAACCAGGCTTTTTTACCATTCAGCTCAAGTACCAGTTTGTTTGAGATATCAAATGAGCCCAGCTTAAATCCGGTAAACTTTCGAAGCATTTCGTCATGATTACCGGTGATGTACCGGACTTTAACTCCTTTTGAAATCCATGTCAGCAGGAATTTAACAACTTTCATGTGTGATTTGGGCCAATAGTACTTGTTGAATTGCCAGATATCAACAATATCACCATTTAATACCACCTGCCTCGGTTTGATAGATTTAAGATAATTCAGTAATTCCTTTGCGTGGCAGCCATAAGTGCCCAGATGCACATCGGAAATTACCACAAGATCAACTGCTCTTTTTTTCATGAACTGATTTGGAGGGCTGATGTACTAAAATCCTTAAATCTGAAAGGTGAGAAGTAACTTCTGAGTCTTAAGATCAGAAATTTGATCAATATTTTGGAAAGGTAAGAAGCAACTATTTTCATCAATGGAAAATCAGTTCTGACAAAGGTCGTGAGTTTTAAACGACAACCTTGTCAAGACCAACTTATCATTAGGTTATATAAATATTACCAAACTCCGGGATCGCCATTCATGATATACGATAAATTAACATGATGCCCCCTTATTAGGCAAAATTGTCGGATGTATTATAGGTTTTATCAACCTAAAGGAGCAACGTCCTATGAATGAAACATTGTCAACTTCGTTATCGATAATTAAAGATCAATAGCGACAGCAGCATGGAATGGAGAAATGACTACTTCATCAATGAGATATTTCATTTTAGAGGTCAGGAAGTGTAATGCGTAGCATCTATATACGACTATCCGTTGGAATTATATTTCCACTTCCGATGCTTATAATTAGATGTGCTTTTCTCGTCCTGTCCGCCGTCCTGCTGTCTTCCTGTATTGGAGAAGACATTGTACAAGACTTTGTTAGCCCGGAACTGCGGATAGAAAATCCACTTCAATCCCTGGGCCTTGATGAAAGCTATCAATTTGAAGCGCTTTACCTGAATAACGTTGGAAAGCCGGAGCCTGTGGAGGTCCGCTGGTTCAGCGAGGACACGTCCGTACTTTCCATAGATGAGTTGACCGGGACAGCGATAGCCCTTAGCAGAGGCCAGGCGGTTGTAGTCGCGAACACCCTTACTGAAAGTCCGGTAACTACCTTTATCAATCTTCAGATAACGGATGAAACGGTATCGTTGAATCCGGAAATCAGCGGGTCCATCACCTCCTCGGGAAGTTATCGATTGACCGGGGATTTTTCATTGCGGCAATCATCTCAGGGATCCCTGGAGTTGCTGCTGGCGGATAATTATGAGGCCTCCTCTAGTTTGCCGGGATTGTACGTGTACCTCACCAATAATCCCAACAGTATTAATGGAGCTATTGAAATTGGGCGGGTGATCGTTTTTAACGGAGCCCACTCGTATGATCTGCCGGCAGGGGTTTCCCAAACCGATTATAACTACCTGCTCTACTGGTGTAAACCCTTCTCTGTTAAGGTTGGCGGCGGTACAATCAACTGATCCTTAAATAACAGTTATGATCCGAAACGCCCTGTTTATCCTTTATTTTATTTTTCTGACGATCCCAGGTCTTCAGGGGCAATGGGTTCGGGAGCAAGGGAAAGGATACTACAAGCTCTCAGCCTGGTCACTGGTATCTGATCAGCATTATACAGACACAGGAGAAATTGACCCTAATGCAACACGTGGTTACTTTAACGTCAATTTTTATGGAGAATACGGCATAACGGATGCATGGGAGGTAGTTGCCTATATTCCCTTCTTTTCCCGCACCTATCAGAACGAACAGATTTCCGGAACAACTTCTGAAGTACTTCGGGCAGGAGAAAGCCTGAACAGTCTGGGGGACGTGGATATTTCCCTGCGGCACGGCCTTTTTCGACAGGGACCGGTGGTTTTGGCATCAACTTTAAAATTCGGTATCCCGACAGGGAATGATTCCGCTGGGAGTGATGGCAGCTTTCAAACGGGAGACGGGGAATTTAATCAAACGGTACAACTCGATGTCGGTATCCCTTTCAGGATATTTTCTTATACCGGTTATAGCAGGGCTTACCTTGGTTTTAATAACCGGAATAAGGGTTTTTCTGATGAACTCCTTGTTGGAGGAGAAGCCGGCCTGAATTTTTTAAAGAGAAGGTTATGGCTGGTAGGAAGGATGAACGTGGTAGAATCCCTGCAAAACGGCAGCCATTCTGTCCAATCCAACCAGGGCAGTATTTTTGCGAATAATATAGAGTATATAAGTCTTGGCGCCGAAGTGGCTTGGTACCTGACGGAAAGATGGGGAATATCCCTGGCTTACGGAGGCGCTGTCCGCGGTAGGATCATTTATGCCAATCCGACCTACTCTGCAGGGGTTTTCCTTGATATCAGATGACACGACTACAATTTTGCCGTTGCTAGTGCCAGCGCCACACTTCAGGCCCTGTGATACTTTGATGACCTTTACATTTTAGTTGCACCCGGAAGCCTTGATTGTGATAGTTTCATCATGGCGTGTTTGGCCCTTCTCAAAGACGTGATTAGCCACTTTCAACCATATTTTTTGTAATATTTTAGATTCATTGTTAATTCTAAAATTATAAGTCATGGCACGCGTCAGCACCTATCTCAATTTTGCAAATTCCACAGAAGAGGCATTTAACTTTTATAAATTGGTTTTTGGCGGATCTTTCGATGCGCCCGGAATTATGAGATTCAGAGATGTACCTCCTCAGGAAGGGCAACCAGCTATTTCTGACCAACTAAAGGATCTGGTGATGCATGTATCCCTTCCAATCACAGGCGGGCACAGACTGATGGGAACGGATGCGCCTGAAGAAATGGGATTTTCCCTGACCTTCGGCACAAACAGCTTTATCAATCTGGAACCGGATTCCAGGGATGAAACACGCAGGTTGTTTAAAGCCTTGTCAGATGGTGGCGTGGTGACTATGGAATTACAGGACATGTTCTGGGGGGACTATTTCGGAAGTTGTACTGACCGCCATGGCGTGCAGTGGATGTTCAATTGTTCTTCAAAAGAGTAAGTATTTATGAGGAAGCCGAACCCATGGCTTCGCCTTTCCGTATGGTCCTAAATAAGAAGGACAGTAGGGTTTCTTTCTACAAATTCAGGATAAGTTTCAAAAGTTAACAGGCCGCTAAAGGTGGCTGCAGGTCATTCATTTAACAGAATCAAATTATTGGGCGCAATCCTTACATTTGTTCCCGCACTCGAAATTTGATGAAGGAACAATAAGATGGCAAACTTTAAAGATAGGATAGCGGCAAATGGTTTTATTGTCGCATTGCTGGCCGCTATTCTGGTGGCCTATTGGTTTCCGGAAGGAGCGCGGGTCCTGGCGCTGAGCAAGGTAACAGACATAGGGATCGGCCTCATTTTCTTTTTCTACGGGCTTAAACTTTCCGCGGCCAACTTTAAAGCCGGTGTCAGCAATTACAAACTGCATCTGCTGATCCATCTAAGCACTTTTGTACTCTTCCCCTTATTGATCCTCCCCTTTAAGCCTATGATGTCGGGAGAAACGACGCAATTATTATGGGTGGGTGTATTCTTTATTGCAGTACTACCGTCGACTGTTTCGTCATCAGTTGTGATGGTCTCTATTGCCAGAGGCAATGTCCCGGCAGCCATCTTTAACGCCAGCCTTTCAGGACTGATCGGTGTCGTGCTGACCCCATTGTGGCTCAGTCTTGTGGTAAAGGATGTACAGGGGATATCCCTGCCGGATGTGGTAGTCAAGTTGATGCTGCAGATCGTAGCTCCTTTGGGCATCGGCCTGCTCCTGCATCAAAAGTTGGGTCACTTAGCCCGTAAATACAGCAAAGGGATTAGTTTTTTTGACAAATCGATTATTGTCCTAATCGTTTATTCCAGCTTTTGCACTTCCTTCCTGGCCGGATTATTTTCCGGCTTGAACCTTATGGACTTTTTATTGCTATATGCCGTTGTACTTGGACTGTTCCTGATTATGACGATGATCATACATTTTTTGGCAAAAGCTCTGGGTTTCTCCACTGCGGACCGTATTACAGCGATCTTTTGCGGATCCAAGAAATCACTCGTTCACGGATCGGTGATGGCAAAGATCATGTTCGGGCATAGCACAAATGCCAGCATTTATATCTTCCCTATTATGCTATACCACATCTCCCAGCTGCTCATCATCGCTTATATCGCGGAAAGATTCCGAAGGAGAGACGAAGTCCTTGCGAATACTGAATGATCACCTGTTTTCCGCAACTGTCAATGATTTGGAAATGCCGAGCTCCAGACCCCGCAGTTCGGCCAGTCCTTTAAGCCTCCCAATAGCGGTATATCCCGGATAGGTGGTCTTGTCAAGGTCGTCTAGCATCTGATGCCCGTGGTCTGGCCTCATAGGGAGCGCGCTGCTCCTTTTTTGTTGCCATAGGACCAGTTCCCTCATCACTTCAAACATAGGGACATCCCCGTCGAGGTGGTCGGCTTCGAAAAAGTTGCCCTCGGCATCCCTTCTGGTGGAACGCAAATGAATAAAGTGGATGCGCTCTCCAAACTCTTTAACCATGGCCGGGAGGTTATTGTCCGCTCGCACACCGAAGGAACCGGTACAGAAGGTAAGACCATTGGAATACCTGTCAGTCCCATTGAAAATTCTTCGGACATCAGTTGCCGTACTAACCACACGGGGGAGGCCAAAGATCGGAAAAGGCGGGTCATCCGGATGAATGCAAAGTACCATCTCATTGGCTTCAGCAACCGGAGTAACCTCCGCCAAAAAAGCATCCAGATGCGCTGCCAGCGTTTTGTGGTCTATTTTGTCATAGCGGGTTATTTCCTGTCTGAATTCTTCAAGGCTGAACCCTACTTCAGCCCCGGGGAGCCCTTTGAGGATTGTATCCGAAAGATTTATTCTCTCCGCTGCCTCCAGGGAATCAAAATAAGTGCTAGCCGCCTGCTTTTCTTTCGGACTGTAATCCTGGTCAGCGTGTGGTCTTTGAAGTATGAACAGGTCAAAAGCAACTACCGCATTCTTTTCGTAACGAAGCGCCCGGGAACCGTCTGGCAGGGCGTAATCCAATTGGGTACGGGTCCAATCCAGCAATGGCATGAAATTATAGCAGATGGTACGGATGCCGCAGCCTCCGAGATGCTTCAGACTTTTCTTATAATTATCAATGTACTTTTCCCAGTTGCCGTTACGGGTTTTAATATGCTCGTGTACCGGCAGGCTTTCCACCACTGACCAGCTCAGACCTGCGGCTTCAATGACAGCTTTTCGTGCCTGTATTTCGGCCACCGGCCACAACTCCCCGTTGGGAATATGGTGCAGGGCGCTTACAACGCCGGTGGCACCTGCCTGCCTGATATCCCTGAGCGAAACAGGGTCTCCTGATCCGTACCATCGCATGGTCTGTTCTAAGAATTTCATAGGTTGATGCTGTATTGGTAGTTTTAGTAATTTATCCCGGTATTTCACCCTGACTTATACGCCCGCATAACTGCCAAAACCTCCATCGACAGCAATGATGGTGCCAGTGACAAATTTTGAGGCGTCACTACAGAGCCAGTGGACGGCGCCAAACAATTCATCCGGCTCCCCGAAACGACCCATTGGGGTATTGGAGAGAATTTGTTGTCCCCGTTGTGTCAGACTCCCGTCTTTTTTGGTAAGCAGATCCCGATTCTGCTCCGTCAGGAAGAATCCCGGTGCCACGGCATTCACACGAATTCTATCCCCATATTTATGGGCAAATTCAACCGACATCCATTTGGTGAGGTTATCAATGGCGGCTTTTGCGGAGGAATACCCCATCACCCGGGTCAGCGGCCGTGAGGCTGACATGGATGAAATCGTAATAATACTCCCTTGCTTATCTTTTAAAAAAAGGGGTAAGAATACTTTTACAGGCAGCAAGGTACCCAGGTAGTTCAGATTCATCACTTGTTGCAGGGCCGGGATATCGGTATCTGCCAATTCCTGGTCGGGCATGATAATCGCCCCTGGCATATTTCCACCAGCGGCGTTGATCAGCACCTGGATTTTTCCAAATTCCTTAGTCAACATTTCCCGGACAACCTTTAATTGCTCTTCATCTGTCACATCAGCAACTGCCCCGATCACCTCTCCATTATTCCGTCGGATGGCCTCTGTCAGACCTTGTACTTTTTTAGGGTTGCGGCCCAAAATCACCACCCGCGCGCCTTCTGCGGCCAGATAATGCGCCATGGCGGATCCCAGTACTCCCGTCGCGCCGCTGACCACGATAACCTTCTCCCTGATCTCAAATAATCCTGACATAGATGTTTACTATTAATGCTTGTAAGGACAGGCGGTGCCTGGTATCTCAATATTGAAACTATCCATGAAGAGCCCGCTCAAAAGGTACCAATAAAAATGAAAGATCAGGTTCAAAACATTGAAATTATAGTAAGATAGTGTCCACCATTAGCGACATCTCCCGACTGTATGACTGGTTCTTATAGGCATTTTTTTGATACCTTAGAAGCATGATAAAAATCCTGAACGCCACCATTCTTGACCGGATGCATGAAACGGCAGTGGTCCCCGTATTTTATGACAAGGACCCGGAGATTTGCCGGCGCGTATTTTCGACTGCCTATGACGCAGGTATCCGTGTATTTGAATTTACGAACCGCGGGGAAGAGGCCTTGGAAAATTTCCAGCATCTCGCTGCAATGGCTGAAGAGATGGAGGGCATGATTCTTGGAATCGGAACGATATTTACCAGGAAGGATGCTGTGCATTTCCTGGAGGCCGGGGCCCGGTTTGTCGTATCTCCTGCCCTGATAGACGAGGTAGCCCTATTCGGAAAAGAAAACGACCTGCTGTGGGTGCCGGGATGCGGTACGGTGACAGAGATTTACAGGGCACAGCAACTAGGTGCTTCCCTGGTCAAAATTTTCCCGGGAAATGTCCTGGGAGCCGAATTCGTAAAGGCGGTCAAGGCCGTGCTTCCGCAACTCAGGCTGATGCCGACGGGAGGGGTAAGTCCCACAGAAGAAAATCTTACCTCATGGTTCCGGGCTGGAGTTCATTGTGTAGGTATGGGTTCCCAGCTATTCGACACAACACTGATCCGCAATGGGAATTTCGAGGCCTTGGGTACACAGATCAGAGAAGCGTTATTGCTGGCGCAAAGCATCAGAAAGTAATCTCTCCTGAGGAATGGGTTGAGCGGGTTTCTATTGATACAACAAGGGAAAGAACTTTCCTTCTATTTTATTACCACGGGGGATACTTGGCACTCCTTTTAATAGTTCCTCATCCGTATTGCTGATAGTTCCGTCTGCAAAGACATTCAGGACAAAAGCCCGCCTGGGTTTTGAAGAAGTGTTCCTGTGGGAGCCATGAACCATAAGCGGATGATGGAAGGTAGCGCAACCTTTTTTAATTTCAATCGGCACTGGTTGGAAGGCGGCTTTTTGTTCCCCGCTCATATGCTCCATCAGCCCCTCCATCTCACCGGCAAGTTCAGGTTTTTCGAGCAGACCCCAACGGTGACTGCCGGGAACGTAATAAAGACAACCATTGTGCTTATCAGCGTCATCCAGGGCCACCCAGCAGGTGAGGTGCTGCATAGCACTGGTACGGGTCCAGTACGAATAGTCCTGATGCCATGCCACAACGCCGCCATGATGTGCCGGTTTACAAAAAAGCTGATCATGCCAGAAGCGGACCGGCCGGTTTTCAAGTAACTGACTCGCGGCTCTTACAAAAGCCGGGTTCCAGAGGACGTCATGAAAGCCCTGGGTTATTCGCCAATGTCCCAGAGAATGAAACAAGGCGGCATTCGGGTCAGACGATTCATTGGAATGGAATTCATAAAAAAGATCATGGGAGGGATGCGCAGGATCACGAATAAGATCCAACTCATCCTTGAGACGGTCTACCTGCCATTCTTCAAGAAGCCTGATGCCGGACAAATAACCAAACTCCCGATAATGATCGACTTGCTCATCTGTAAGATTGTAGGTCTCCCATTCTTCCTTGTTGGCAGGTTGGGTAAAAAGGGAGGAAACCGGGAAATGGTGGTCGGCCAGATCTCTTGAAAACGTCATACAATTTGATCCTTTACCCAAAAATAAGGATTCAAAATCGTATTTTTAAGGGAATTCGGAGAATTATAATAACATATGATGATTAAGAAATGGCATAACAACCAGACGGAGTCTAACTCCTTCAAAATAAGAGATACTGCTTTCAGATGAAACCTCTGAGAAATTTTTATCTCTCCTACTGTCTGCTTCTATGGACCTCTGCCTGTAACGCGCAAGCGGTTTCCGGCTTGCTCGAGGCCGAGCAGAAAACCACAGTGGTCGAAAATCTTCATTACTATCTTTATTTCCCAGAGGAATATGAAAAGAATGATCAGCAGGAATTTCCGCTGCTTCTTTTTTTACATGGCGGAGGTGAATCCGGCATGGAGCTGGACGCTCTGAAAACCAATGGCCCTCCAAAACTGATTGCCGAGGGTAAGCAATTTCCCTTCCTGATCCTTGCTCCGCAGCATCCCGAAAAGAAAAAATGGTGGAATACGAGAGCGGTAAAGCAATTGCTGGATTCCGTCATAGCCCGGCACAGGGTGGATGAAAAGCGAATATATCTTACGGGACTTAGCAGGGGAGGGGCAGCCGCCTGGGAAATGGCGGTGCAGTATCCGGATCGTTTTGCAGCCCTGGCTGTTGTTTGCGGAATGACGCCGGTGCCCTATGCATCATGGATCGAAAAGGACATGCCTATCTGGGTTTTTCACGGAACAGATGACAAATCCATCCCCTTTGCAGAATCTGAAGATATGGTCAGGGCATTGAGAGCCCTGGGTCATGAGGTCAAATTCACCGTTTACCAAGGTATTGGACACAATGTCTGGGAACAGGCATACAATGACGATACCCTGTATCAATGGTTTATAAATCAAAGGAGAAACTAATGGCGAAGAACTTTTTTAAATTAAATATACTGATATTGTTTATTGGCATCATCCCTGCCTTCGGGAATGGAAGCCTGACGGAGGTATCGGATAAAGAAAGCAGGTCACCGGAACCTCCTGTCAAACGAAATGTGATCTTTATCCTGACTGATGACCACCGTTTTGATTATATGGGCTTTACAGGAAAGGTTCCCTGGCTGAAAACCCCGAATCTGGATGCCCTTGCAGCGGAAGGCGCTTACCTTCCGAATGCCTTTGTTACCACAGCGCTGTGCTCTCCCAGCCGGGCGTCCATTCTCACAGGTCAGTTTTCACATTCGCACACCATCGTGGACAACCAGGCACCTGACCCGGGAAATCTGACCTACTTCCCTCAATATCTTAAAAAAGCGGGGTATCAGACCGCCTTTTTTGGAAAGTGGCATATGGGAGATCACGGAGATGAGCCGCAACCGGGATTTACGCACTGGGAAAGTTTTCCGGGACAGGGGGTGTATTATAATCCCATACTAAACATTAATGGAAAACGAGTTGCATACAACGACTCCACTTATATCACAGACCTGCTGACCGATCATGCAGTAAGCTGGATGGAAAACAGGGATAAGAAAAAGCCTTTCTTCGTTTATCTTTCTCACAAGGCGGTACATGCCGGATTTCAACCCGCCAAGCGCCACAAAGGGATGTATAAGGGCAATAAAATCAAACTTCCTGCCACCTTTGATCAGACAAAAACCGGCAGCTACAAAGACTTAAAATGGCCGCAGTGGGTTGCAGACCAGCGAGTAAGCTGGCATGGGGTGGACTATATGTACCATGAGAACTCGGACCTGCAGGAAATGATAGTCGATTATTGTGAGACGCTTGCCGGGGTGGATGAAAGTGTTGGAAGGGTAATGGAGTATCTCCGTGAAGAAGGGTTGGACGAATCAACCATGGTTATTTACATGGGGGATAATGGCTTTAGCTGGGGCGAGCACGGGTTGATAGATAAACGGCATTTTTATGAAGAATCAGTAAAGGTCCCCTTGCTTGTCCGATGCCCTGAGTTGTTTAAGGGGGGTATTGTGCCGGAACAAATGGTGCAGAATATTGATATCGGCCCCACAATTCTAGCTGAGGCGGGAGTCAAAAAACCGGACGACATGCCAGGAGTTTCTTTTATTCCCATACTACAACAATCGACCGGAATGATTCCGAGAAAGGAAATATTTTATGAATATTTCTGGGAGTATGATTTTCCAATGACCCCTACCATGTTTGGCATGCGTACAGAGGAATACAAGTATATCAAATATCATGGCATCTGGGATCGCAACGAGTTGTATGATATTAAAAATGACCCGGAAGAGATGTACAATCTGATCGCAGATCCGGGTAAACAGGAGATTGCGAAGTCCATGTCAGCCGCCATCTATTCCTGGCTGGAGCGCACAGGGGGTATGAATATTCCTCTGAAGCGAACGGTCAAATACCGTTTCGGGGATTACAAGCACGCCAACGAACACTGACCTGGAAATAGGGCCTTCCCATCAATAGGCAATTTTGCGAGTTTCCTTACCCATAGTATCATAGAGTCGGACTTCCGAGATACCGTCAATAATGGGTACGAACCTGCTCGATTGGGATTGGAAGCTGCTGCCCCAGTAGAACTCAGTGGCGCGATATTTGCCCTGATCAAAATAGATGTGTGCTTTCACTTCGTTCTCCGCTAATTTTAGCAATTTCTTATTATTCGATGTGGCGCTTTCAAATACTTTTAAGGAATCATTGTTTTGAGAAGCCACCAAAAGTGATTGCTCGTTCCTATGATTTATGGACACCAAACCTTTTGCGTCTCCCTGTACAAAAAAGTGGCTTTTTTCCAGAGTTAAGGGCAGAAACGCCCCTTTGCCATCATTTTTTAAAGCGAGGCCGACAAAAGCATCGGCCGGCCCCTGTTGAACTTCAAATCCATGATCATTACCCACCAGGAGAAGATCCAACCACTGGTCATTATCCAGATCTACCGGAAGGATCCCGTAGACCGGTGCAAGCTGCGCAGCTACCGGTAAAGCATGCAATCGGAACTTCCCATTACCTTTGTTTTCCACCCAGGAAGTTTGCATATAGTTAAATGAGAGTACCCTGGCATCGTCCAAAAGTCCATCGGAAAACATTTCCGGTAAGGTTGATTCGCCGAATGCTCCAAACGAATTAAATTTTTTACGAATCCCTGCGAATTGTTTTACCACATCCTGCCAAGGATGATAGAGGTATTCCTTTTTCGTACCACTGCTATCCCGGAGGTAATAGGAAATGAGTGGATCCATCATTCCATTCTTATCAAGATCTTTGGAATAGACACGGACGGGACGTTCGGAATCTCCCTGAAAGTAAATATTCCTTCCTGAATTTCCCGCGATATAGTCCATGTCCCCGTCATTATCCAGGTCGGCAGCCGCGAGACTGTTCCACCATCCTTTTTGATCCTGAATGCCGGTAGATTCCGTAATTTCCACCAATTTGCCATCCATATTTCGGAAAAAGCGCAAGGGCATCCATTCTCCTGCCAGAATAAGGTCCGGCCAGGAATCCCCGTTAAAGTCGGTCCATAACGCATCGCTTATCAATCCAGGATAACGAAGGGCGTCGGCAATTTCTGCTGTGGCATCCTCAAAGCGGGGTTGTCCCGCGGAACTGACATTGCGGAGGATGTAGGAACGATCAGGTTCGGGATAAGCGAAAGGCAATACCCTGCTTCCGACAAAGAGGTCCAAATCACCATCACGATCAAAATCGGCGGCCTTTACCGCTGAGGAATTGGAAAACATCTCCGGCAGGGCGTTTGCTGCTTCAGTAAAAACCCCGGCCCCATCGTTCAGTAGTAATACGTCCCTGTAAAATTCATGGCCAACAGGATATTGGGCGCATCCTCTCGCCAGGTAAAGATCGAGGTCGCCATCACCATCGGCATCAAAGAGAAGCGATCCTGCATCTTCTTCCTGCCGCTCCGTGTCTTTTTTATAGTTTACCTCTTTCCGGGTAAATCTGCCGTCCTTAGTTTGCAGGAACCAATGCTCACTAAAATTTCTGCTCGCAGCAACAAACAAATCGTCCAGGCCGTCTCCATTAACATCGCCCACAGATAGGGAAGGCCCGTATTGCGAAAATTTATGCGGAAGTGTGCGCTGAAAATTAAAATCGATAAAGTCAAAATCCTGATTCAGATGTTGGAGGTTGTACTTTTCGGCTACTTCTGTCATCAACGGTGCAGTTGACAGCTTTTTCCGGAGAGGCATGCCCACCCGAGTTTGATCATACGCAATGGACAACGTAGTATCGGCAGCAATTCTGGTCAATTTCTGTAATACCCCGTCCGGCCATTTCACAATGATGGAATCAATTTTTGAACGGTTTCCAAGGCCATAATGGAGCGTATTTTCAGTTTTGGAAAGATAACCTCTGCCTGAGAGCAGCATTTTTTTCTGTGTGAGGCCGTCAGTAAATATCTGAACAAGGCTGCCTATGGCTTCCGGATTATTTTTGGGTCCTGTAAGACGGACGCGAAGGTAATTCGATTCTTTTAGGAGAATGTTGGCCCTGTTTTCCATCAGAAGTACAGGATCGTTAATATTATTAATGACCAAATCGAGATCGCCGTCAAGATCGAGATCGCCATAACTGGCCCCATTGGAATAGGTGCCAAAGTTCAAACCCCAGGCTTTTGTTACATCCTCAAAGGTGAGGTCACGATTATTCCTGAAAATAAAATTGGGGATTTTTATTTCGGGGATGGCTGCGATCAGTGTCTGCTTATCTACAAGCCGGCTGGCAGTTACCCTGAAGTCGCCAAAATCACGGTCTGTCACATCTTTCGGGAACCCGTTCGTGATAAGGAGGTCATTCCAGCCATCGTTGTCAAAATCTGCGAACAGAGGCGCCCAACTCCAATCGGTTTCCTGGATGCCTGCGAACATGCCCACTTCTCCGAAAATAGAGAGCCCGTTTTCAGGATTCATACCCTGATTCATTTGCAGGGTATTACGGGTATACTGATAGGCATAATTGTACTTTCGGGTAAAGATCTCTTTCTGGTAACTGCTTGGACCCTGAAATAACTTTTTACGTTTGTTGTAATAGGGTTGCATTTCAGAGGTGAAAATGTCCATCTTCCCGTCATTATCCACGTCAGCCAGATCACTGCCCATAGAAGAAAGGCTGAAATGCTTGAATATTTCACCAGCCTTGTTGGTAAAAGTTCCATCGCGGTTATTGATGTAAATCAGGTCATTGCTTAAGAAATCGTTGGCTACATAGATATCCGGATATTCATCATCATTAAAATCATGAATCAGCGTGCTATGGCTGTATCCGTGATACCGGATGCCGGCCTGTTCGGAGAAATCTTCGAATACTGGATGACCCAGGCTGTCAGACCATTTGTTCCGGTACAACCGGTCTTTACTCTTTGATGAGCCATCATCGGTCAGAGGGCTGAACTGGTTGGGATTGATCCCTTCTATACGGTTAACACCAATAAACAGATCGACGTCCCCATCCAGATCATAGTCGAAGAATTGCGCATGAGAAGAGTAGCTGCTATCGTCTATTCCGTAGTCATTTGCCATTTCCTTAAAGGTTGGAATCCCTTTTGCATTCATTCCGGCATTGATGTAGAGAAGGTTTTTTCTTTGCAGGGAATCTTTGTAAAAGGTATTGCAAACATAAATGTCCGGACGTCCGTCCAGATTCAGGTCGATGATAGAGACGCCGGAAGACCACAGCAACGAATCAGGTTTCCCGATGAGGGCTGTGGCTGAAATATCCTTGAATTTTAAATTTCCCAGGTTGAGATATAATTTGTTATCCACCTGGTTGCCGGCGAGGAAGATATCATCAAGTCCGTCCCCGTTCATATCACCCAGGGCTACGCCGGCGCCATTATAGACAAATTCGTTGTCCAGAATGTTGATGGAATCATTTTCGGTTAAGCGGTTATTAAAGTGAAGTCCCGAAATTTTACCGTCAATTTTTTGAAAGAGCGCTTTGTTTTCTTCTTTTCGTCCACAGCCGGCAATTACAATGGCGATACCCATTGCAATTCCAAGATTTATCTTCATCGGTTATTCATGTTTAGATACATTCCACAAAATTGCAAGAACCTTTGGAGAATGTCAAATAAAAAAGGCCGCAAATTGCGGCCTTTTCATTAACAATTCTATTTTTTTAATACCCTGGGTTCTGTGTCAGGACATCGGGACCCTGAATATCAATTTGCACCTGTGGGATCGGCTGGTATTCACTTTTTCCGGCGGTAAAATTAGCACCTCCGAATTTCGTAACCAGAAACTGACCTTCATAATCCAAATAGGCATTT
>JBGTMS010000042.1:0-1661 GCA_041743425.1 Zeaxanthinibacter sp. | reverse complement strand
GAATATGGCATAGTAAAAGGTTTGAAGGACATCCCTTTTATCCAGTTCAAGGAGACCCATCAACCGCTGCCAGGCCGTCAATGCCGTTTTAGCCATTTGTTTTTGAAGTTAAAGCGTTGAAGACTAATTGTGTGAAATATTCCGTCGGATCGGCATTATTGAGACAATCAGTCAAGGAAGTGAAATGGTCTTTGAGGAAATGCTGGTGCAAAGATCCATCGAGTACCGTACTTGCCAAACTCAAAGGATATTTATATTTTGTATTCACACCCTCGATCATCTTGCTTATTCGATTAACAAGCCTTTTGTAGATTACAAAATATCCATCTTTATTCTCGGTGTCGACTTCCTTAGTTAAGTATGACTTAGAATATTCATTGATGACGATTTTGTTTAGAAGGACTTCGTTGATGTGGGAGAAGGCCGAATCCACTTCTGTAGTCTTGGTTACAATCTCTATGGCCTTTCTGAGCTTCTTTGAAGGATCAGAAATACTATTGGTGGCCAGGACCAAACGATATTCCAACCAACCCCAGTACCAAGAGGTCAGGTATAGCAATAATTTGTGCTTTGTCAAAATACCTATACACAGAACTTTCATTAGAGCCTATTTTTAAGCCCAGTTTTCTAAAGGTAAAACCTTCGAAACCTATTTCGTTGATAATAATAATGCTCTCCTCAATGATTCGTTTTCCAAGATCCGAGGACTCCGGATCCTTAACGTATAACTTCTCATTGACCCGGATGCTAAACGATTGTAAAAGTTGTTCCATATCAGGTTTTTCAACTGAATTTCAAAATTAATAGTATTACTATCATACTCTAATAGTTTAACACCGATTTAACGATTGTAATACTACTAACTTTGAAAGTTTATATTCTAATTACATGCTCATATGAATAATAGCGTTGAGATGGATTTTGACATAAATAATACTTAGGAGAACACATTTTAGCTTTAAACTGGAATAAGTATAGCTTAAATTATGTTTTTTGACAAGTCGCTTTTGAAGTTCAATATGCAATACTTTTTCATGAACTTTTATAAAGTAAAAGGAATCAGTTAAATTCCAGGAAATTCATTGGAAGGATAAATTAACTATAGGGTTATCACAAATTTAACCGCAAGGACCAAGTATTAAAATATCGGCCTACATACATTTTTTTATTTCCTTGTGCCAACTTCAATTGTATGTGCTATATTTGCATCCGCTTTTGAAACCGGAGTGACGTTCAGAAAACCGTCCGGAGGGAAGCAATAAAAATTAATAACAGGGGTCGGGAACCCCACAAATTAATGTGATATGCCAGTACGAATCAGATTACAGAGACACGGGAAAAAAGGAAAACCTTATTATTGGCTGGTTGCGGCTGACGGCCGTTCCAAAAGAGATGGAAAATTCCTTGAAAAATTAGGGGTCTATGACCCCAATACCAATCCCGCCACCATAGATATCCTCATTGACAATTCTGTCAAGTGGTTAGAAAATGGAGCACAACCTTCAGAAACCGCTAAACGCATCCTCTCCTACAAAGGGGTTCTTTTAAAACATCACTTGTTGGGTGGAGTCAGAAAAGGCGCCCTGACAGAAGAGCAGGCAGAGGAAAAATTCAACACCTGGCTGGAGGAAAAGGAAAAAAAGGTTACGGATAAGTCGAAA
>JBGTMS010000041.1:0-86511 GCA_041743425.1 Zeaxanthinibacter sp. | reverse complement strand
TAGGGAGAAGGAACAATATCTGTGCCCTCCACGGGAGTCTTAAGGTAAGACTTCGCCTTTGTTTTTTCCATCGCACCAAGTTGCTCATCTCCAAAATTCATCAAATCACCTTTGAATAAAACCCGCCAAATCTTTCCCACTTTGGATTCAGAAATGTAAAGTGAACCATCCGGACCTTCCGACAGTCCCATCGGGCGGTATCGGGCGTCGGCCATCTGGACAATCGTATCGACGCCCGCAAATCCATCGGCAAAGACTTCCCAGTTCCCGGTGGGTTGACCATTATGAAAGGGAATAAACGCTACAATATAGCCTGCCTGGGCATAGGGTGCCCTGTTCGTAGATCCATGAAAAGCGATAAATGCTCCCTTGCGGTACCTCTCCGGGAACTGATTACCTTTGTAGAATAGTAAATCGTTGGGGGCCCAATGTGCGGGAAGACCCATAATGGGATCGGCATATCCCTCGGCATCTTTGGAACCATCCCCTCCATATTCCGGAGCGAGCATTCTCTTCTTCTTAAATTGATCGTAGTAGGTGTAGGGCCACCCAAAATCATCTCCATCCGTGATTTTCATAAATTCCTCGGCCGGGAGTACGGCACTTTGCCATGGGGTGAAATACTGTGGTGCATGGTTATTCAAATAGTCCCTACCGTGCTGGACCGCATACAAGCTGTTGTCTTCAGTATTCCAGGATATCGCAACCACACTCCGTATCCCGATGGCATAGCCCTCTCCATCCTCCTGGGTCTGTTGTAATTTATTTTCATCAAATTTCCAGATGCTTCCGAGAACATTCAGCCCGGGGCAGGGGAAAAGGCCCTTCACAATTTCATTGGGACCGAGCCGGTCACTATTCATTTCTTCGCATGCATTGGTAGGCGCACTGAAGGTGACATACATCCCTCCCTTATTGTCAAAAGCCAGGGATTTCGCATTGTGCCATCGCTTAGGGAAATGGTCAATCAGGATTACCTCCGGCTTAGTGTCCGGAATGAGTTTATCCGGGGTCAATCTCTGGCGGTAGACTACCTGTTCCGAACTGAAATACAAATAATCGTTGTGAATGCGCATCTCGGTGGCGAAACTTCCGTCATTGGGATAGTCACCAAAGCGCTCCATGATATCCGCCCTGCCGTCACCTGTAGTATCTCTGAGAGCAATATTCCCGTGGGTCCCCGTTTCTTGCCGCAATTTAACATAAATATCTCCATTGTCCCTCACGGCCAGGTGTCTTGAAGGGCCCACACTATCGACCACCACCACGGCTTCAAATCCGTCGGGCAGCAGCAGGCCTCCGTTCGCTGCTTCCTTTTTATGTTGCCCTGGGCGCTCATTTTCATTGTTACAGCCTGTGAACAGGAGAAGAGAGACCAGTAACAAAGTCCGGGTATACAGACCAACACTATTCATCATCAATTTGCGGATGCTATTAAATGCTTATCCTTCTCAGCATATTTTCCAGCCAATGGCTGAAAGCCAGAATTGCCGAGTTTGCCCTTCGACCTTCAGATAGGAACCTTGCTGCATTACTGCTAAAGGTAGACTATCCTGCGTTAATTTCCCGAGTTCTTCAGGAGTCAATGGTGTCTTGGACCCAATGCTTTACCAGACGTAAGGTTTTACCGGAAATGGAGGTCTTCTCAGACGGCAGCCGACCCGGCGGCCGCAACTGCATGGTCATTATCCACACTACTGCCGCTGACGCCTATAGCACCTATGACCTCCCCCTTGGAATCCTTCAGAGGTATACCCCCCGGAAAGGATATAAGGCCCTGGTTGGAATGCTCTATATGATATAAAGGTCCTCCCGGCTGGGAAAGTTTTCCGATTTCTCCGGTATTCATATCAAAATAGCGCGCTGTTTTTGCTTTTTTTATCGCGATATCCAGCGAACCTAGCCACGCCCCGTCCATTCGGGCAAAGGCCACCAGATTGGCCCCGGCATCTACAACCGCGATATTCATTTTAGTTTCCAGCTCCTCTGCTTTTTCTTTTGCAGAGGCAATCATTTTTTCGGCCAGCTTCAATGTCATTCCCATCTTCTGTAATTTAATATGATTTCTAATTTATAAAGATAAGAACCCCGGACCACTCTGCAAGTGTACATCAATCTGTTTCAGAAATCCGGGCGACTTTACGGAGGTCCAAACTACGGTTCTCAGGTCTCCATATGCCCAATAATCAATCAGTCAGCTCCGGATTTTCTGTTTCTGTCCGAAAGGGTAATTTCGCCTCTCAGCGGATATTCACAAAAGAAACGATCATCTTTGTAAAGTATTAGAATGAGATGTACCCATATCTGCTGTGCTCCGGAAGCAAGGTCGTTGTGGATGCCTTTGGATACCTTGAACAATCAACTTATATGCCAGCCATCAGTATGAAATCCGCACCTTGGAATTTATAGGAACTGGAGACCCGAAAACCGGGCGATCATTCTGCCACTGAAAAGCCTGTATATGCACTTGTCGATTTTCCCAGCCTCCTCCCTTTTGAGCATTGCAGTGGTAGACCAAATAGTCCTTCGTTCCTATTTTTAAAAAAGAAGCGTGTCCCGGGCTGATGACTTCATCATTTCCCTTAAAGACCGGCTCGGGGTGCTTTAACCAGGATGATTTGAGCAAAGGATCATCCCCTTTTAATTCCAGCATGCCCAAACAATAATGGTCTGACCAGCTGCCGCTTGCAGAATAGACTATAAATACCTGTCCCGGCCGCTGAATTACCTGAGGGCCTTCATTAATGGTCGGCAAGCCATCACCTGCCCCTTGTTTTTCCCAGCTGTATTCGGGGCTGGAAACCTGAATTCTTTCGGAGCTTATCCGGGTGGGGCTATCCATTTCTGCAATGTAAAGATGCTGTTGGTCGTTAACATCCCCTTCCCAACCCGACCAAACAAAATACATTCTGTCAGACTGGTGAAAGAACGTCCCGTCAATAGCCCATTTATCAGAAGCATCGGTCAGTTGACCCAGATAATTAAAAGTCTTGTTTAGGTCAGCCTTTTCTGAGGATATAACATGCATCCGGTGATTTAAATTAATGCCGTCATCTGCAGCAAAATACACATACCATGTATCATTTATTTTGTGAAGTTCCGGAGCCCAGATTTCCTTGGAATACCCTGTATTTGGTGGCGGTTCCCAGATTTTAAATCCAGGTGTCGATTCCAGTTGTGAGATTCGTAGAACAGACTTTACATAAATCGCATTGTTCTGAGCATAACAATATCTAATGGTATCCCCATCCATTGTCATCCAGGGATCGGCACCCCGGCTGAGAATGGGGTTGGATACATATTCTTCTGCAACTGGGGGGTCTTCCCCATGCTTCTCTGCGCAACACCACATGCCCAGAAGCAGCAAATACCATAATGGGTAGAAGATCTTTCTCATAAATTCCAACCTTCGATAAACTGAAGAACATGATATGCCTTTCATCTTTAACAAAGTGCGTTGTAAGGGATGATGGGTTTTTCGGAGGAGTTTCATGTAAGCCAAATGATTAATTTTTCCAGAGGAACCTATCAATCTCAAGAAACTTTTCCTTTAACAGACTGAGTGCAAAAGCAGCACTGGATGCCGTAAAAACGGAATAATCAAGCGCTGATTTCAGTCCAACGGAAAATGTCATTGACAGGCCAAACAACAAAAGAAGGAAGCCACTCCATTTCGCAACCAGTTCGGTTTTAAAGCCGATCAGTAGACACAGACCAAAAATAACCTCAGCCACCGTCGCAATGACGGCAAGGCTGGGTATCATCCCGGCCGGTATCCATGGATTGATCACCTGAGTATATCCCACGAAGTTTTCCCAATTTCCCCATACAGCTACATCTTTTCCCCAATATCCAAAACGGTCTGCAACGGCCGAAAGAAATCCCACCGCCAAAGCCAGTCTTAGAAATAATTTAATAAGTTTGGTACTCATCCCCATATAATTTGTACTTATACCAAGGTAGCATTTTTTCATAAAGGCCTTTCCTTGGTTGTACAGCCCGGAGAACTCTTTTTTTCAAATGCTGTCAGCTGATCCTTTATCAGGAAGCCCGGAAGACCCAATCCGGGGCATCATTGAGCTCCTGCCGCAGTAACATGTTGAGCTGCCCCGCGTGGTGCTGGACATGACGCATATTGTAGAGTAAAATTTCCAGCAGGGAATAGCGCATGGTGTTCGACTCGTTGATCCATTGACGATGCATTTCTTCTGCCGTCAGGCCGGAGATGAGCGTCTGGCATTTTTTTTTGCTACTGTTCAGATAATTCAATAGTTCCGATTGGGTATAGGTTCTCTGAGGCATCACATCTTCAAATTCTGAAAGGGTAAAGGGAGACGGGGGTGAAAATCCGACGGGCGGAAGAGTCAGATAGTAGTCCAGAAAGAAAAGGCAGTGAAAGGCATTGTACCAGAATTTTGGATGCGTTGTCCATAGGTCTTCAGGACAGCACGTGATGCTGTTTTCCAGCATTTTAATACTGGCTCCGAATTGCTGCCACAAAACTGTTTTCAATAAATCAATACCACTTGTATCCATCCAATATCAGGTTTTGGACAAGGTAGTCTAAAGATTGATGATGTCTGAGAAGGGTATAGCAATTTCGTTCAGATATCTGATGATGTGCGGAGTGACGCAGCAGATTGAATATCATATCAAAGGTGTTGCAGTTGTGCCTACCACAGATGGATTTTCCCACCCGTTATTTTCCGGATCTCCAAGAAAAAAAAGGTCCAGAGGATTTCCAGGCCAACAACCGATCCCAAATTTCAGAATTCAGTGGCCCCCAAGGGCTTTCCTATACCATTTGAATGATTTCAGGGCATCAGGAACGACCGGCCTCATTGAAATCAAACATCGGTCATCTTTCACATTTTTTTTTATCCAAACCAGCTCCCTTCAAACCTGTTTAGAGGGCTTAATGCTTTATACCAAACGCTTTTCCGGGATTGACCACCAGCAATAGTTGGATCTCCTCCCGGGTACAACCACCCGAAATTAAGGCTGGAATCAAATGGGTCAGGATCACATCAAAGGCCCTAATTTCACCTCCATTGGGAAATCCGTTTCCATCATGTGACAACAGCACCTTGTCGAGTACATTTTTAGCCTTAAACTTTAATATTCTGTCTACGTAAGCAGGATAGGTGGCCAAACGCACACCATCAAGGGATATCCATGCTCCTTCGGAAGCAAATTTGATAAGAATGTCATCATCCTGAAACTGGTCGGCATGTACCCAGATCCACGCATCCGGATCCATTTTATAATCTCTTATAAGAGCCATCTGGGCTTTGGCTGCTGCAAGATTGTCACCCGTGTGGACGGCGATGGTCAGGCCAGTTTCAAGATGGGTCAGGATGCCTGCTTCAAATAGCTTTAAATCGATCGCGGATGGAGTCCCCTCATCAAAACTAAGTTTTATAAACCCGGGCCTGATATCTGTTCCGTCAATGCCTGTTTTATATTCGGTAATCCAAATGTTGGCAATAGCCTCCGCATCTTTTTGGTAAGCAAATTCGGGGATATAGCGGTCACTTGCAGCGCCATAGATTCCGGTGTTGGTGACAACTGCGATACCGGTAGCGTCACTGATGGTCTTTAACAAGTTCACATTTCTTCCGAAATAAGCTGTGGTGCAGTCAAATATGGTACGGACGCCAAGAGAATGAAGGTGCTTCAGATAGGGTATCGTCTGTCCCAATAAGCGCGGAACATCATATACGGCTGATACTTCAGGCTCCTTGCCAAAATTTGACATAATATGCTCATGAGTCAAAGTGTATCCCGGCCCTGAGACATCGATTCGTCCTTTTATGGTCTGAAGGAATTCAGCATTTTCACCGATGGGGGCATTCTGGCCATATACAGGCCGATGGATAAGTATCAGCAGGAGGCAAAAAGTAAGATAACCTGGGATGAATATAAAGACCTCAGGTGAAAAAATAGTACGTTTCAAACCAGCCATAATATCGGGTCTATTTGATTTCTGTCCAGCTCACTTTTGTGAAAAATTCCTTTTATCATGCTTCTCTGTATATAATTTTACCATGAGGCTAAAAATGAGGATTGGGTCGGGGTGGTGGGAGTGACAGGGCCATTGTAAGGGCTGTTTCTTTCGTCCTGCAGCCTGTCCCGTTCGAGGAACCTGTAATATGTCACACCAAATCCGAGAACCAGGAGTGCGAGAAGCACCCAATTGGCCCTTATAATTTTAGCATGAATGAGGTAGTAGGTGATAAAAAAGGAGGCTATAAAGGCCAATCCGGCAAACAGAACCCCCCAGCCCAGGACGATAGCACCGCCTGCCAGTCCCTGATCCTTTCCGGCATCAATGGCCCCTGCAAAATACATACCTGCTATAAAGGAAACGGCGAGACAAAGAAAATTAAATAACAGGCAGGCCGGCTTCCATAGTTTACTCATAATTAAAACGTTAGCCCTTTTGTCGCACTAAGTCCGAAACCGATGATATGCAAACGAAAATCAATCCCTTCTTTCCTTGCAGTACGAACCACTTCGCATATACTTCCGTCGCAGGATTCGATGCCGTCTGTCAAAATGATAACGGTCGCTTTGGCACTCGTTTCCCCCAGCCGGTCAATAACAAGTTTAGTTGAATAGGTGAGGGGTGTCATTCCAAGCGGTTGACTGGACTGCAGCGCTGTAATGACTTTGGATCTGTCGCCCTTTTCACCATCCACTAAAAATTCAACATCCTGACAATCCTTCTTTTGACTGGAACCATATGCTACAAGTCCGATTTTTTGATTTTCCGGGAGCGATTTTACGGTGGAAGATAGTACCCCTGAAGCGATTTTCATCTTAGTTTTTCCTTGCAATTGACCCCACATGGAGCCACTGCCGTCGTTAATAAAAATAATCGGTGAAGGCGGAATATCCTGTGACAAAACCTCTGAAAACAACGGCAGGATGAGCAAACAAATCACTATTTGTTTCATGAAAATTATTTTAGAGCAGGGGGAAGTGTTTCTAAATATACTAAAAAAGTTAAAGTGCGGTCAGCCGCTGCCTTTACTTCCCGTCATTTGTTAAGGGAATCAGAATCCGCTGCCTTTCATCTTTGAGATACTTGTTTTTTGGAAAGGTATCCTTTACTTTGATCCCCATACCTCCGTGTCTTTCATTAGATGGCCAGCTGATGACTCTTATAATTTATGATGGAGACTAAACTGCAGCTGATTTTTTGAAAGCATATCAGTTGCTTGCTTCATAAAACCGAGTTGTATCTTCAGGGAAGGACTGATCATATATCCCAACGCCACATACAACCTGTTGCGATCGAAAACTTCTACCTCATTACCGTTCCCAATGCTTCGTTCCCCATTTATAAAGAGCTCATCATAAAGTGCCAGATACAGGGTTTTTTCTACCATTTCATTTCTATTAAGCGGGATTTCCATTGAGAGATTGTACCTAAACCGGGTGCGAAACTCCTGGTTCTGAACAAATCGTTGTTCAAACCGGAATCTGTGATTCAGATTCCATCTTTGACCTATACGAACAGGGTAAAGTGCTTCCTGATAAATCCTGCTTTCACCTGAGGTCGAATTTTCAGAGCCATAGGTTCCGGATGTAATATTCCCATATCCCAGTGTAAATTTGATAGCCGTGGCTTTCGGGCTATAAGTGAAGCCTCCGCGTAGCAGCAGTTGTTCGAGATCTCCAATGATATTCCAGTTCCGGTATTGCACATCTCCCTGAAAACCAAACTCGCTTTCACTGAAGGTTCCGTTAAAGAAGTACATATACCACGAACCTAATGCATCTTCATTGGTTTGAGCGTACATTGTACCGTTCACAGACGTACCAAGTAAAAACAGTATCATCATTAGCGGAGATTTCATAAACATTTTTGTTACCATAAAATGGACATGTATTTATCCCGGAAAATAAAGTTGCCGGCCGTTTTTGTAAATCGCGGGTCACTTTCGTGTGTTATCAACAATAGGAAATATTAGTTGCAGTCGGACATCTGACTCAATGGTTGGAGGCAATATAAAGAATCTTACAAGAAAGCGGAAATGATTCGACAGGTACTTCTGGTCTAAAAAAGAGTTGGTGAAGGGGCGGACTTTACTTTTTAAAGTGCTGCACAGGGACAATTTTAAATTGAGAAAAATCCCTTGTGAAGATCATATATTTTCCATCCCATGTAATCACGGGAAAATTTTCCACGCCGCCGGTATTTATATCATCGGTTAATTTTTCAGGCAGGCTCCAGTCTGTGCCTTCTAAATAGGAAATATAAAGATCCGGACTGGAATTTTCATGTTTCTGATCCTCTATGCAAACGATGATATAATCCTCTCTTGGAGAGACACAGTATTCATAAACAATCCAATCCGTGTTCGTTCTCCAGGTATTAACGGGCAGGAATAATTCAGGTTCTGCATAACCCTCCGTCCTGGCTTCCATTTTATAAGAATATGTTTTACTCCAATCAGGAGAGTTTGAAGTAAAATAGAGGGTTCCTTTTTCAGAGATGCTCGGTTGAGAATTATAATTGCGAATAAGTTTATTGTATCCCAATTCCTCCGGCTCACCAAATCGACCTCCGGAAATGGTTGTGATCCAAAAGTTGTAATTTGGTTTTTGCGCGGTGTCTGTCTTCATTCTGAGATTTGACAAAAAAACCAGATCCGGGGTTTTGGGCACTCTTAACTGATATGTATAGGAAAATGATTCATTGTAGTAATCCGGAATAGAGGGTTGCTGCCAGGCACCATTTTTATAATAGGAGAGGTAAGGGATATATTTTTCTGATTCCGGACTTGCCTTCCTGAAGAAATAAAAGGTCTGATAGTCGTCTGACAGGGATCCCTTATAGGTATTGTCCGGGACCCAGAGTTCCGGCATAAAATCTGAAACCATTCTGCTATTTTCAAAAATGCTCAGACCGTGGGCCTCACCCGGAGTTTTACAGGTAAGAAAACCCAGACCGCCCAACAACCATATCATAACTTTAAATTTCCCCTTTTTACAAAGCATGGTTATCAAATATTTTCTTCAAACGATTGGTTTCAATTGGCTTTTAATTCAGTTGGAGTGGAAAGAACAGCCTCCAGTCCGTGTAACGGCTTATATCAGTCCTCCTATTTTTGTACTTCCGTGGCATATGAGCTTTGTCTTAAATTAAAGTGAGACCAGCCCATACATTTTGGCGATCAAATAATGTAAATATACATTTCGAATCGTCGGAGCAGGATAATCCTTACCGGCTTTTCCTTTTATTTTGCAGGCATAACTTCAGTTGAATATTTCAAAACTATTTCTTTCGGGCTGCAATTTGTAGATAAGTTGTGGTCATCAGCCAAAGCGTTCAGCGCTTAGCTATCTGCCTTATATTCTAAATAGCTGGTAGATGGTAGTTAAAATAACGGACTTATTTTTCTTTTTCGATGACTTTGCAGTGTCATTGTAATCCAGGCACAGGTCAATCCACCTTTCAAGCTCCTTTTTGGTCCTATATCCGCAGGGATCAACATAACAAAATCCGGGATATTCCCGTCCTTTCATGATCATTGGCTGGTATCCGTTTTTTTCAGATAATTGATCCTGTAAAACCGGGTTAAACCGACACATTAGCCGATCTCCGCTAACCCCAACACACATTTTTTCATTAATTAAAAAACTGAGTCCGCCAAACATCTTCTTTTCTTCCACCTTCATCTCGGGAAAATTCACAAGATACTCCCTTACATCATCTGCAAGCTTTACATCGTAGGCCATATATCAATTTTATAGAATTCACACATCCGACCGGCACATAAAGCTGGTTTCATACGGATGCGCTCTTGTGATACAGACGACCATATATTATCGGATAAAAGAATGATTTCCCTTTAAATGAAGATACAATAAATCTAGGAGAAGCCTATTTATCAATCGTCCTGAACGTCAGGTTGATCCTGTAGTCTGCGATCGTTTTAACAGGCGGCAGCCGGTGCAACCAATGATGTTGCGTAATGCCTGTCATAACCAGCAAACTTCCATGCTCCAGGACGATTTCTACCTTCTTTTTGGAAGCTTTATGTTTAAAGGCAAATCTTCTTTCAGCACCAAAACTAAGGGATGCGATAGCGCCCTCCTTCTTTAATTCCTTTTCGCCGTCACTATGCCAGTCCATTCCTTCGCTGCCACTGTGATAGAGATTGAGCAGACACGAATTGAAAGTTTCCCCTGTGACGACCTCCACTGCCGACTTTAATTCCAGTAATACGCTGTTCCAGGGCAAGGCGTATTTTGTGGTTCTGGAATAGGTATAAGCATAGGGTCTGTCACCATACCATGCCACTTTTCGTTTTGTGATGATTTTCCTTCCGTATATGACGGCTTCATCATTCCTCCATTCGATATGGCTGAGGAGATGCTCTGCAAACATATCCGCTTGCTTCCGGTTGACTATTTTACCATGGTAATGCACCGTGCCATCCATCGGAAGCAGATTGCTGGTCGCGGAGATTTCTGATTCAAATAATTTCATACTTCTATTTTTTATACTGCATCCTCAAACAATTACCACAAGGTCAGTATCCATTTTTTTAGCCTCGTCCATTGAAGAAAAGAAAACCCTGTTTTCCCGTTTCAGTTTTTTCCCCGATCTACATTGAAGTCGCCCGTAAATTCTCAACCGCACATTCCCACCGAATCCTATCGTACCTGATTTGATCCTGGCACTTAAAAGAGAATCTGCGATAACTTCATGCCGTATCATGATCAATTAAGGGCATCGTGAAATATGATACCCAAGGTGTGTCTTTCCCCATTATGCACCTCACTGACTCCGTGTTTCATCCTTGCACGGTAAAATCCTCTTGAACCCTGAACAGGCCGAAAATTACTGGTGAAAATCAGCATATCTCCTATTATAGGGCGTAGGACGATGGCTTTAGCCTGCGCTCTCGGAGTATTTTGAGTCAGAACGAATTCACCGCCACGGTAATCAATATCAGGCCTGTTTAAAAAAAATACGACCTGCAGGGGGAAATAGACGTCACCATACAAATCCTGATGGAGGGTATTAAAGCCACCTTCACCATATTTTAACAACAAGGGGGTGGGTTTGTTCTGGCCTTGCGCCAGACATTGCCGGAGCAAAGCTTCCAGCGAACCCGGGAAAAACGTGGTCATATTCAAGTCTTTCATCCAGGCATTGGCGATGGGAACCAATTTAGGATATAAGTGTTCCCGTAAGGCCTGTATATCGGGGGGTAACGGGTAATCGAAGTATTTGTATTCACCAAGGCCGAAACGGTAGCGCTCCATAACTACAGTTTTTCTGAAGTGATTGTGGGTGGTATACAAGCGTATCAATTCCCCGCATATTCTTTCTGACAGGAGGCTGCGGACGATCGCATATCCTTTTTGATGCATCACGGAAGCAATTTGGTCCCATTTTAATCCGTCTATTTTTGTTGTCACTTCAACCATAACGCTATTCATTGATCCTCGCGGCCTCCCATCCGATAATGGCCGATTTCCGGGTGGTTCCCCACATATAACCGCCTGCATTTCCTGTAGATTGAATCACGCGGTGACACGGAATCAGAAAGGCCACAGGATTGCTTCCAATGGCTGTGCCAATCGCCCTTGACGCATTGGGCTGACCCAGTTTCCTGGCTAGAGAACCATAAGTGGAAAGGTTGCCAAGGGGAATTTTTAAAAGAGCTTCCCAAACCTTAAGCTGAAAATCAGTTCCGTTCAGATGTAATTTTATCTGATCGAGTTTGCTCCAGTCATGACGAAAAATAAACAAGGCGTTCTGCTGCATCGAATCCACCACCTGATGGAAGGTGGCTTTTGGGAATCTCTGCCATAGTTTTGAGAAGGCATCTGCTTTATCTGCAAAGAACGCCAGGTGACATATGCCTTTCCCGGTAGAGGCCACGAGAATTTCGCCAAATGGAGATTCGGCATAACTGTAGCGTATGGTCAGATTTTCACCTCCATTTTTAAATTCTCCCGGGGTCATCCCATCTATGGAAATAAAGAGGTCGTGTAAACGGCTTGGACCGGAAAGGCCCGTTTGAATTGCAGTATCGAATAAAGTGGCTTGTTTTTCCTTCAATAATTGTTTTGCGTATCCAAGGCTGATGAATTGCATAAATTTTTTAGGACTTACCCCTGCCCAGTCAGTGAATAATCTTTGAAAATGATAAGGACTCAGATGGACGCTTTCAGCAATTGCGTTTAAGGAAGGTTGTTCTTTAAAATTTGTTTTGATGAAATCAATTGCATCAGCAATTCGATTGTAGTTAATTTGTCCCTGTTCAGTCATAACTTTGAAATGTTTGATACAAAAGTATATGGCTTTAAGTGGGGATAAAACCCGATTCTTGCTCTTTTTTATAAAAACCTCGAATCATCAATCCAAGCTCAGGGGTGTTGAGGTAGTTCGAAACTATTATGGGAATTTGCCGTCGAAGCGATCACCCGGGAAAGTGGGCAAGGTTTCGTAAACAAAAACGCTGAACTTCCTTTCCATTAGTGACCCCCGGTTGAATTCCTGGAATATCGGACTTCCTAACCGATATTCGTTCGGGTGACCAGTTTTCCTCCAATCCAGGCCATTGGAAGGTAGGCCAGAAGTACGTCTGTCAGGGTAAACCACATGGGTCCCGGCAACATGAAATTGACTGCAATTCCACCCAGAAGAAATAAAAAGCCAATGCTCAATGCGAATTTCATTTTATGATTCGCGGCAATCAAAGCGGCAATACCTGCGCCTACCAAAGTTCCTAAGGCATGTGCCAAAAAAGGAAAAACGAAATGTTTAAATTCCAAAGTGGGCATTACTGCCGCGTAGGCTTCCATATTATTGGGATCTATTCCCTCTATTGGAAACAGGGTGTGGCCTATCTGAATGAATCCAAGGTTGATCGCACTGCCTCCCATCCATCCGGCGATAACAGCCAGAATATTTTTAATTGTTGCATTCATACTTGCTACGCTTCGCGCTACTTATTATTAATTATTTTCTGCAAACCATTGTACAATGGAAGGCATGTTTTTTTCAAATCCGCCGGGGATGTAAAAGTTAAGCATCCCGGCCTTGCTGTCAGTTTTGTTGGCAAAGTCGTGAAGGGTCCCGGCCGGAATCCGGATAAAAGTCCCTTTCTCAGCATCTATCCATTGTTCCCCAACCCTGACGGATAGTATGCCATCCAAAATATAAAACAAATCATCATTGGTATCGTGTTTGTGAACTCCGGGGCCTTCTGATTGTGGTTCCAGCCACCACTCAGATATACTATATTTCTCAGAAGTCTCATTCTCATCCGCTTTAAAGATAGCCGTCATACTTCCACAATTGTATAAACGACCTTCTCCGGAGTGAAGGATCAGTAAATCTTCATGGTTCTTATTGTGTGTCATTTAATTGATTTGACAGGACTTTTGTTAGCAGTCAGGACAGAACCCATGCTCCGAGTCCTTTTGCCTCTTTTAAAGTTTTCATAACTGCATAAGGTCATAAAATTAATATACATTTTCTAATGTCAGCAACTATTTTAAAATGTCGTTCACGTCTCAACGTATGCCCGCATACACGGCAACATTATCAAACTAAGGTTTTGCTCCGCTAAATATTCAGTAACATCTCAGGTCTCATTAAATGTCTATTCCAGGCTTATGTTCACACTTTTAGCGACCCGCGAAAGCCTCTTGCCGCATAGTAAGATTGTGCTCCGTTATGATAGATAAAGACGTTGTCATAACGAAAGTCACCAAAGATGGCGCCACCCAACTTTCTGATCGATGAAGGGGTATACAGCCAGCTTGAGGTTTTCATATCGAAAGGTCCGAACTTTTGAAGTTCACGGTAGGATGTTTCCGTAAGAAGATCAATTCCCATGGCGTCCGCCATATCTATCGCATTATTTTTCGGCTGATGTTCTTTTCTCGACTCCAGCCCTTCGCGATCATAGCAAACACTTCTGCGTCCTTTCGGACTTTCTGCTGCACAGTCAACAAAAATAAACTCGCCTGTCTCTTTATCCACACCCACCACATCCGGTTCGCCTCCGGTTTGTTCCATGTCATTAAGGATCCACAGTTTTTCAGGATATTCTTCCAGTCGCTTTTGCACATCCAGCCATTGAATACTCTTGTGGCGGTATCTGTTTTTATCAAAGCGGGCTGCCAGAGTCCTCATCTGTGTTTCACTTTGGGCTGCTGTCAGCCTTTTATCAGGAGATTTTGTCATAGATTTTACGTCAGTGGGTAACTTCGAATTTATAAGCATTATGTCGTAGCAATTGCCCAAGTTCATCGTGGAGAACACGGGTCAGTTGCCTTCTGTGATGATGAATTGGGGTAGCTTTCGCAGGGGACTGAAAGATAACAAAATTACAGGATATTTATAACAGAATCAGAAAACCTGAGGGCATAATCTTTATAAAAACCAGGGTTGGGACAGGAAACGTAGGCCGTTTATTTATGGGGGATATCTTCCACCAAAACCTTATTGCCTGCCGTGTCATAATAGGTGCATGTCATTTCTTCCAGACATACAGCCCATTTTTCGATTCCTGATTTCGCCGCGTCTTTACAAAAGGTTGGATAATCCGTTTTACCTTTCTGATGCGCCCTTAACCCATTTTTAAATTGAGTTTCATTGGAAGTGGCGGCAAGCCCTAAGGGATTATATTTTGCCTTGGAGGTAATCTTGTAATTATTCCTCCCGGAATACGAGGTATGACCATCCCTGACGAAAGTTTCATAATAGGTTACACCCATACCTTTCAACTCCTGAATATATGCGGTAAATGCTGCTCCTGAAGTTACCTTTTTATGAGCATCTGCAATCTGTTCAAGCGTAAACATGATAGTTAATTTTAAAAATGGGAATGTATAATTTGATATTCATGTTAGAAATAAATTCCAAAAAGGTACTTCGGAATTAAATATTCTACGCCCCCCTGATTTCATTAAATAATCTTGCTATTGGGGCACCGCTCTTTGGTTATCGCAAGGGTTGCTGTGGAATTGTGCAAAACATACATATTAGCACAAGCTCACTATCTGGAAATTACCCTGTTCTTTCTGTAAGAATTCTTGATTGCTATTTTGCCTTCTTTAAATGTAAATAAATCGCATCCGTTAACTTCGACCCTGGTACCATCGGGCCTCGTCCCTGTAAAGGTCCACTCCGTAAACCCTCTGTCGCCAAAAATGAAATGCTTAGGTGATCCCCAATGGGCATCCGGAAATGTCATAAAAACATCTTCAAAGGCTTTACGAACTTGTTGTTGCCCTTTAAATATTTTGCCTTCAACATCCGGCCCTGCCGATGCCTCAAAAATGCAATCGGGGGTCATATGCGACATGATTGCACTTAAATTATGGTCGTTGAAGGCATCGGCAAATGATTGTAAATATGCTTCCGCTACCTTGTTACTGGATTGACCCATAAGTAAAGTTGGAAATAATATCAGAAATGTCAAAGCCTTTTTTTTCATATTTATATTTTACTGATTGTATTACAGATAATTAACTTGATGGCTATTGCATAGTTTCATCAGTAGGCCTAGATTTTCATTCGAATCAGGATGCGGCATTCATTTTACTAACCGGTAATTCCAACACTCAGATTTTATAGAGAAATTTTCAGACCTGCATGAATGGCATGTCCTGCTACCCCCGTTTTTTAGTCGACCTCCATTGTTGATTTATCCGTCCCTGGCTTTTATTCCAATTCGTTCAATGGTATTCCAGTTACGGGTGGTCATTTCCTTCCCGTACATGGTTTCCAAATCATCCATCCCTTTTAGAGTAGATGTTTTCGAGAGGTCAAGAATACTAAATACAGCTTTGTCTTTTTTACATAGGATTTCAAAGGACGTATCAGCGGTGCTCCAGGGAAGCCTTACGGGGTTGGAGACATCCTCCTTCAAAAAGGAAACATACCATCTGATATCCTTCGATGATATTCGATTTTTAAATGGATTTTTTTTGAGTAGACGGTCAATCAGATCATATTCCCTGACCATGACAGGGATGGCAAAGCCGAATGTCTTAGCGAGATGGTTTGAAATTTTGCTTTCCTGAATATTGGTATCCGAGTCAAACAGGATGTTGCCTGAATTTAAGATGGTCTTGACGTTATGGCAATCAAGCGCTTCCATTGCCTGGCTTAGATGGGACATGGGTACTTTATGGTGACCACCTACATTGATTCCCCTAAGGAAGGCCACATATGTTTTTTTTGCTGGCATTGGTTGCTCTTCTTTGTTATGGGAAAAATTTAACTATGATCGGTTTCCAGGGAGACAGCAATTATCATGGAATTGAGTGCCTGTTCCGGATTTATGTCTGAAATTAGCAATATTCTTCAAATAAATAAAGAAGAATAATTGCTGTATTGGAACCATTATGGAAATGGAAATCCGTATTTAATTAAAAGAATGAAACATTGTCCAAATCTTATTAAGTGCCTTCAACGGAGCAGGTACTGGTTTGGAATATTACCGGGTTGGAATTCAATTCCGTACGCGGCCTCCAGCAGAATCTGCACATTATTGTAAATATCCTTTTCTGATCGTTGAAACTGTCTGAGCAGCCCCATCATCGCATAGCTGATCGGATTTACTGCCGGGATAAAAGTCTCCCATTTATAGCCCTTGCCCCAGATCAATCCTTTAAGCGTAAGTTCTAAATCGGCGGCTTCCGCTATAAGAAAATTCATCATCTCAAATCCGTTGTTGTTGTGCTGGTTTACGGTATGAAAAACCGGAGTTTGTCCGCCAAAACCTTTTTTATCAAGTCCGGCTTTTCCATTGATGTCCAGTCCCAATTTTACGAGTGTCCTGGCGCAGTCAAGATGATTATATTCGGCACAAATATGGAGCAATGACACCTGATTCAGAGGAGTAAATGCGGCTTTAAGGGTATAGAGATTGAAAGCAGCGGCAGGATTTTGTTGCAGCTGCCGCTCTAAACCGGCGGCATCGTTTTGCAAAACTGAAAGCAACACCTCGTCGTCTGCTTTTAAACCAAAGTCTACAAAAACTTTTATACATTCTTTGAATCTCGGGGAACGCAAGTATTGACTTGTCAGTTCGTAAATTAGTGGCACATCATTGTGGCTGTCATTGGGACTTACCCCATTTTCAAAGCACACCTTAATTCCGTCCGGAGAATGAATTTCAATATCAGTCAGAATTCTTTTATGATAGTCCATCGCTTTAATCTGGTATTTTCTTTCAATAATATAGTAGAAAATTACCTTCACCGCCCCCCGTCATCCGATGTAATTGCAACAATGAACAGAACGGCAACCATGGCGTCTGCAAGTTGCAATAGACTGGATTACGGTCCACTACATGAATAAGTGTAAGTCAGTAATAGTAATGAAAGTACAGCTTTTTAGGAAATTAGCAGGAGGTCTGATTTGATTTTCAGATAATTTACCATGGGCACTCATCTTAATCAATTGATAATAAAGTTACAAAGAAAGTTGTAAAATCTTTCCGGTCCGATAGGCATTCGTATTGTTGTATCCGGGACGGGATATAAGTAAATTTCGGGTACACATATTCTGGAAATCAGGCAATCGGACTCTAAACGCTGTTGACGCAAATTACAGTACTTCAGGGGGTTTTCAATTTTCCATACAAGTTATTATATACTTTGCCTGCTATTGGACGGGTAAATTTTAATGCGGACCAGGTAGCGTCAATACTAAGACATTTACTTTCCACCATTCCATAATCATACCCGATGCTGATGACCGATTTAATATTTAGATCTGTATTTTCTTTTCCTGATTTTGGCCACGATATCCAAAGAGATCCATCACCTCTAAGGTGCTCTTTTGCTGCCGGGAATTTTTTATGCAACTCCTTTTGATTCTTAACAAATGCATGAATGAAATCAAAATTTCCATTCAATTTGCTTGCCACCTCGACTGACGGAGGTCGGATCGACCCTATTATATTTTCAGGAGCGTTTATAAAAATGCACCTCGCATTTTCTTTAATTCCCATTTTTTCTGATACTGTTTTAATCATTGATTCTGATGTACATTTTTAAACGAACCTCTCTATTCTTCCAGCATGATTTATCTAGGGTTGGACCTTCTTAAAGATACTGTGCTTTGTTCTCCCGTCAATAGCCTCCATATCAATCAACTTCAGAGACCTGACCATTTTTGATGTGGTTAACTTGTAGTGCTTGAAATGTGGGGTTTGCAAATGGGACTCGTAGGCTTGTTGGTCAGCATAGATTTCCAAAATCCTTATTTCCGTCGGTTGCCCTTTCTGAAACATTGGATAGATGGAGATCACTCCGGGTTCCAATCGTACAGAGGCTTCTGATTCTTCCCTGAGTGTCGAAAGGTATTCATCGATGTAATCGGGATCGACTCCAATTTCCGAGATTCTTATGATCATCTTGTTGGCGTCGAAAGCGTTTTTTTCTACCGCTTGGTCTCAGGAACTGTTCATTAAAATGCCAAGGGAAATTAAAGTGATTGTTTTTGCGTATTTCATTGCAGGTCTGAAGTTAGTGGTACCGACAAAGGCGAACATAGGGCGATATTTATAATTGTGTTTACGCTTCAGGTAACACGTTTCGGTTGTCGACCGAGCCAGCGTTTCTAGTTTAAATATTCCAAAGCTTGCATGTAGTTCGAATATATTCCCTGTAATCTGCCCTGATAACTTTATAATTCTCAGAAGCTTTTCTCCTGATGTACCATGGCATTACCATTTCAAATTTATGCAGATCTTGTCAGTTTAATTACTAAAAATGCCTCCCACTTTTTTTGGACATTCAATTTTTCCCAGGTTCCCCGGAGTTGGTTGTCGTCATGGCTGAACTGCCCATCAAATCTTAGCGAGTCGCCTTTAATACTTAAATCGCCCCCATTTAAAGTTGCATTCATAGACCCTGCTGAACCCTGATTATTGAAATGCCATAGCACGGCCCGACCGCCAAAATGATCTATTGCCATATACTCATGCGTTATATTCCTTTCAGAACCAATATATACGTCTGCTTTGTGGAGCATGAAAAAGCCGTCGAGAATGATTTCATAAGAATCACTTCCCTTAATACTTATTTCGGGGCTGGAATCTGTTTTCAATATCCGACCCTCTGTGATCCATTTTCCAATTAATTTTTTGAAATTACTTTCCTGAATTTTTGCGATTTTCATTCTAATGCTATCTTTTTATCAGGAATTATCCGCCTGGTCTGCCTAAAAGTGATTGTTAAAGGTGCCGACAATTCTCTCATCATTAGCCTCTGCTGCAATTTCCAGACATAAATTCCATCATTACTTTTATAAAAGCCTGAGACATTACAGCGTCATCGCCATCCATTCCCAAAGGTATGTGACCATCGTTTGGCGCAATCCACAAGTAGGAATTTGGTATTGATTTGTATGACTGAACGGGAATACCTACCGGGAAAAACTCGTCTCTGTCCCCATGAATAATAAAAGTCTCGGCTTTTATCGACTTTAAATAAGGGGCGTAAAATTCATGTCGTCATAAGTCTCTGCCATAGTTCTGAATTGGGCTCACAGGGCAATAACTTCAAGTCAAAACGGAATGGGAATACTGCATGCCTGAGTCACCCCATAGAGGCTATTAATCGCTGTTACACCAGGTAATATTATTCAGGCTATACAGCACCGATACCGCTCAATTTACCCCCGCTACGCCCGAAAGATCTTCTCCATGGCCTTGCCTTTTGCCAATTCGTCAATCAGCTTGTCCAGATAACGTATCTTCTGCATTAGAGGATCTTTTATCTCTTCCACACGATAGCCGCATATGACCCCTGTAATTTTTGACACATTGGGATTCATTTTTGGAGCCTGCGCAAAAAAGTCCTCAAAATCAGTTTTTTTATCGATTTGTTGCTGCAAAGATTTTTGATCATATCCTGTCAGCCAATAAATGATGCTATCTACCTCTTCTTTTGAACGACCCTTCTTCTCCGCTTTTTGGATATAATGCGGGTAGACACTCGCAAAGGACATTTTATATACACGCGTGTTTTCCATAGGACTTTTTATATTGATAAATAGGTCCGGTCAATAACCTTCAATTGTCATTTCAACCTATTGCTTATTCATCGATGGCTTCAATACCCAGTCGCTTAAGGTGTTTAAGATGATCCTTCATGGCTAAAAGTTGCTCCTCCGAATGCCCCTGCCAATCCTTCACCTCGCCAGTCACACGAAGCGCGTGACTGGAGCGGTATGACTTTGTAGGGTTCCCCGGGAACTTCTTGTCTGTCAAATTAGGGTCGTCTTCCAAAGGGCCTGTGGGCGATACGATATAAATTCTTCCGGGTACCTCGCCCAGGGCAAGTTCTGCCCCCCACACGGCCGCATCCAGAGTGGCTGTCAGGTAAACATAAGAAGCCTTCTTCTGCTTACCATAATTCGAATTAAAACCGGGTTCGATCAGGTCTCCCACTGTAAAATTGACCTTGGTACCATGATATAACTTATCTGAACCTGAGTCGTAAGTTGGTGTCGATTTGTTACTACTGATTTTAGATTTCATGGCTGCCATATGACTGGTGATTATGCTATTCTCTGCCCGGGTTATCTTTTATGAAGATCTACAAAGGTATTAATTTGATTTTGTAGCGATAGATGGCTTAAAATTACAGGATGAGAGAATGATATTTTATAAAAGTAAACATGCTGGACCTAGGTGGATGGTATTGATTTTGAGCGGCAAAATTAAAATCATAAAACTATGTCATCAATTCCGCAGACGATTTTCATTACATGGCTCTTCCAAGAATGTAGGTTTTAAAAACATATACCCAGGGAGTAAAAATGATTGGAATTATCACCAGTCCAAAGGTTTGGGCCCAGCCTTCGGCCTCTGATCCTGCAAGTGCTCCACCGGACCACAAAGGGTAGGCCACAAAAAATAACCAAAGACTTTTATAAAAAATCATAAAGAGCATAATGGGTAACATTCTCAAAGTGTGAAAAATTCCCAATCCGGAAAGGGTGGTATATGCAGCTATTGAGCACCATGCAACCGCAATTTCCGGGTTCCAATGTCCTTTGTGATTTAATAGTACCGTCCATGCGTCCCTGGCTACAAATAGAAACATCAGTAAAAAAAATAGTTTCAGTACATAAACATTAATCGGCCAGACACCTTTATGTTTTGAGGAAGGCCTGAAAAGATTTCGAATAAATTGGGCTATTTCCATTATTAAAACTATGTATAATACAATTTGGACGCGGCCGAAGGGAAAATGTTACAGTTTTTTATTGGTCCTTAAAAAGAAGTGATTAGAGATTGATTCCCTTAATGTCCACCCATTACTAAGAAAAATTTAGGAAATGGGAACATATGAGATAATTGATCTCAGTAAACAATATGTGACAAATTGATGCTGACATAGGAAATCTACCCTGAGTGTCCGGAATTATGAAGTTTAACTCTTAATCAGTAACACTAGGTGCCTAAAGGGAGTATATAGCGCGGTGTATTTATACAATTAATTAGTTACAAATGGTTCTAGTACCACTTATTCGGATTTATGCACCTCTAATTCTATTTCGATCATAAATTCAGGAAAAGCCAACTCTTTAACACCTAACCAGGAGCCGGTCGGAAAATGCTTTTTATAAATGGTATTTCTATAATTCGCATGTTCAAGAAATAAAGGCATATTGGTGGTCAGCACATTTTCAACAATGACGTCGTCAAATGAACACCCGTAATATTTTAATATTTTTTCCAGATCGGCATAACAATTTTTCATCTGCTGTTCCATGTCACCAATGGCAGTTGGATTTCCTTCATTGTCCATGCTTACCGCCCCGGAAATTTTAATCTCATTTCCAATTTTTACTGCATGTGAATATCCAAAGGCTTTTTCAACTTCAGGCCGCAAAAGAAAATATTCAGGTTGTTCGGTATCTAATTTTGTTATTTTTTCAACTTCCTCCTTTGCTTCGTGTTCATGTTGTTTACAACCTTGAACTGCAAAGTTCAGGGAACAGAGAATTCCAAAAAAGGTCAATTGTTTGATCGGGTTGGCTGGGTGTTTCATATTTATTGCTATTGAATATCGATTTTATTCAGTTTCAGGCTTTGCGTATTACATTACGGAATAACATTATCAAAATCATTTGTGATTTGTTAATTTCTCAACTCAGATACCGGGGTGTAATATCTCATTGATTTTTCAATTTAGGAAATGATCCCAAATAAATGTAGGGGTTATTCGGCATTTTAGGGGGTATTGCTTCACCTTAGCTGTTGATGTATTCGGCAGACTGACACTCATAATGGAGCAAGCAGCGGATTTCTTACTTAAAAGCTGTTACCCTGATATTGCCCGGGTTCTGTAAATGGCCTTGCAAGACCACGGATCTTTAAATAGATCGGCGGAAACCATCCCATTATTCAAACTTCCCATGGAAATGTGCTTTCTTTTTGTAATTTTATTCAAACCTTTACCAATGGCACCAACCAATGCCTGTAAAAACTGTGGGTCAACCATAGAACCCTCATATGCTTTCTGTCCGGTTTGCGGGCAGGCGGTGGCCGACCTGACCTTTGGGGTGCTCTTTAGCAATACCATCAGCAATTACTTTTCTGTGGATGCCCGCTTTTTCAGAAGCTTTATCCCGCTCATGTTTAAACCTGGGGTTCTTGCAAGACGTTTTGTAGACGGAAAGCGCCTTTCTTATCTTCATCCCGCCCAATTCTATCTTTTTATTTCTGTGGTATTTTTCTTTCTATTTTCATTTAGTGTTAGGGAAGCGGACAGTTCGGTAAGCCAGGCACTCAGGAAAAATTTTGACCAGCGCGTTCATCGCGATACGCTCAACCTTGCTCCGGATTCTGCAGGTATCGATAGGGCCAGAAAGGCATTAAAGGACAACCAGAAAGTGACCAGGATGTCCGATAAGGATTTGAAGGAAATAGATTCCCTGATGGGCTCCAACAATAAAATTCCTGATATTCTCAGTGATACCAGGGATTCGGTGGATTCCCTCATAGTCGCAGGGGCATCACTGCCTGATAAATTAAAAGCCATGGGGCTGAAAGAGGATGCGGGAGCCATGACCAGACGTTTTTATACCCAGCTGCTCAAACTCTATGAATTGCGCGGGGGTGGTTTACTGAAGAGTTTTTACGATACCATTCCTATTGCGATGTTCCTGCTGATGCCATTATTCGCCATTCTATTAAAGATTTTCTACTGGAGGAGGGGGAATTTTGCATATCATATGGTGTTCAGCTTTTATTTTTTCACTTTTATGTTTACCACTTTTTGCGCGATGATCATTGCCAATTATATGTTCTCTGTTCCCGGATGGCTGCAATTCATTATCTTCTTGTCATTCATGCTGTACCTGATTCTCGCCCTGCGCAATTTCTATCGCAGCAGCTGGCTGGGGGCCATAGTGAAAGCCAATGTCATCGGATTTGTCTATATGCTCATCATTCTCCCCATAGCTTTTTTCGGGATCGTATTTGCCTCCTTTATGCTCTATTGAGCTTCATATCTTCCAGGACTTCAATGGACCAGGAACAGGGCATTTGCAAAAAATAGTTTACCATTCTCCCAGAACCCACGGAACAAAGGATTATCTGCCAGGTAGACCACCTGACCTTCACCATGGCTTTCTGCTCCGAAGACCAGGGTCCTGCCCAATTTTTTCAAAGCGCCGTTACCTGCAAATCCGGCCACCGGACGTGGTGTGTCCTCCAGATAGGCCACGGTCCCCTCTGAAAGATAGTCGAAATTGTCGCCCCCGAGTTTCAGGCTGTAATACGCCTCCCCGTAACCGTATGCCAGAGGATGAGTAGGATCTACTCTTGTTTTGAAAATAGCCCCAGTGATCTCATTCGAAATCTGTTCCCGCTGTGTCAGCTCGTATGATTTTACTTCGGTGACTGTTGTGTCCTTGCTACTTTCCCTGAGTTTGATCCCGAAACCGTCCTCGCCCCCGATACTTTTGATTGCACCCCCCATGGCGATCAGACGGCCGCCCTGGCTGACCCAACCTTTTAGTTTACCTCTTAATCCTTCTGTCATGTATGTTGAATAATCCGTGCCATCCGGAAGCACGAGCACCTGATATTTAGAGAGGTCCAGTTCTTCCAGGTATTCCGCATCAAGAATACTGACAGGATAGTGCAGTTGCTGTTCAAAAAAATGCCATATCTCGCCGAAACGAAGGGTAGAGGTTGGCCCTCCTGCAAGTACACCGACAGTAACATTGGGCACCAGTTCCACATATCCGGAACCAAAATCCTTCCCACCCTCCACGAAGCCGGTTGAGGTTGCCTGAAGATCTTGCCTGTGAGCTGAGGCAGCTTTTGCCAGAATGCCTTTAAAATTGGAGAGGTGCTTGTTATCTGCTCTGGTGATAATCAGGGAACCCCGGTCGTACAATTTTCCGTCCATTCTGAACGGGCGTTGGGCACAGCGCACACGCACCTCATGCTTTAGAAGTTCCGCCAGGAATCGCGCGTCATCCATGCTGTTCCAATCGGTGAGATAGGCATAGGCCTTATCCTCCGGGACGATCTTCCGGACTTCGGCTTTTTCATACGTCTCTCCATTCACTACAGTTTCCGATGCGATGGCCTCCAGACCATAGGCATAAGGAAGGGACCATGCTGTAATATCATAGGTCAGCGAATCACTCAAGCGGGCATTAGGTTCAAAAAGTACTTTGACCAGAGTACCCCTTGGCTGGTCGGTAGATACGATCATGCCTTGATTGCCGGTCTTCTGGCTCCCGGTTTTACCACTCTTATAATCGAATCCCTTTTGAGTACCTGGACGGACGGAAGAATAGCTGATTTCATGCTGATCCAGCAGCCGGGCGAGCGCGTCCAGGTGATCCCTGTTACCGCTCATGACAAAACTTTTATAATTGAAGTCCCGATCAGAATAGAATTTGATAAACTCAGTATTTAGTTTATCAACATTGGCTGCGGCAACTTCTACCGTAGAAAGCCCGGTTGTAAGATGATGTGCAATACGATCCTTTAACGTAAGGGTATCCCCGCCCGACATCAGGATGCCCAGCCCTGCGTCTCCGCCTCCCCCCTGCTCATAAGTCATCCCTATGGCTCCGTTATAAGTAGGGTAGGTGTCACCGTAACTGGGATAGAAGAGGTCAAACACCTCCTTGGTGAAATAAAACCAACCGTTGGCATCAAAATATCTGGCATGGTTCTTACCTATAAGTACCTGAAAATCGCGTTGAAAATCTGTAATAACTTCATGAAAAGGTTCGGCTGCAGGCGCAAAGTAGTAGGGATTGTTTACCCCCTGCTCATGGAAATCGACATGGATATGGGGAAGCCATTTATTAAATTCCTTCAGGCGCTGACGGCTTTCTGTCTGGGTAAGCCAGGCCCAGTCCCGATTCAAATCGAACATGTAGTGGTTGCTCCTTCCATTCCACCAGCCTTCATGGTGTTCTTTGCTGTTGGGATCCACATTGCCGGGGGTGTTCTTGTACTGGTTGTACCAGTTCACATAGCGGTCCCTTCCGTCCGGATTGATACAAGGATCAATGATCACTACCGTGTTTTCCAGATACGCTTGTTTTGACGTAAGTAACTCATAGATCGTTTGCATGGAAGCCTCCGTGCTGACACTTTCATTGCCATGTACATTGTACCCGAGCCAGACGATCGCCTTGGTGCCGGAAGGGCCTCCACGGGTGCTGTTCAGGTGTGCTGTGCGAATATCTTCCAGACGGGCCATATTTTCCGCGGTGCTCACATAGGCCACCACCAACGGTCGATGCTCATTGGTCCTGCCATATTCATGAAACTGTACCCTGTCTGCGGCTGCTTCAGATATATAATTAAAATAGTCCACCACCTCATGGTGCCGTGTGAAACGGGTTCCCAGTTCGTAACCGAGAAAAGCGGAAGGAGATTTCAATTCCTGAGCCGTGCTGGTAATGCTGATGGCAAGCGCGATATACCTTAGTAATAGCTTCATAAAATGTCATTTCAATTGAAAAAATCAAAGCTAAGGAATGTAATTCAATTCCGGGAACTGATTCTTTGTCCATACAGGGTAATGCCGTTCAAAGGACTGGAGATTTCGATCAAATGAATAAATACCCGGGTCCTTTCCGGAATTATAGACGCAGCCGAGGACAACCTTTATCTTAACGAATTTTTGGGAATTGAAAAAAAGTAGAATTTTATCTTTGAACGGACTTAATGCTTTTCATGGACGTTGTTCAAATTCCTTTCCGAAGTACTGGCTATTTTTCGGATCTCATTTGCGATTATCTGGTTAAAAGCAAGCATCTTCGGCCCTTTTACAACCGCTTTCCCACTCTTGAGGAATTTAAAGGACAGATGGATGAAAAGCGAGGCAATTTCTCCCAAGAACATCGGAAGGTGCTGCACAAGGTACTATTGTCACAGAATGCAGGGGTAGCAGTCAGCGGAAAGACCAGGGAGCACATTGAATTATTGAAGAATGATGAGTCATATACTGTGGTTACCGGCCATCAGCTCAACATCTTTACCGGACCTCTCTATTTCCTCTACAAAATTGTTACAACTATCAACCTGTGTACCGAGCTTGGAAAGGCTTACCCTGAACAACAATTTATACCTGTTTTCTGGATGGCGACCGAAGATCATGATCTGGAGGAGATCAACCATTTTTACTTCAGAGGAAAAAAACTACAGTGGACACGTAATCCTGGCGGAGCGGTCGGGAAAATGGATACCAAGGGGCTGGGCAATATGTTCCACCTCCTCGAAATGGAGTTGGGGAAAGGCGAGAACGCCGAGGTACTGAAAAACATGTTCTCGAATGCCTATTTACAACATGACAACTTCGCATCGGCTACCCGATACCTTGTAAATGAAATGTTCGGGGGCTATGGGTTGGTCATCCTGGACGGTGACGACAAAGACCTCAAACGGTTGATGCTGCCATACATGAAAAAAGACATCTTTGATCAGCTGACCCACCTGGAGGCGGGGAAGACGGCAGAGACATTACAGCAGCTTCCGGGAAATTATAAAATTCAGGTGCAACCAAGGGAGATCAGTTATTTTTATCTCTCTGAAGACTCCAGGGAACGCATTGTGGAAAGTGAGGGCATCTACTTTGTACTAAATACAGAAAAGGAATTTTCCAAGGAAGCTTTGCTCGAAGAGCTGGAAGCGCATCCTGAAAGATTCAGCCCCAATGTAATGTCACGCCCGGTCTACCAGGAAGTAATCCTGCCCAACCTGGCTTATGTAGGTGGCGGAGGTGAGATTGCCTATTGGTTGGAAATGAAATCTGTCTTTAACGCGATGGGGATCTGTTTTCCGATCCTGGTGCTGCGGAATTCGGCCTTGCTGCTCTCCGGAAAACAGAAACGGAAAATGGCTCAATTGAATATTTCTGAAGCCGATCTGTTCTTACCTCAAAGCAGTCTGATCAATAAAAAGATTCGGGAAATCTCCAACATTGAGATCGATTTTACGCCCCAGAAAGAGATGCTGGATAAACAGTTTCAGGATCTCTATGACCTGGCTTCCCTTACAGATGCTTCTTTTCTCGGCGCCGTCAGAGCGCAGGAAGTAAGGCAGAAAAATGGGTTGGATAAACTCGAAAAGAGGCTGCTGAAAGCCCAGCGCCGAAAATTAAAGGATCAGGTGGTTCGTATCGCCTCCCTTCAGAATGCACTCTTTCCTGACAAATCACTTCAGGAGAGACAGCTTAACTTTTCAGAAATGTACCTTGAGCTGGGTACCGAACTTATTCCTAAGCTTATCACTGCGATGCCGCCACTGGGTACCGAATTTCTGGTACTGGAATACTAGGGAACAAGAATATGTGCCTGCCAGCCCTTCTCACCCCTTGAGAATTGTATCCGAAGGTGTTTTGGTGAGTCCAGCCTGAGGTATTCAATCTTTACAGGGTTGATTTCCACAACACAAAAGTAGTTAGAGTTTGCCTCCTGTTCAAATGCCCCTTCCACCGGGATGATGGTTCCAGGGCCGGGACGTGCGTTATACTCGTTCAGGGCATTCTTGTCCAGGGTATTGCGATAGGGAGCAGTGGTTTCTTCATCTCTCATCACAGAGGCCTTTCCTTCAATTCGTAACTGTATGCGTAATTCAGGATGGTAGAAAAGGAGGGAAGCTTTGTTATTTTCTTTCAGATGTCTGATCTTTTTAGATCGTTCATCCGTAAAAAATAAGATTTTCAGATCCTCTGTGACCTTGCGCAGCACCACCGTTCTGAGCCGGGCAGTGGCGTCCATTCCAACGGTCCCGAGAGTAAAATAATGGAAGGGGTGTGTGTTTTCATTACTTCCACTCAGTAATTCCTGCCTAAGCTCATCCCAATATTTACGGAGGTTTTCCATGTTTTTAATTAAAATTATAAAAAATATCAGTTTTTGGGTAGGGTTTTTAAGGACCTGGTTGTTCTATATACAAAGAATGCAATGAATAAGATTATTCATTACTAATAAGTTCATGTGTTTAGGTTGGTTTTTGATTTGAAAGGCCCTGTCGTCCATGTCAGGGTCTTTTTTTTTCAAATAGTTTCACTGACCCATCCAATAGATTTATTGTTCCACTTCATACTCCAGGCGCATGGTAATAGAGGCGGTCTTATTCTTTGAGGCGGTATTATATACCCCGTCCCAGCTAAAGCTTTCCCCGGAATTCTGCCCTGTTATCTGAAAAACCCCCATTTGTGCAGAGATGAGTCCTCCCAGATCACCTCCGGCATTGGATGCAATCTTTTCTGCCCGCATTCTGGCATCCTCTGTGGCCTTCGATATCATTTCTATCTTGAGATCGGCCAGGCCGGTGTAATAGTATCGTGGCGGGGAGGAATTTAACTGCACCCCTTTGTTCAGTAATTCTGTAATTTCCCGCGAAAGTTGCTCAATCATCGGGACATCAGTAGATTCTATCTGGAGTGACTGCAGGAGCTGGTAACCTTTAAATGTAGTGCCAACAAAATTTCCATTTTCATAGATATTATCCTGTTGTTCAAGAGTCTGTACTGAACTAAAAATAATATCAGCCACCTTGATCCCCTTAGAAACTAGGTAGTCACGAACCATTTCCTTGTCGCGGTTCAATTGTTCGAATGCCAGTTTCAACTCAAAATTGGAGGTCGTAAAACTCCCTTCCCAGACGATAAGATCCGACGTAAAGTTTTCACTCCCATTACCTGTGACGGATATGGTATACGCGGGTTGTGCTCTTTTTACATAGGCATTGCCTAAAAAAAAAGCCGCGATAATGATGGCCAGGGCAAATATGACTGCTGTGAGGTATTTCATGTGCGAATCCATTCTTATGTCCTGTAAAAATATTAAAAAGAAACATTTCCTGTACACCTCACTTTGGCCATTGTTGCAGACGATTGAAGCGTTCGCTTAATTTCTGTTATCCCAACCCCGACAGGAAAATAGGAAGGAACCCTACTCGTACAGTAGCACGGCGACTTCAGGCGACCCGGAAACTTCATTCTTTTTCTTCCAGTACAGTACTAATTATACAAAGGCAATCTGTTCAAGTTTATTTACCTGGAAAATAGCTTTAGGTCAACCTATTGAAATCAGGCTGAATTGAACATTCCCTGAATCAAGAATTCATTCTAGACACATACAACGGGTGTCTAAAAGACGCACTCCCTTCAGGCTGATCTTCTGATTTTCCGGGTTCATTACCCTGAACTTTACATGGAGAAATTACTTTATAGTATAGGTTCTTTTATCCTTACCTATACCCTTTAAAGTCAATGATTTCCATGTTTTCGGAAGGATAGGCCTGGCTTGTACCACACCCTGTTCAGTAATGTCGAGTCCTCCGAAACCAAAAAGCACAACCTGCAGCATCCCGCCCGCGCCTGTTGCGAAATAAGGGTTGTTACTGGTGGCTGCTTCCGCTAGCGCTCCGAAAGGAGGTCTTTTATTGGGTTCGTAACTTCTTTTATACAGTCTGTACGCTTCATCGGCATCGCCCAGTCGCGCATAGATGACAGCAAAGACGGACTGCCCCATGGCCGGCCCTTCTTCAGCCAGCTTTGGTTCATAGTATTTCAGATCCTTTCTGATGGTCGCCTCCTCAGTGATCACATGGAGCGGGTAGGAGAGGAGATTGACATCGGCCTGTTTGATCCGATCCCCTTCATACCGGCTGTGCTCTCTGGTGGTTCCATCAGGAAATTTCAGAATCCTTATCTTTTTGGCTACCTCTGACCATCTTTCGTCTGGGATGGCCCCCGCCTCCCTTGCGGCCTCCGTGGCAAACTCCAGCGCGGTCATCGCCGATCCGTTTGTAAAAGCATTGTCGTCCACATTCGGGGCAAATTCGTTAGCGCCGACCACATTCTTTATACTATAGGTACCATCCGGATTTAATGCGGTCCGGCTGACCCAATAATCCGCGACTTCCTTAAGCATCGGAAATCCTCGTTCTTGCAGCCATTGCTTATTTTTGGTCACCCGGTAGTAATTCCAGAAGGCGATAGCCACGTCGGCCGTGATATGGTGCTCAAAGGTGCCAGTCAGAGCCCAGGCAGGGGTTGCTTCTTCCCCCGTATCATCACTCTCCCAGGGAAACATGGCTCCGCGATATCCAAAATTCCTGGCTTTTTGACGTGCTTTTTCGAGTCGGTCGGAACGGTAATTGACAAGCGACCGGGCAATGTCCTGATTGAGTAACAACAATGGAGGGAACATCCATAACTCTGTATCCCAGAAAATATGGCCATTATAATTTTGGGAAGACAAGCCCATAGGCGGAATACTAAGGTCCGAATCCCCCCGGGAAAAGGCATATAAATGGTAGAGTGCAAGACGCACATCAAGTTGGTCCTGCAAATTTCCTTCTATGACGATATCCCCTTCCCAAAGCTTTTCCCAAAGACGGAAATGTTCTTTTAACAGATCATCCCGGGGAGTTAAGAGATTAAAGATCACAAAACGCTCCGATTCTGTTTGCGGGTCACTAAAATCCTGGGTAGTGCATTCGGCTCCGGTCCAGGCAAATTCAAAAGTCTCTCCGAGGCTTAAGTTTTTATCAAATGAAAGGCCCTGTTCATACGCACTCACTTTTTCATGATGCAGCTCCGGTCTCTGATCTTTCCGGGTTGAATTGATGGCATGCCAAATAAAGGTGGCCGAGGTAGCCACCACGTGTTTGCCCAATCTGCTTTTGGCCACGGTTTGCAGGATGGGCATTGTCGTCTCTAAGTCTTCGAGTACACGAAAAGTACTGGCCGGTTCCAAATACTCTTCCGGGGTGTGTATTTTACCGGTCACTTTTAAAGATATTGGTTTTGTAGGACTTACATTAACATCTACATAACCAGTGTATTGAACGTTTCTAAGTGTATATATAGTATAACTTATATTCGCTTTGTCGCCAAACGTAAAACTTGTAGTGAAAGCGGCCTTTTTGAGGTCCATTTCCTGCCTGAAATTGCTGATATTTTCGGCACTGATCAGCTCTCCGTCAACACGCATTTCAAGATTGGCAAAATTCATCCCGAGCAGGATTTTGCTAACCCCTAGAGGAGACTCTTTATCGTATACATTATTGAGGATAACAGACCTTGTCTTAAAAGGTACATCCTCAGGCAGAATACCTATTCTTCCGTTGGCCGAGACAATTCCTGTATATGAATCGGTTTTTCCGGAACTGATAATCCAACCATCTGATTGTGCCATAAGAAAGCAGGGAAGGAGGCATAGGAGAATAAAAGTGCAGTTTTTCATTTGATAACTTTTTGAAGTACGGGTATAATTATCCTTAAAAGTAACTCTTTCGCTCTTTCATTTTGCTATTTTTGCGGATGCAAAACCACGTCCTTATTCTAGACTTTGGATCCCAGTATACACAACTGATTGCAAGAAGGGTACGGGAGCTGAATATCTATTGTGAAATCCACCCGTACCATAAGGCACCGAAGGACCTATCCATTTACAAAGCTGTTATCCTTTCTGGTTCGCCACTTTCTGTCAGGGCAACAAACGCTGCACATCCCGATCTCTCTTCCATCAGAGGCAAGATCCCTTTACTGGGGATTTGTTACGGCGCACAGTATTTGGCACATTTTAATGGCGGACTGGTTGCCGCATCCAACAGTAGGGAGTACGGCCGGGCGCATTTGTCCTCAATACGCCAGGGTGATGCATTTTTTATGCAGATTCCTGTGGGTACCCAGGTATGGATGAGTCATGCGGATACCATTCAGGAGCTGCCGGAAGGGACAGAACTTCTTGCAAGTACCCATGATGTGGTGAATGCGGCTTTTAAATTCATAAAAGAGCCCACCTATGGTATTCAATTTCACCCGGAAGTGTATCATACCACTGAGGGTAAACAACTTTTGAAAAATTTTCTGGTTTCCATCGCAGGGGTTGCCCAAACATGGACGCCCGACGCTTTTGTGGATACCACAGTAAGCGGATTGAAGAAAAAAATAGGTACAGACAAGGTCGTTCTTGGTCTGTCCGGTGGTGTCGACTCAACCGTCGCAGCCGTACTTTTGCACAAGGCGATTGGCCCTAATCTGCACTGTATTTTCGTAAACAATGGTTTGCTCCGCAAAAATGAGTTTCATGACGTTCTTATCCAATACAAAGGGATGGGATTGAACGTTAAGGGGGTAGATGCTTCGGCACGCTTTTTGGAGGCTCTGGCAGGAGAGCAGGATCCGGAAAAGAAGCGAAAAATCATCGGCAGGGTCTTCATTGAAGTCTTTGATGATGAAGCACACCTCATTGAAGACGTGAAATGGCTTGCTCAGGGCACTATTTACCCGGATGTGATCGAATCTGTGTCTGCTACGGGCGGTCCTTCCGAGACGATAAAAAGCCATCACAATGTCGGCGGGCTGCCTGATTTTATGAAGTTGAAGGTGGTAGAACCTCTAAAAATGCTTTTCAAGGATGAAGTGCGCCGCGTTGGCGCCAGCATGGGATTGAATGAAGAACGCCTGGGACGTCATCCATTTCCCGGACCCGGCCTGGCCATCCGCATCCTCGGGGACATTACCGCTGAAAAGGTGGCCATGCTGCAGGAAGTGGATGCTATTTTTATTAATGGACTTAGGGAATGGAAACTATACGACAAGGTCTGGCAGGCCGGGGCGATGTTACTGCCTGTGCAAAGTGTCGGGGTCATGGGAGATGAACGCACTTATGAAAAATGCGTAGCTTTGAGGGCTGTCGAAAGTACCGATGGGATGACGGCAGACTGGGTGAACCTGCCCTATGAGTTCTTACAGAAGACATCAAATGATATAATCAATAAAGTACCTGGGGTGAACAGGGTGGTATACGATATAAGTTCCAAACCCCCGGCAACTATAGAATGGGAATAATTATGAAACGATTTTTCAGCTATCTGTATATACTCCTTCTGGTGATGAACATGGGTTGTAAAGCAACCGCACAGGCACTGACAACACATCAGGTAAAAAGAGGAGAGACCCTGAGCAGTATCGCGCGGATGTACAACGTTACTCCGGAAGACATCCTTCGGTACAACCGGGAACTTTCATCAGCAGACACCCTCCAACCAAATACGATGCTGGTAGTGCCTTCTGCAGCTAAGCCGGCAAGTACACCTGCCGATACCACGGAGAGTAGAGACCGCGAGCCCATAGGCTTCACTTCTCATCGAGTCAGGAATGATGAGACACTTTACGCAATTGCCAGCAGATACAGTGTTTCGGAGGAGGAACTCAAAAGGTATAACCGATCGCTCTACTCCGAACCGTTAATGAAAAAAATGGTTCTGAGAGTACCCAGGTATAAAAAATCTGCGCAGGGCGATCCTATGACGGACTCAGGAGATCTTATAAGCTATACTGTACAGCCAAAGGAGACCCGATGGAGCATCGTCAACAAACATGGAATTTCTATAGATAGTCTGCTGGCGCTGAACCCTTCCTTACCTGAGACCACGAATTACCTGGCGGTAGGTCAGGAACTAATGCTTCCTAAAATTGCCGGATCCACTGTGGAAGGGCAGCAGGTGCAGCTTTATGATTCCTACACTGTACCGCCCAAGAAAACATTATACAGCCTGAGCCAGGAATACGGAATATCTGGGGAAGAGATCGTACGGCTGAACCCGGAGATTGCAGAGCGGAATGGCTTAAAGGAGGGGATGGTGATCCGGTTGCCTAAAAGAGGGGTGGAAACAGGAGAAATAAATACGGACAACTACATATTTTATGAAGTTAAACCAAAGCAGACCGAATACACTATTACCCGAAGTCTGGGAATAACCTGGAGGGAATTAACACGACTAAACCCCGAACTGTCGAGAGGATTAAAAGCGGGTATGGTGATTAAACTGCCCAAGGCGAAGGCCGTGGATCTTGAGGTCAAAAATTCGCTCGTACTTGACAAGATCAATCTGAAGGACAGCATCCATGTCGGTCATAAACCGAAATTGGTTTTTTTACTGCCATTCCGCCTGGATAAAATCAATTTAGAAGATAAAGAAAGCACGATTAATGCGATTGAACGCAGCAACGCAGTGAAATACAGTCTCGGCCTCTATGCCGGTGCTCTGGTCGCCCTTGATTCCATTGCTGACCTGGGCGTTTCCGTAGACGTCAAAACAATTGATACCCAATTGAGTCTGGATCATGTAAAATCGATTCTAAGACAGGAGCGTTTTAACGGGGTAAGCGCCATCATCGGGCCACTTGACCAAAAATCCCTGAATGAGGTGGCTGTGCAGGCAGCTCAATATAAGGTGCCTGTTATTGCGCCCATCAGCTCGGATAGTGAAATCAGCCTGGCAAATGTATTTTTCACCATTCCTGCCGATACCATTTTAAGGGGCCACATGCTGGGTTACATGGAAAATGTAGTCGCAGATCAGAATATGATCATCATAGCCGATGAGAACAACAATGGGGCTTCTCAACAAATCATCGCCAAGTTTCCCCAGGCAAAAATTATAGAAGTCAAGGAAGAGGAAAAAAATATTTCCATCGACCTTGAGAAACTGACAGAAATGCTGTCAGAAGAAGTTGAGAACTGGATTTTTGTAGAAAGTGACAATGTGCAGTTGGTACCGGGAGTTACCTCCATCCTCAATTCAGCCACCTCTGAAAAGGTCAGAATACGTATGTTTACCACCAACAAGAACAAGGCCTTTGAAAATGATGTGATCTCCACTACGCATCTCTCCAATTTAAAGTTCACCTACCCTTCAGCCTACAGGGAGTCCGGGAGTAATAGTTTTATAAAGAGATATCAGGATAAGTGGGGCAGCGCCCCGGACAGGTATGCCGTCCGCGGCTTTGACATTACCTTTGACCTCCTTCTCAAACTGGCCTACAAGGCCAGCCTTTTTGATGCTTCCGAATTTGTCGGGGTCACGGAGTATTCCGGAAATAAATTTGACTATGTCAAAAATCCATCCTCCGGATATTACAATACGGCGGCCTATATTATGACTTATGACAGCATGTATATTAAAGAAGTAACACCATAATTATGACCTCGAGGGTAACATATACTGGAGAGCTCAGAACGACCAGTGTACATCTTGCTTCCGGCAACGAATTTATTACAGATGCTCCTAGGGACAACAATGGACTTGGGCAGGCATTCTCGCCGACCGATACTGTAGCCACAGCGCTTGCCTGTTGTATGTTGACCATTATGGGAATCAAGGCAAGGAGTATGGAGGTGGAACTTAAAAATTCTACGGCTGAGGTTACCAAGTACATGGCGGCAGATCCACGCAGGATATCCGGCATAGCTATCGTTCTTCAACTTCCGGCAGTTGTTTCTGAGAAAAACCGGAAAATACTTGAAAACAGCGCCAACACTTGTCCGGTGTTTCAAAGTCTGCATCCGGATATTAAATGTGATATCACTTTCCATTGGCACCAATAAGAATTCTGCTCTTTCTTGTTGCTCTGATAACCTTTGCATATGGCTTTGGACAGGAGCAGGAAGCGATCATTTGGAAGCCCGGACTAAAACTGTCGTGGCCGGATTTTAAAGCCAGACCGGCTTCCAGGTCGGGCATTGCCGCGATTACGGCCAGCGGTATCAGCTATGAATTTTCTACCAGGGATGATGAAGAAGGCCTTTCACTTGACTTTTCGGTAAGCACCTATTTTTACCCGGATAAGTCCTGGTATCAGCCGGATGTTTGCGATTCGGTGGTCCTAAGCCATGAACAGCTCCACTTTGATATTTCCGAGTTGTTTGCCCGTAAATTCCGAAGTATTTTGAATGAAAAGAGGTTCACCCGTAATGTTAAGGCGGAAGTACAAACCATTTTCAAACAGATCAATAAGGAATTGGCTGAATTTCAGGAGATCTATGATGAAGAAACCAACTATTCCAGAGACCGCGAACAGCAAAAACTATGGAACCGCAAGATTGCGGAGGCTCTGAAGGATTAATAATTACTTACGGACCGTTCGTCACGGATGCATGCAGATCAACATTATAAGCACAAAAATGTTTTCTGAATACATTTCAATTTATTCTGCTGAACTCCGGGTATAACCCTACACATCGCAAATTGTCACCCCTTCTTTCAGCGCCGCGATCTTATCCTCCCATGTCGGTACGAACTCCTGGGCCACATGACCTTTAAAGCCAGTTGCTATGATCGCCTTCATGATAGCAGGATAATAGAGTTCCTGAGTTTCATTTATCTCATGCCTGCCGGGATTGCCACCTGTGTGATAATGTCCGAAATAAGCATGGTGATCCTGAATGGTGCGGATCACATCGCCCTCCATGATCTGCATGTGGTATATGTCGTAAAGAAGTTTGAAATTTTCGGAACCCACTTCTTCACAGAGCGCTACTCCCCACGGAGCATGGTCGCACATATAGTCCTTATGATCCACTTTTGAATTCAGCAATTCCATCTGTACCACAATACCATGTTCCGCCGCAACAGGCATGATTTTCTTAAGGCCGGCGGCGCAGTTTTTTAAGCCTGTAGTATCGTCCATACCGTTGCGGTTTCCGCTAAAACAAATGAGGTTCTTATACCCTGCTTCTGCGACCTTGGGAATCATTTCTGTGTAATTTTTAATGAGGACCTCGTGATATTGAGGATCATTAAACCCTTCGGTAAGGTTGATCTGGGCTCCCCAGCACATAGAGGCATGAATGCCATGCTTTTTAAGTAATGGCCAGTCGTCGGGGCCTACCAGATCGATAGCCGGTATGCCAAGTCCTTTCAGACTCACAAGAAAATCCTCCAGCGGAATGGGATTATAGCACCAGAAGCAGGCACTGTGGTTGATATTTCCTTTTAATTTGAAAGGGTTTGTCCCCATAGCGGGCATCGCTGTAACCGTTGTGGTTGACAACGCCCCTACCGAAGCGGCTGCTGTGGCACTGATAAATGATCTACGTTTCATGTTCTGATGTTTTGCAGATACTAAATATAATCGATTTCGTTTGAAGCCCCAACGGAAAACGATAGGAACATTTAACCACTGGCTTGTCCTTTCCCGGGCAAATCCACATACAAACTGATGCCAGATAATTGGCGTTGTGCCCTGTACACTTGCCCTAACACTACGGCAACCCCTGCCGGCAGACCTTCCGATTTTAAAAGTATTCTACGTATTAGCTGCGATTTCTTTGCGCAATTCGTATCTTTAACTCCCGTAACATAGTATTCCATCATGTCTGAAATTAAATACATTTTCGTTACGGGAGGTGTCACTTCATCCCTGGGAAAAGGGATCATTGCCGCCTCACTTGCAAAACTTCTGCAAGCCCGTGGATACAGAACCACCATTCAAAAACTGGACCCCTATATTAATGTCGATCCCGGGACGCTCAATCCTTACGAACACGGGGAATGTTATGTGACGGATGACGGAGCAGAGACTGACCTTGACCTCGGGCATTACGAACGGTTTTTGAACGTAAGGACCTCACAAGCCAATAATGTCACCACGGGAAGGATTTACCAGAGCGTGATAGAAAAGGAACGCCGTGGAGAATTCCTGGGAAAGACCGTACAGGTGATCCCGCATATTACCAATGAGATCAAGGAACGCATTCAGATCCTTGGGAACAGCGGGGATTATGACATTGTCATAACGGAAATTGGAGGTACTGTAGGGGATATTGAATCGCTGCCCTATATAGAAGCGGTACGCCAGCTTCTGTGGGAACTTGGTGACAATAATGCCATCGTCGTCCATCTGACGCTGGTACCCTACCTGTCCGCTGCAGGGGAATTGAAGACAAAGCCCACACAACATTCCGTTAAGACCCTGATGGAAAGCGGTATCAAAGCAGATATTCTTGTCTGTCGTACAGAACATGATATCTCCGATGAACTCAAACAAAAAATGGCCCTTTTCTGCAATGTAAAAAAAGAAGCGGTCATTCAGTCCATAGATGCATCCACAATTTATGATGTACCCATATTGATGCAGGAGGAAGGTCTGGATACGGTAGCGTTGAAAAAATTGGCCTTGCCTGAAAACCCATCCCCGGACCTCACGCAATGGAATGAATTTTTAGACCGGCATAAAAACCCCAAAGGGGAAGTTACTATCGGACTTATCGGCAAATATGTTGAGCTGCAGGATTCCTATAAATCCATTCTGGAATCATTTATTCATGCAGGTGCGATCAACGAGGTTAGGGTAAATGTCCGCTCCCTGCATTCCGAATATTTTACCCCCAATAATTTTGAACAGAAAATGAAAGGGCTGGACGGCGTACTGGTGGCCCCTGGCTTTGGTGAACGGGGAATTGAAGGAAAAATAAAAGCCGTGCAATTCGCCCGCGAAAACGGGATTCCCTTTCTCGGAATCTGCCTTGGGATGCAAATGGCGGTTATTGAATTCTCCAGAAACATGCTGGGGTTAAAGGATGCCAATTCAACCGAAATGGTGGAGAGTACATCGCATCCGGTCATTTGCCTTATGGAAGAACAGAAAGCGGTAAAAAACAAAGGTGGCACCATGAGGCTGGGAGCCTGGGATTGCAGGCTGACTGAGAATACGCTGGCACACAGGATGTATCAGGGTAAAACGGCTATTTCTGAGCGCCACAGGCACAGGTATGAATTTAATAACGAATACAAAGAGCAAATAGAGGCTGCCGGTCTCGTTGCCTCGGGGATCAACCCGAAAACCGGGCTTGTAGAGATAATTGAAATCCCCTCCCATCCATGGTTTATTGGCGTTCAGTTCCATCCGGAATACAAAAGTACTGTTGCTAATCCACATCCTCTCTTTATTGGTTTTGTGAAAGCCGTACTTCAGTACAAAAAGCAACAATCTAATGCCAGTTTGGCATAAAACTGCACAATTGGGCATATATTTGCAGCCCCATAAGCCAATAAAATTATCCGATCCGCCCGTTGCAATACCTCGGGCAGGTCTTCAATAGAGTATTAGATGGAAGAAAAAAAACTGGATATTAATTCGATCATCGGATTTATGCTGATTTTCGCGATCCTCATTTTTTGGTTCTACACGAATCAACCTACCCCTGAAGAAGCAGAAGCGCAGAAAAAAGAACAAGTTACCCGGCAGGAAGAGAATGAAAATCCAACGCCATCTTCGAAGCTTTCTGAAGAAGACTCCATAGACCTCAATGACTCGACAGCCGTTGCAGCCTATAACAAAACCATCGGCGACTTCAGCTTTACCAAAGCCTCTCCTGAAATAACTACTCTGGAAAATGAAGTGCTCTTCCTTCGGATTAGTAACAAGGGAGGTCAGGTGGTTGAAGCCAGAATGAAGGACTACGTGACTTTTGATTCCGTGCCGGTCCATTTGGTCCGTGAAGGAAATGCCTCTTTTGACCTTCAGTTTACAACAAACGATAACCGGGTGCTTCATACCAAAAACCTGTACTTTGAACCTACTTTGGCCAAAAGCGGAGAGAACCAGATCCTCTCAATGAAGGCAAAAGTTGCCCCGGACCAGTATCTTGAGTATCAGTATGAGATGAAACCCGGCGAATACCTCCTGGATTTTAAAGTGCGAACCCAGGGGCTGAGCGGAATGGTTAATGCCGGCCAACCCATACAACTCAACTGGCAACTTCGGGGTATCAGGCACAGTAAGAGTGTGCAATATGAAAACCGTTATACCAGGCTTACGTATAATTATGAAGACGGAAAAATCAGTAAATTGTCTGAAGGCAGTGATGATGAAGAAACTGAGGAAGCGGTAAAATGGCTCTCTTATCGCCAGCATTTCTTCAGCTCTATCCTTGCAAGCGAGAAGCTCTTTGCAAATGCGCAACTCAGCTCTAAAAATCTCGCAGAGGATGATGATGCTGCTAAATTTACAAAGGAATATGCAGCCAACATACCCCTCGCGCTGGACGGTGGGGAACTCGACTACGACATGCATTGGTATTACGGGCCGACCGATATCAAGGAACTTGACAGATACAAGGAACTGGGACTTGCCGACTCAATTCCCTTTGGTTGGGGGATTTTCGGATGGATCAACCGATACATTTTTACCAGCTTTTACACCTTGCTTATTTCATTTCTGCCTTACGGGATCGCGATTATTGTAATGACGATCATCGTGCGACTGGTCATGTCTCCAGTGACATACAAATCCTACCTTTCCCAGGCAAAAATGAAAGTGCTCAAACCGGAGATTACGGAATTGGGCGAGAAATACAAGGATAATGCGATGAAAAAACAACAGGAGACCATGAAGCTTTACAATAAGGCCGGGGTGAGTCCTATGAGCGGTTGTGTCCCAGCCTTGTTGCAATTGCCTATCTTTTACGCCCTTTTCATGTTCTTTCCTACTTCCTTCGCATTGAGACAAAAACCTTTTCTATGGGCTGATGATCTGGCTTCTTATGATACCATAGCACATCTGCCGTTCAGCATTCCTTTTTATGGCGACCATGTGAGCCTGTTTCCCATTCTCGCCTCAATTGCCATCTTCTTTTATATGATGATGACGACCGGTCAGAGTATGCAAACCCAGCCGGGCATGCCGAATATGAAATTCATCATGTACCTTTCTCCGCTGATGATGCTGTTTTTCTTTAATAATTACGCCAGTGGTCTCAGTTTGTATTACTTTATTTCGAATCTGATCACCATTTTCATCATGCTGGCCATCAAAAAATTCATCCTTGATGAAGATAAGATACACGCACAGATACAGGAAAATAAACTGAAACCCAAAAAGGAAAATAAATTCCAACGCAAAATGCGTGAGTTAATGGAACAGGCCGAGGCGCAAAAGAACTCCGGGAAGCGCTAAAAGAATAGAGCGGGCTATAAATAGAAAACCCCGGATCGATGGGTGTCAGATCTCAGGGTTTCACCGTTGGCTGGGTTATGTTTGGTAAGATTTGGGACTGCTAAATTGCATATAATCTGCCTCTCAAAAAAAGAATAGTTGTAAAGTTCCCCGTTATGTATGCCAACCCAGGCAATCCTGATGTTATCCATTTTTCGCTTATAGCTGCCCTACCGTCCTCCTTCTGAATTTCGTATTTTTGACATACATTCTATCTAATGAAAAAAGTTGTTGTCGGTCTCTCAGGAGGTGTTGATAGTAGTGTTGCCGCTTATCTGCTGAAGTCACAGGGGTATGAGGTGATTGGACTGTTTATGAAGAACTGGCATGACGATTCTGTAACTATTTCCGGAGAATGCCCCTGGCTTGAGGACAGTAATGATGCCCTTATAGTGGCAGAGAAGCTGGGGATCCCCTTTCAGACCATTGATCTGAGCAAAGTATACCGCGAACGGATAGTAGACTATATGTTCAGGGAATACCAAAGTGGGCGAACACCCAATCCGGATGTGCTTTGTAACAGGGAGATCAAGTTTGATGTTTTCCTGAAACTGGCCCTGGAACTGGGGGCCGACTTTGTGGCTACCGGACACTATTGCAGGAAAGACACCCAAATGCTGGCTGATGGCAATGCGGTCCACAGATTATTGACGGGCGTTGACGGGAATAAAGATCAATCCTACTTCCTGTGTCAGTTATCCCAGCAACAATTAGCCGCGACCCTCTTTCCCATTGGACATCTCACCAAGCCTGAAGTACGCCGGATTGCTGCTGAAAATGGGTTAATTACTGCAGACAAAAAGGATTCTCAGGGATTATGCTTTATAGGAAAGGTACGCCTTCCTGACTTTCTGCAACAACAACTGGCCTCAAAGAAAGGTCCTATCGTTGAAATTCCGTCGGACAATATCCACTATCAGAAATCGGTGCCTGAGTTCCGGACCAAAGTGGAGGAACTGGCATTCTTTGCGGAAAAAAATACATATGTGCTGACCGACGGCAAGGTTGTTGGTGAACATCAGGGAGCACATTACTTTACTATTGGGCAGCGGAAAGGTCTCGATGTAGGGGGTAAAAAAGAACCCCTCTTTGTGATCAAAACCGATGTGGCCGATAATATTATTTATACAGGGCAGGGAAAACAGCACCCGGGCTTGTTAAGGAGAACCCTTTTTGTGGCCGACAATGATCTTCACTGGATCCGTACTGACCTTGCTCTCATCGAGGATCAATCCATGGAAGTGAAAGCCCGAATCCGTTACAGGCAGCCGCTACAGCGGGCTACCTTATTTAAAATTGAAGGTGGGATGTATGTCGATTTCGATTGTGCTCAAACCGCGATCGCAGAAGGACAGTTTGTCGCATGGTATCACAGTGAGGAACTTATCGGATCCGGTGTCATTGGTTGAGCCGCAATTACATAAAAACCTCTCAGCGATTGTTAAGCCCGACACAAGAGATTGATGCAAAACAAAGTTACAGCCCTCTTTCAAACGAAGTATCCTATTGTTCAGGCCGGAATGGTCTGGGCGAGTGGCTGGCGTCTCGCCTCAGCCGTGTCCAATGCAGGAGGCCTCGGAATGATCGGGTCAGGGAGTATGTATCCTGAAGTGCTCAGAGAGCATATTATTAAATGCCAGGCTGCGACAGATAAGCCCTTCGGGGTGAATGTTCCGCTTTTATATCCGGACGCTGAAAAACTAATGGAAATAATAGTATCAACCGGGGTGCGGATCGTATTTACCTCCGCAGGGAATCCCGCTACCTGGACTGCCTTTCTCAAAAGTCGTCAGACAACGGTAGTTCATGTGGTTAGCAGTCTTAAGTTTGCTCTCAAGGCGGAAACGGCCGGTGTCGATGGCATTGTTGCCGAAGGCTTTGAAGCAGGGGGGCATAATGGCAGAGACGAAACCACTACGATGACTCTGGTACCGTCGATCAGGGAAAGAACAAATCTACCGCTTCTCGCTGCAGGGGGGATCGCCACAGGTCAGGCCATGGCAGCCGCCTTCGCCCTGGGAGCGGACGGGGTGCAGGTAGGCAGTCGCTTTGTCGCCAGCCATGAGGCCTCCTCCCATAACCTTTTCAAGGAGCTCGTTGTCAAGGCAGGAGAGGGAGATACACAACTCACTCTAAAGGAACTCGCCCCTGTGCGACTAATGAAGAATAAATTTTACTGGGATATTCAGGAGGCATATGCCCGCTGTGCAAGCCCTGATGACCTACGGAATCTTTTGGGCCGAGCCCGTGCAAAAAAGGGGATGTTCGAAGGGGATATGGAGGAAGGAGAACTTGAAATCGGACAGGTATCTGCGCTTATACATACGATCAAACCCGCGGCACAGATTATCTCAGACCTCGTCAGTGAATACGAGACTTGTCGGCGAAATCTTCAGTCGATTGATCCCTGGTAGGGCGCTTCAGCCCCTTGACAACAGCTTTGTTATGGCATGAAAACATATGTACTTTCAATGGAATCAGACCCGGAGAAATAATTTTTGCCTGTACAAGATATACAGGAAAACCCATTGTACGGCCAGGCTGCACAAAACCAGAACCACGGCATTATAAGGTGTGCCGACCAGCTGTGCCAGCCACTCAAAAAAGGCCCGGGTTGTATATCCCCAATTGATAAACCCTGACGACATGTAAATCAAAATTGAATTCATGCCGATAACCCTAAAGAAAAATGCCCATTTCCTGTATCCCTTAATGTCGATGACATAGTAGAAAAGTGATAAAAGCAACATACTGATCCCTGCGCACTGCAGTGTAAAGGAACTGGTCCATAAGTTTTTGTTGATTGGCAATACAAGGCTCCACAGTTGGGCAAGTGCTATAAGCAAGATGCCAAGAAAGACGAGCCTTATAGCACTGCGGGAACGCTGGTCTTGTGTTGTATTTTTCAGAAGATTTCCGGTTAAAATTCCCAGAAGCGCCGTTGCAATAGCGGGAATGGTAGAGATCAGGCCTTCAGGATCATGTATCCCCAGGTAGAGTTTCCCGGGAAGTATACTTCGATCCAGGTAGGAAACGAAATTACCCTCCATTGTTAGATCCCCCATGGAAAAGCCTGGCGCTGAATTGAATGCGAGTAACATCCAGTACCCCAAAAGTATGCCCGGAATCCATAACAGCCGGCTTCTTTGTGTGGTATAGAGGAAAATGATGTTGGCGAACATGTAGGCAAGCCCGATTCGGCCCAACACACTTGGAAATCGTATCTCCTCTATGGGTCTAAGTTCCAGACCGTTATTGTATATGACCCCTAGGATTACCAAAATGAGCCCTCTTTTGATAACGCGGCCGAGAAGTTCTTTTCTGCTTTTTCCTCGTTCCAGTTGTTTTCCGATTGAAAAGGGCGTTGCAACACCGGCCAGAAAAAGAAAGAGTGGAAATATCAGATCGTAAGCGGCAAAACCATGCCAGTCGGGATGAATGAATTGATGGGAAAGACCTTCCCAAAATGGCGCCGCTGTTATTTCTGCCATATGGTGAAAAATTTCCTCAGCCCCAATGATCCAGAACATGTCAAATCCCCGGAGGGCGTCCAGAGAATACAATCGCTCTGTAACAAGTCCCTGGTTCATACTTTCTTCCTTTGAAGACCTACATTCATATCCGGTTATTTTGTTTGGAACGCCCTAATGTAAATAATTTAATCAAACAATTTTATGGTTCTAACATTTCTTAAAAGAGGGAACTAAGACAACCCAAGGAATCTCGCTAAGGATTGGGTGATGCCTCATTTCAGGCGCAATTGCAGGACGTAGCTGTCAGCCGTTATAAATAAAACTGACTCATCTTCATTGAAAGCGCAGTTTGAGGTAGCCTGCCCTGTTTTAATTTTACCAAGTAAAACTCCTTCCCGTGAGAAGAGGAACACACCTCCGGGACCTGTGGCAAAGATGGTACCACCTGAATGAACTTTCAACCCGTCAGGGAGCCCTTTTTCCTCATCTACCAAAGATGTGGCATCGTATAATAATTTTCCGGTTCCCAGTTTGCCATCAGGGGTGATCTCAAAAACTTTCCAGATGGCTTGTTGCGGATCAGAATTAGCGATATAAATTCTCTTTTCATCGGGTGAAAAAGCAATGCCATTAGGACGAGAAAATTCTTTAGTGAGCAGTATGATATTCCCATCGGCTCCCTGTTTATATACTCCCTGGAAGTCCAGTTCCTTGGCGGGATCCTCCATACGTTTCGGGAGGCCATAGGGAGGATCGGTAAAAAAAAGTTCACCCTTCTTATTGTAGACCGCGTCGTTCGGACTGTTCAGGCGTTCACCGTCATAAGATGCTGCAAGGGATACGAATGTAGGACTTGGGGCATCCAATGGGGCTTCCATCATTGCAATCCGGCGTTCGCCATGCTGGCAAAGAATTAGTTTACCATCTGAATTCAGAAGAAGGCCGTTAGACCCGGGCTCGTCTCCGGCAAATTGGCTCCCCATGAAACCGGACGGTTTCAGGTATTGTTGCGCCTTTTCTCCTTTCCTCCAGGAATAGATCGCATTTCTGGGGATATCCGAATAAAGTAATTGTTCATTTTCGGCTAACCATAGCGGCCCTTCGGTCCAATCATGACCCTCTGCAATTATCTCCAGTTTAGCATCTTTAAGCAACACCTCCCAAAGGCGCTCATCAATTACTTCAATACTGCCTTCGCTCAATTCTGGGAGCAATAGTTCCGCAGGCTCCGGAGAATCAGATGGCTCGGACTTCTTACGTTCATTGCAGGCCAGGTTACTACACAGAAAGAATAGTACAGGAATGCATCTGACAATTTTTGATATCATATTCTGAGGTATGAGAAATAAGGTCAGGGAAGTATTTCCCTCCGAAAGATATTAATTTTTTTAATCCACCTTCGCGTTCCGTTTCAGTGGACGGGAAGATGTGGTCTGATTCCCGGACCCATGGATCGGAAAAAGGGTATCGGTCTTGACCGGGGCTTCCATACCATTTATTCAGAGAAGACTACGGATATCGGCAATGAGTCGTTCTGTTTCCTCCAAACTCGTCCCGTCATAGATGCCCCTTATGCGGCCCGCAGCATCAATTAACTCGAAGTTTGCCGTATGAATGAAATCCTGAAGACCTCCATCCCCCTCATCACTTACCATAAAATAACTTTTACGGGCCAGCTCATAAATATGCTTTTTATCGCCTGTGGTAATATGCCACTTAGAAGGGATAGCCCCCTTCTCCTGGGCATATTCATACAACACCGGCACACTGTCATATTCAGGGGTAACCGTCACGGATAGTAATAACAGCCTGTTTTCTTCTTTGAATGCCTCCTGAATTTTAGCCATATTAAGGCTCATTACCGGGCAGATAGTCGGGCACCGGGTAAAAAAGAAATCCACCACGTATATTCTATCACTGAATTCTTTTTGAGTAATGGTATCACCGAATTGGTTGATGAGTTTAAAGTCGGAAACGTGGTGCGGGCTTACTTTATCGCGAAGATGGGTATCGACAAGTGAAGGATGGATATCAGAGGGTTCAAAAACAGGAAGCGCTTTATCAGCCTTGCTTCCGCATCCTGAAGGAAGTAAGGAAACCAGGATGGCGAATAGGAAGCATCGGAGTTTATAATGGCACAGCCACATAGGTTGAATTATTCGGCAAAAGATGCCTCACTGACAGTCAAAGTACAGATGAACTTATCTGAATGTCTGCATCTGCCCACGCACTATCATATTCCTTCCTGATATGCTTGGCTTCTTCATTTTTTCCCTGCTCACTCAGACTCTTGTAAAGTCCTATCAGCGACCAACCGTTTTGCCTGAGATTCTGCAAATCTTCCCGGTAGATTTTCTCTGCCTCTTTGTAATTTCCGGCCCGGATCAGCACGGCGCCCAGACTCTGTCTTACAGGAATGTGCCAGGCTGTGGGTTCACTGTAGGTCAACGCATCTTCATATGCCGCGGCTTCCTTTAGCCGCGAGACGGCATTGGTCATATCCCCTTGCGCCGCTGCCAATTCTCCTGCCAGGACCCTCTCTGCAACCAGGGCAATCTTTGAACTGGGATTGGTATAATTCGCAACAATATTTTCAAGTTCCTTATCCTTTGACAAGGAGGCGAGAGCGTCATACTCCTCGCTTGCTTCCGGAAGGTTCCCCTTTCTAATAAAAGCAATACCCCTTGCATAGTGCCAGATGAGTTTCAGGTGCTTATACTGATCCCCGGGATAGGGAATAGTAAGGATGTCATTCCATTTTCCAAAACGGGTATAGGCAAGTAATGGAGTCGAAGCGAAATCCTGAAGGAAAGGAAGCGTCGCCAATTCTCCGACCGGAACTTTTTCTGCCGTTTTCCTGGCGGCGGCTATCGCTTTTTCGCTATCCCCCAGTAAACTTGCTGCAGACCACAGAAAATGAAGGTTGTGGGGATAGTAACCAAGAGGATACATCCCCTGGGAATAACATTGGGATATATAGTCCTCATCGGCCAGAATGGCAAGTTCATTGGCTTTAACGGCATCCTTGTACCTGCCCACCCTTATATAAATATGAGACGGCATATGTACAATATGACCGGCTGCCGGCATCAGCGAACCAAGTATATCAGCACTTGGTACCGCGGCCTCTGGTTGTGGCAATTCCATCAGATGGATATAGGCATGATGGGCGCCCGGATGATCGGGATCCAGTGAAATTGCCTTTTCCAGCGCTTCCTTTGCTTCTGTTGTATTTGCCGCCGGACCACCCTGATTATCCCAGTAGTTCCATGGCATCGTATTCATTATGGCATCTGCATATAAGGTAAGTACCGTGGGATCTTCAGGGAATTTTTTGGCCGCTTCAGCCATGGCTTTCATAAAATCAAGGTTAAGTTTTGTAATATCGTGGCTGATATCCTTATTGTAACGGGAGTTCAGCGCTGTAATAAGGTTCTGCTCTTTCCTGCTGGCAGTTCCGGCCAGCTGATTCGCTCTCTGAAGCGCTTCAAAATATTTCTTTTTCCTTTCATCATCCGGCAAAGGGTCATTAATATTGGGTCCCAGGGTGAAAGCCTGTCCCCAGTAGGCCATGGCAGCCCCTGGCTCCAGGCGAGCAACCTCCATAAATGACCGGTGGGCCTCGGCGTGGTTAAACGCAAAGATCAGGCGCAGGCCCTGATCAAAAAATTTTTGGGCCAGCGGATCCTCAACGCTTATGGAAAAACTGAGATTCCCCAGGTTTTCAAATAGTGGTGATATTTGGCGTGTGGTATCCACACCACTCAGCAGGAATTTGGCCGCGGTACATTTAATGGAATAGAAAGAGGCATTTTGTGGTGGATCAGTTTGAATTTTTTGGGTATTGGGTAGAATGACGGCGAGGGCAGCTGCTACAACTGTCAATATACCCCAAAGCACTTTTGTTTTCATTGGTGTAGGATTGAGATTAGATGTAATAAATGGGGGGGAACACCGGATACCCTGCGTACTATCTAAAGGATATGCCGTCACTCAAATATAATATGTACGCGGCAATTGACCTATATGAAATCTCAGATTTCTTTGATGGGCGCACCATTTGGTTTCATAAGCTTTCACCGGTCTTTTGATCTGTCTTAAGGGCAGAAAGAAATTCTATAAGATTCCGGAGCTCCCGCTTGCTCAGTACCTGCCCCATGGCTGGCATTGCCGAAGGCATATTCTCTCTTTTTTGAATCCTGCCAACCGGAATTTCCATGGGTTCCGCATCTGAAGTCCGTACAATAATTTCAACAGCTGATTCCTCTTCCAGTATTCCCCGTACCGTTTGACCATCCTTCAGAGTAATGGCCACGGCGCCGAAGCCAGGCGCGAGACGGGCCCCTGGCGCGATCAGCGACTCCAGTAATTGCTCTCTGCTCAGGATATTGCCTATATTGTCAAGGGGTGGCCCAACTTTGCCACCTGACCCATCCAGGGAATGACATCGGACACATTGAGCTGCGGGATTGTTCTTGAATACGGTAGCACCTGGCCACCACTGACCCCCATAAAGGGTTTCTGCAAAGTCATCTGAGTTTTCACCTTCTTGTTTATTGGCTTCCTGGGCAGCGATCAGACTTTCTGAATTCGTCGCTTCTACTGCTTCCGCCAGATCCAGTAATACGCCCTTGGGCAGCTCCCCTCTGGAGGCCTGATTAATCAACTGCAATAAAACCGGTTCACTCTTTTCCAATGGCAGTTCTCCCAGTACATCGAGCATGCGCTGTTGTTCTCTGAGAGAGCCATTCCTGAAAATAGGACCTACGATCAGGGGTAATTCCTTTGTGGAGATATCCAATTCCGGGATAAGACCAACCGCAGCAGTCCGCACTTCCTGGTCACTGTCCCGCATGCCCCTTTGCATGGAGGCTCCGATTTTTTCGTAATTTAGGGACGCCAAAGCTTCCAGCATAGCCGCCCGGACGGGAGCCGCGGAATGACGTAAAAACAGTTCATTCAGCTCCTTGTTATACTGGGTAATTCCAAGGGACCTGAGAACCTTAGAAACCCCTATGAGTAAATTAGGATCCGAATCCCTGAGAAATTCAGGAATATCTCCTTCAATTTTGCGTTTCACCAGGGTGGAATCCCGCTTTATAACTCCTCTGAATCTGCCGTCAACCCGGTCCAATACGGAAGGGGAGGACCAACTGCCAATGGTGGCCAAGGCTTCACCCCTGAGATTGCCGGGGATATCTTTTCGTTTGGCAAAAGCGATAAGGCCCTCCAGTTCGGGTTCCCCCCCGACCCGGAGGGCGGCGTTAATACTTCTTCTGATCAGCGGTTCTGAGGTAAAGTGGGATTGTGTGAGTTGTGAGGCGAGGGCCGGGAGCGCATTTTCAATAGACAAGTCATCATTTATTGCCCTCGCCGCCTCTGTCACGATATATTCATCCTGGTCATTCAAAAAACGTGATACTTCGGGGTTACCCAATTGCCGTAGTACCAACACCGCCGCAATCCTGAGACTCCTTTCCGGACTACCAGCCAGATTTATAATCGGACCGACCTCCCCGATCCTGGACAAAGCAAGTACCGCTGCGTGTCGCAGGTAAATATCCTTATCGGCATTTGCCGAGATCATAGCGAGCAGCGGCGACACAGCATTCTTGTGAGCAATCCTTCCCAATGCCTGTGCGGCAAAAAATCTGACCCGGTCACTGTTGTGCTTAAGAAGTGCAATAAGATGAGGCCCTGCATCTATATACCTGACATCCCCCAGGACTTTCGCCGACTGAGCAATAATTTCAGGATCCGGATCCGCCAGCAGATCCAATAATGGAGATGCGTTTTTTATATCTCCGGCTGCAAGCTGACCAATTCCCCATATACCATGGATTCGCGCCAACTGATTTTTTTCTTCAATTATGACCCTTTTGAGGGTACGGAAACCCCAAAACGTACGACGGGCCAATTCAAATTGCGCTTTTTGCCTGACGCGCATATCAGCATTGCGCAGAAGTGCCGCCAGGTTGGCGGTGGATTCATTATCGAATTCAAGATTTAGTAAGCGTTGCGTTTCGAGCCTTTCTTTTTCCAGATCGTTTTTGCCTTCGGCCACATCTACTTTCCATACACGGCCATAATTTTTTGTATTCCAGCCATTGATCCAGTCTGCGACATACAGAGCTCCGTCAGGTCCGAACCGGATCCCTGTTGGAAGTACACCACTGAGAAAATCTGTTTCTGTATTCAGTTCAAATGAGGCTCCTTTTGGCTTCAGATCAAAAGCCCAGATATGGGAAAGGCTCGGATCTCCCACAAATTCCACCAGGAAAAATTTATTCAGCCAAGCGGTGCCGAGAGCGGTGCCAGGGTTGAAGACCATACCGGTGGGACCATTGTGGAAATTGCGGATAGGAGGTATGATGTAAGCCGCCTGTCCTTCCCATCGTGGAACATACAACCGCTCATCCATCCACACCTTATACTCGTTATTTTTGGGATCGTTATATTTTCCGTATTGCCAGTTGGATCGCCATCCTGCATCTGACCCTTCAACAATGTGCACAAGACGTTCGCTTTCCCCGCTATGATCCCCGTCATTATCTGAAGAAATGATATTTCCATAGGGATCAAATACAAATTCATGGGTATTTCGCAACCCACGGGCAAATACCTCAAAATCACTCCCGTCCGGATTACACCTGACAATAATTCCCTGGTTGGGATAGGCATATTTTGAACCGTCCACCGCCGTTAGGTTCGCGCCGATGTCCCCAATTCCCCAATATATTTTACCATCCGGGCCCTGAATGGCCCCTGACATCCCGTGTCCCCCAAAACCAATATGTACTGCGAATCCGTGAGCAAGGCTTTTTTTGGTATCCAACACCCCATCTTCATTTGAATCGGTTACGCGCCACATATCCGGCCCCACTCCGATATAGGTAGCATCATCTGTCACCAACAAAGCACCCGCGACATCCGTGATTTCTTCGTTGAAATCATTTAAGATACGGGTTGACCGGTCTGCGATCCCATTGCCGTCCAAATCCTCCAGTTTCCATACTTCTTCCTTTTCCACAGCCAGATCTTTCCAGTCGTGGATGCTGTCATTATTAAGGTCTTCAAGCCAGGAGTTTTGCTCGCTTTTATCCTCGGAAAATTCCTTTTTCAGGAATTCCCGCCTGTCTTCCACGGTTTGAAAGGAAATCGAAGGAATCATCCAATCCTGGTGACTCCGAATGTCAAATTCCGAATTTTTCTGGCGATTAGTTCTTGTGAGATACACCCGACCACGATCATCAATATCCATGGCAATGGGATCAGGTGCCAAAGAGTCTGATGCCCAGAGGTTGAGTTGCAGACCGTCCGCAAGTTTGGCGGAAATATTATTACGACTCTCCTTAGCATACTGCATGGCTGTGGCAGAGTCCGTGCTGATGGTAAGGGGTGTTTCTTTCGCTACATTCGATTTTTCTCCGCAGGAAATACTGCAGCTAAGGATAGCGGCGCAGGCCACATGCAGCAAGGATTTCTGATATTTCATAAGTATCTCAGTTGTTCTTTTAAGGTTGAAAATTTGATCAGTCCATGAACCCTCATCCTAAATTTCAGATGCTTTTCATGCCATAAAGTTCGGTGATCCGGGTATTAAAAGCTTCGAGTGTTTTAGCCAGTTTGCCTATTTCTTCCCTGGCCTCTTTCCAGTTCTTTTGTTCAATGGCCTCCCGTACCCCGGGTAGCGTTTTGACTCCGTAACCTGTATAAAATCCGGGGGCGTAGATCCGGTGTTTATACCAGGAACGCCTCGGAAGGCCACCCTCATCTGTCAGCGCCTGTTCCATTTTCATCAATTTGCCATTCAATGTCCGTAATTTCTCGTCAGACCATTTGGTAAAATCCTCCTTTTTCAATGTTTCAATATTGTTCTTCAGCACGGCCATCGCATTCTGAACTGGTGAAAAATCGAGATATGGAACAACTTCCTTCCTTGCGGGATTGGTAAATGGTTTGGTTGGATCGGCTGCCAGTTTAAAGGCGTTTTTATCAAGCATACCGTTATGCTTCTCCACCGACTGCCTCATTTCTCCGCTGGCCTTCATGATTTCCTCTAGGTAACCTGATACCGTAGTGTACCATTGTTCAAATTCAAATGGCAATACATCCGCATTGGCCATCCTCAGTACGATCCTGCCGGCTGTATTCGCCAGCGCCACCCCATAAGCCAGTTCCGGATCCTTGAACCTTTTATAATGTGTATAGGTGTCATAGATCGTATGGTATTCCCCGCCCTCATCCTCTCCGCCAAACCCAAGGTTAAGGGAAGGGATGCCGGCATGTTGGATGAAAGGGGTATAATCTGAACCGGAGCCCAGGGCACTTAATTCAAAGGTACCCTCCTTTCCGCTTAGAAGGTCCTGCGCCATTTTTCTTTCCTTTATACTAACTCCGGTCTGCGGATCTTTTACTTCCCCTGCAACTTCACTCACCATCGCCTGAAGGGTATGTGAACCTCCTGCAGATAAAAAACCTCTGCCATTGCTATCTGAGTTTATATAGGCAACCGCTTTTTCCTGCAGTTCTTTCTTATGATCCTCAACCCACTCGGTTGATCCGATAAGACCTGGTTCTTCCGCATCCCAGGCACAATACACCAGGGTACGTCGGTTTCCCATACCTTTTTTGGCCATTTCCCCTATAACCCTGGCCTCTTCCAGCAGGGCCACCATGCCGCTAACAGGATCAGATGCACCGTGCACCCATGCATCGTGATGGTTGCCCCGGAGAACCCACTGTTCCGGAAAATCGGTACCTTTCAGGTGGGCAATCACGTTGTAGGCAGGTTTCAGTTCCCATTTGAAACTAAGTTTGAGATGCACCTTTGCAGGCCCGGGTCCAATGTGATAGCTGATCGGCAAGCCGCCCCTCCAGCTCTCCGGGGCCATCTGACCTTCCAGAGCCTCCAGTAAAGGCTGGGCATCTTCATAGGAAATCGGTAATACCGGGATTTTAGTGATGGTAGGAGCATTATTCCGATCCAGACGTTTCGCGTCTTTTGTGGCTGCGTATCCCGGTGTAAGCACATCGCCCGGGTACAATGGCATGTCCATGACCGAGCCGCGTTGCACGCCGGTCTTATTTTTAAACGCGCCTTTGGGATATACATTTCCCTGGACGTATCCGTCATCTTCTGGATCAGAATAGATGATGCACCCGATCGCTCCTTTTTCTGCGGCAAGTTTGGGCTTTATTCCTCTCCAGGAACCGTAGTATTTTGCGATAACGATTTTTCCCTTGACATCTATCCCCATTTTTTCAAGCTCTTCGTAGTCCGCGGGAATGCCATAATTAACGAATACAAGTTCAGCTTCCACATCCCCGTCGGTAGAGAAGGCATTGTAGCTTGGCAGCAGGGCGTCACCCTGTTCCGTATATGGATCTCCTTCCACAGGAACGGCTGTCAATTTGGCCTTATAAACTGTGGGGGCTGTCAATTCCAAAACGCGCTCGGTAGGGTAAGGGAAGAGCACATCGTATGTATCTATTCTGGCTTCATAGCCCCACGATTTGAATTGTGCCAGCATCCATTCGGCATTTTTCCGGCCGAATTCGGTGCCAACCCAATGCGGTTCAGCCGCCATTTTTTTCATCCATCGGTCCATGTTTACCGCAGATAACTGATCCTGAAATGCCGTTTCCCTTGCCAGTTCTTTGGCGGCACTTTCTTTTTGAAAACCTAAGATGGTTTGGCTGTTAAGGAATTGAGTGCATAGGGTTGTAAGGAAGAGGATCGTAAATAGCTTCATTGAGTGTATATTTTACGGAGGAAGATACTTTATTTTTTTAAACTTATAAAGGAGCGTGCTAATCTGTAATTACTCCCGGGACTGTAAAAGTACTGCTGGTAGTATCCACCACAAGTACCCAATCCTGGCCCTGTCCGCTTGTGGGTGGGCTGATCCTGGAAATGGCTGACTTTCCCAGCGATGCAGGAAAGGAATTTCCGGTTCTTGGATCGTACCAGTAACCTTTCAGGTAGGCGCCATCAATATTTGAAAGGTCGAGTTGTGTTTCCTTTCCGGTCGGAAAGTAAATCATGGCATAACTCCCATTTTCATCTCTGGTGGCGATCACATGATCCTTCCAGTCCTGATGTTGATCTACAACCATGGCCTGATCAGGAATTCTGGTTAAAAACGGGCGTGACAGCATAAGATTCTTTAGATGTTTTAACTGCCGGGCCATGGGCAGATCAAGTGCCTGCTTCCATGGTCGCAGTGGTCCGTTAACAGGTTCGCGTTCCACATCATACATCTGCCATACATCATGGCAACCGTAAGTTTGTCCGAAGGCACCGGCAAAGACATTCCAGTACATGATGCGCCTGATATTTTCGGGAATACTGTATCCAAGATCTTCGGCATTAAAGCAGTTTGGATGGTCTTCATAAAGCGGTTCGCCGTCCATGACCGGCTTGACGGGGGACAATTGGTAATCATGTGTGATGTGGGTATGGGTTCCACGGTCGGGGCAATGCCCTGTCTGATGCATATTAAAATCGAGCCAGGGTTCGCGATGGAACCAGGTCGAAGATCCTCCCGGCTCTTTTGGCTGAGGGTGAAAGCTCATGAGTGATGCATCATAGCCTCCGGTGGCTTTTGCAATCGCTTCTGCCATCGCATTCCATGTTTCAATATCTGAGGATCCTTCCCTGGGATTGCGATCGCCGCCGATGATCCAGATGATATTGTCATATTCCCTGTATCTTTCTCCAATCCATTTTCCAAATTCCGAGGCAGTCGCAGGAGAAAATATTTCCGGACCCTTCCCCCAGGTGCTTTTGTTTACCTTATCGCCCCAGGTGGGCAACAGGGCGATATACATTCCAAGAGAATCGGCTGCATTGATGATATAATCCACATGCTCAAAATATACTTCATTGGGACGACCGGGATCATTCTCGAGCAGCGGTCTGACCCCATAAGAATTCGGTTCATTGAGACCGTCCATCTCCGCCAGAGCCACTGCCTGTATGACGTTAAATCCCTGTCGGGCTCTCTCAGAAAGATAGTAGATGGCATCTTCCCGGGTGCAGCGGTGAAATAATTCCCAGGCAGTATCCCCCGCCCAGAAAAAAGGCTGACCGTCTTCCTGTACCAGAAAGCGGTTGTTCTCGCTTACCCTAAGCTTTTGTGCATGGCCCGGGCCGGTCATAAGCATGAGGCAAAGTAGGATGTAAAATCGAAGCATACGACGTGAGTATTTATCTAATTCTAATATTCTTTTGTCCCGGACGTAACTCAGGATATAAGTTTCTAATTTTATTTCAATGTTTTATCCAGAATCAGAATGGTCTGTAACAGCACATTCGCACCATTGGCCATATCCTCCGGGCTGGTATATTCTTTAGGGGAATGGCTGATGCCGCCTTTACTCGGAACAAAGATCATTCCGGAGGGGGTGATAAGGGCCATATCCTGCGCGTCATGCCCTGCCCCGCTTTGCATTTTTTTAAATGACAGACCAAGATTTGTTGCAGCTTCTGCAATGCTGGCCTGAATGCCCGGATCCGTGAGGGCAGGTTTTGAATTCGCATCGACAGGGGTAAAATGAATCTGAGTATTCGAAGTCAAAGCAATCTTCTCAGCCGCTATTTGTATAGCGGCATATAGCATTTCTATTTTCTCCGAAGACAGGTCCCTGATTTCAAGACTTAACTTCACGGTACCCGGAATGACATTTGGCGCCCCTGGTGATGCATTGATCCGGCCTACGGTACCCACCTGCTTGCCTTCAACTCCTGTAATTACTTCATTCACGGCAACGATGAATTTTGCCGCCGCCAGCAAAGCATCCTGCCTGGCATCCATAGGGGTTGTTCCTGCATGGTTTGCAAAGCCGGTGATTTCCACGTCCCACCACTTGATGCCGACAATCCCTTCGACGATCCCAATGGCGACCGTTTCCTTTTCCAGAATACCACCCTGTTCGATATGAAGTTCAAGAAAGGCAGCAATATTTCCGGAGTTCAAAGCTACCTCTCCGATTTTATCCGGATTTCCTCCAATACGCTTCAGGCCTTCTTCCATCGTGAACCCTGTACTGTTGACAACTTGTAGGGCCTCCTTGCCGAGTACCCCGGAAACAGCTCTACTGCCTAGCAAACCCCCTTCTTCATTGGAAAAAATAAGTACTTCAAGCGGGTGTTCTGTGATCAACTTTTTTTCCTGAAGCGTCATAACGACTTCAATGGCTCCCATAGATCCAACACAGCCGTCATAATTGCCTCCCTGCGGGACCATATCTATATGGGAGCCAAAGGTGATCGGTTTTTTGGAAGCGGATTTGCCTGCCCTCCTGCCGCGGATATTGCCTGCAAAATCAATACCGACCTCAAGTCCTGCTTCTTCCATCAGTTTTATAACATAATTTCTTGCCTCAATATCTCCATCACTGAAGGCCACCCGGTTGGGATTTCCTGAAGCATCCTTTCCGAAGGTAGACAGTTCTGTTATAGTGCTCTGCAGCCTTTCCTGGTTCACCTCAGGTTGGGAAACAACCAGAAAGGGCAGGAGTGTTGTGAGAAAAAACAGGGGATGCAGGGTCATACCGGTATTTATTAAGGAAGATACTCAATTTTCAAGTGAATCAAATACAGGGACGCTCTCGATTTTTATTTTATATGACCTCTATATAAACAGTCATTACCAGAGTTTACAAATGTTAGGAGGTGAGGCCGGCAGTCTGGTCGGCACCCTGACATTTTTCCGGCAGCCCGCTACCTATGAAAATTTTTCAACCGCCGTTGCTATCGACAGCGGTTTTTTTATAAATCCTGTTATCACCTTATAGGAGGAAGCCCGGGCCTGATCCGTTTCTGTGAGGGGTGTGGTGAGCATCAGATACAATTCGGTGCCGGATGAACTCACTTCCTGACGCCCATAGTTTTCCAAAAATGCCCAGCCGTTCATAACCGGCATGTTGATATCCAATAATATGAGTTCAGGCAACGCGTCTTCCCCGCGCTTCAGCGCTTCAAGATATTCTAGGGCCGTGGCTCCATTTTCTGAAGTCACCACCGTTGCTGCAGGACATACCTTGGACAAAATGGACCTGTGCAGGAAGTTGGCAGCTGCATCGTCATCAATCAACAAAATCAGTTTTATGGCTATTTTCATTCTTGCTGTCTGACGGGTTAAATTGTATTTATCGACTTCCCGATCCTTGAAGTCTCGGGATGTGAAAATCTAATCTTAATGAAGGACTTCTGCCTTCTGGATGTAAATATTTTCGGAGGGCCAATCCCCTTCATCTACGGGTTGCGAATTGATTTTATCCACCACTTCCATACCCTCTATGACTTTTCCGAAAGGGGTATAATCCCCATCAAGGTGGTAGGCTCCGGGATCAGTAACCACTATAAAAAACTCAAAAGGAGAGGCCAGCATATGAGGATTATCAATTTCACTGCTGGGCATGGACAGGGTACCACGGTCATGCCTGTGTCCTTTACGGGTGTCCGGTGGCAGGAGATAGCGGCCGATAACCCCGCGTTTGTCCGATGTTTCCTTGTTGTCGGAATTCCCGCCCTGAATAATAAAATCCTTAACTACACGATGAAACATTGTATTGTCAAAATAGCCCTTGCGTGCAAGATATACGAAATTGGCCTTGTGATAGGGAACATTGTCATAGAGTTGAACGGTAAAGCTGCCCAGGTTTGTGGTCATTCTCACCTTATTGTCCTTTAACTCCTTCTGATAGTCAAAGAAAAAATCTATGGCATTCTCTTCGGTTAGTTCAAATTTCTTTTCCTTTGACGCCAATGCAGTTGAATCTAAAGAATCCGATACCGGAAATGCCACCTCCGTTGGTCTCTGGGATGCTTTTGGATCGGGCTTTCCTTTGCAGGCAGCTAGAAAAAATAATAGTATCATTGTACTACGGGCGACACGATATTGCAACATGGACTTTGAACGTTTTTCTGAACTGGCAGTAAAAATAAAAAATCTGCCACTACCTGGCACTGCTTCACACTATAAAATGGCTCCGGAATTACGTATCAGGGAACTGAAGACCGGGATAGGCAGTGGTCTAATTCCCAAAAAAGCGGGTGTCATGGCCCTTTTCTATCCAAGGAAAGGAGAAGCCTGTCTTTTACTCATACAACGGAAGACCTATGACGGGGTTCATTCAGGGCAAATCGGATTTCCCGGGGGCGGCGCCGAACTTTCGGATAGGGATATACTTGCCACCGCCCTGCGTGAAACCCATGAAGAAGTTGGCATTGTGCCGGACCGCATAGAAGTTGTCAGGTCTATGAGCAGTCTCTATATCCCTCCGAGTAACTATGAAGTCCAGCCATTTATCGGACTAACTTTTAAAGCCCCACCCTTTGTCATTCAGGAAACCGAAATTGAGTCGCTTCTTGAAACTTCTTTCGAAGAGGTGATGGATGAAGCCAATCTCGTATCGCGGGAATTGACGACTTCCTACGCCAGGAATATTGAAGTACCTGCGTTTTATTTGGGGGGTCATTATGTCTGGGGAGCTACGGGGATGGTGCTTAACGAGATTCGGGATTTGTTTAAACAGGTGTTATAAGGCATATTTCGTAGATTTGTAATCTATGGCTTTATTCAAGGAAAATCCCTTCGGACATATTCTGTTCTTAAAAAAATGGCTGATCCGCATTTTGGGAATCATTACGCATCAACGCTACAAGGGATTCAATACGCTGGAAATAGAAGGATCGCAGGTGATCCGTGAGTTACCGCCAAACAATGTACTGTTTGTAAGCAACCACCAGACTTACTTTGCCGATGTGGTGGCCATGTTCCATGTATTTAATGCCAGCCTTAAAGGACGTGACAACAATATTAAAAATATTGGTTACCTGTGGCAGCCCAAATTGAACGTGTATTATATAGCTGCGGCAGAGACGATGAAGAAAAGTATCTTGACCAAGATTCTCGCCTATGTCGGATCTATCAGTATTGAACGTACCTGGCGTGCCGAAGGGAAGGATGTCAACAGACAGGTGAAAATGAGCGATATTTCAAATATAGGGACTGCCCTGAGGGACGGATGGGTAATTACCTTCCCTCAGGGAACTACCACTCCATGGAAACCCTTGCGTAAGGGTACTGCCCATATCATCCGTAAGTATCGACCGGTGGTGGTACCTGTGGTAATCGATGGCTTTCGGCGCTCTTTTGACAAGAAGGGTTTGCGTGTAAAAAAGAAAGGCATTTTACAGCACATGATTATCAAGGAACCCCTTCAGATAGATTATGAGAATGAATCTGTGGATTCTATTATTGAAAAACTTGAATATGCTATTGAACAGCATCCATCTTTCCTTAAAGTCATTCCCAGGGAAGAACTTCTGGCATTGGAAGAGGAGAATAAACTCCGGAAATGGCGGAATAAGCAGGAAAAATTATCCTGAATTCAAATGGATTCCAGTATGGATTATAGCTCCAACTGTCTCAACTCATTATAATTATTTCGGAGCCTTCGGAGAAAAATCCCGTAGATCACCTTATAAAATAACCAAATGAGGCCAAGAACCGCAGAGATCACCACAAGGCAGATTCCGGAAAATAATATCCAGAACAAAGTTTCGTTCCCTGCCTCGGAAGCAGCCTCCAGGATTTTCCTGCCTTCCTCACCGTTTTTAAGAAAAGCGAACAGGAGCAGGAGGAAGGAGATGGTGAAAATGGCTATATTGAACCATACATACTGAGTCACCGTCCTTTTCACATCCAAAATGGTTTTCATCAGTTTTGCAGAAGATTCTGTATAGGAAATACGCCGGTAGTTCCGGTAAAAAAGGTATATAAAAAAAATTAGGACTCCGTAATTTACAATGGTGAGTACGGTGGTCACCTCAGATATTCCAAGCGTTTCTTCTAAATGAGAACTTTCCCTGTTATAGGATATCAGGTTAATCGCAGCCCAGAAAATAAATTCAAGGATGCTGATATAAAAAATCCACTTTACAATAGTAGAAGACCTTTTCCATATCATGGTATATATTTCCTGATATGACAGTTTAGGGATGTTTCCTTCCTTTTTCTTCCAGTCTCTCTTAAGCAATTCCAATTCATCTGTCATACCTTACGGATTAAGGATGGTTCTGAGTTTGTTCTTGATACGATTCATTTTTACACGTGCATTTACTTCTGTTATTCCCAGGGTCTCGGCAATCTCATTATAATCTTTGTCTTCCAGATAGAGAAAGACCAAGGCCTTGTCAATATCCCCCAGCCCCCTCACCGCCTCGTAGAGCAGCTTTAGTTGCCGTTCCTCAGTTTCATCATAGTGATCTGCCTGAATTTTATAAATGACGGAATCATAATCCTGCGTTTGTACCTTCTTTTTCGATTTTCTGTAGATTGTGATGGCCGTATTCAATGCTACCCTGTACATCCAGGTGCTGAATTTGGATTCTCCCCTGAATCTCGGATAGGCCTTCCAAAGCTGAATTGTTATTTCCTGGAAAAGATCTTTATGGTCCTGCCTGTTGTTAGTATATAAGGTGCATACTTTGTGAACAATATTCTGGTTGCTCTCGAGTTCGGTCACAAATTTGTGCTCCAATTCTTTGTTCACTTCTGCAGCAAGTAGCTTTTCATGTATTAGTAGTCATTCCGTGCATTTTGTTACAGGTATTGCCGGAAAGGATGGAGTGTTGCGATAAAATTTTCCAGGGTCAATTCCTGTAATCAAGTGCCGGGGCTCTTTCTCCGAGGAGCGGAATATATTGAAAATCGCTACCACGCCTTTTTTCAAATTCTGCTTTGGCCTGCTCAATGATATCCGGATCCTTCAAGAGGTCTATGGCCGTCATGGTGATCGATTTGGCAGCGACCATCATCCCCTTATTACCTATGGAAGTACCTCCCACAGCAACGGCCTGCCAGCTGTGAGCAGGGGTGCCCGGAACCCAGGTCGCACTGCTCATTCCTACGGTCGGCACCGCGAAACTCACATCTCCGACATCCGTAGAACCACTGGCCTGCACATCGGCCATGTAAGGCTGGATATTTTTAGCAACATCGGTATTGGCCTGGCTATCGCCAAGGCTTTTCGCAATTTTATCGGCAAACATTTTTTCCTCCGCGGTATAGGTGATACCCCCCACCTTACTCAGGTTCTGAAACATCAATTGTTGCAATACTGTATTCGGCAATAATTCATGGGTTCCGCCGATCATCTCATACTTCATGGTTGTCCCTGTACCAAGCGCCGCACCTTCTGCAGCTTTAACGATCCGATCAAAGATATCAATCACCTCATCCCTCTTCCCATGCCTGGCATAATAATAGACTTAGGCAAAATCCGGAACGACATTGGGTGCCTTGCCTCCGTCCGTAATCACATAATGTATCCTCGCTTCCTGAGGGATATGTTCCCTCATCATATTTACCATAACGTTCATCGACTCAACACCGTCCAGGGCGGATCGACCCTTTTCCGGGGAACCCGCAGCATGAGCTGAAACACCGTAAAACCGGAATTTAGCTGATTTGTTGGCAAGGGCAGCCCCTTCACTGGCTTCATTTTCGGCACCGGGATGCCAGTGCAATGCTACATCCACATCACTGAAAAGACCTTCACGAACCAGGTAAACCTTGCCGGAACCACCTTCTTCCGCAGGACAACCGTAAAATCGGATGGTCCCTTTTGCATTATTGGCTTGCATCCAGTCCTTCACTGCAATGGCAGCTGCAGCAGAGGCGGTCCCGAAGAGGTGATGACCGCAGGCGTGACCTGCTGCTTTTCCCGCATCGCTTTTCTCCGGAACCGCCTGTTGTGATAGTCCGGGCAAGGCGTCATATTCGCCCAATATGGCAAGAACGGGAGACCCGCTTCCAAACTCTGCAATAAATGCGGTGGGGATTCCCGCTACCCCTTTCTTGATGGAAAAGCCTTGCTCACTAAGTGTTTTTTGCAGTAAGGCGGCACTTTTTTCCTCAAGGTATCCCATCTCAGCATAACCCCATATTTCCTGGGCAATGGTTCCATACGCGGTGGCTTGTCCATCCATTTTTACGAGAATATCCTCCATTTTTTTTTGGGCAGATACGGTCACAATTAAAAAAATAGAAAAGAGGACAGGGAGCATTCTTGTCATAATAATCTAATTTTATTTTCGTGGTAAATATAAACAATGGAAACTGGGGATACAATCCAGGAATTACAGTCTTTAAATGCATATTTTAAAGATGACCTTAAAAACTCTTTAGTATAATTCATAAACATAGGCGTGGTATGGACCCAATCTAAAAAGGCGGTCACTCTTTCGGCGGATGGGACGATTGATATTGTTCGAAATTAGCAATCTTGCTTCTTTAAAGCGGCAGGGGATCCTCACTGACGCAAAACGGTCCGAAAAACTCAGAAGTACCAGTATCCTCTTCTTTCCGTAGCTTCTCAGATAGGTATAGACTTCTTCATTTGCAGAAAGGAGGAGCCTGTAATTCCCATATACCAGCACAGGTTGGGTTCTTCGTAATTCGACCAATCGTCTGAAATAATTCAAAACTGAATAGGGTTGTGTTTCCTGCTGTGCAACATTCACCCCACTTCTGAAATTAGGGTTTACTGAGATCCAGGGTTGTCCATCGGTAAATCCTGCATTCCCTGTGATATCCCATTGCATGGGGGTACGTGCATTGTCCCGGGAAGTTTGCATTTCCACCAGAAGTCGCGCCGATACATCGCCCCCAGCATCCTTCACTGCCCGCAGGTTTTTTAAGGTGTTAATATCCCGGTAATCTTCACTGGTTTTAAAATAGGCATTTGTCATGCCGATTTCACCCCCGTAGTAAACGTAAGGGGTGCCACGCATAGTGAGCAACAATGTCTGCAACATAGTAGCCGAATGTCGCCAGTGTTTTTCGGAATCATTAGCCCATCGGCTGACAGCGCGGGGAAAATCATGGTTATCCAGGTAGAGACTGCCCCATCCTTTTTTAGAAAAAATCTTGTCCCATCTGGTAAATATCCCTTTAAAATCGGTGAGTTTCCAATCATCCCTGGGAAGGATCAAGAGATCATTCTGCTCTCTGTCCAAGGCCATCAGATCAAAATGAAAAAACATATTGAGTTCATTTCGATCCTCGTCCACAAACTCAAGCGCCTTTTCTAATGTAACACCGGGTGCCTCACCTACAGATAAGATGTCATAGTGGGAGAGCACGCTGTTATTCATTTCCTGCAGATAGTCATGCAGTTTGGGGCCACTGGCATAAAATGGAAGAAAATTGCCGCCATATTTATCCGGTAGTTCGGGATAGGCCGGGTCTTTGGAAATAAATGAAATCACATCCATTCGAAATCCATCAACCCCCTTTTCAAACCAGAAGGCCATCATCTTGTATATTTCATTCCGCAATTCTTCATGCTCCCAATTGAGGTCCGGTTGCTTTTCTGAAAAATAATGAAGAAAATAGGCGTCCGTTGTAGCGTCATATTTCCAGGCATTCCCATCCGGGTCAAAATAGCTGAACCGTTTTGGAGGAGTTCCTCTTTCTGCTCCCCACCAATGATAGAATTCCCGGAAAGGATTATCTCTTGATGACCTGGAAGCGATAAACCACGGGTGCTCATCGCTACTGTGGTTCACGACAAGATCCATAATCAAGCGTAATTTCCGGGCCTTTGCCTGGGTGATCAATTCATTAAAATCTGCCATGGTCCCGAACTCCTCCATGATGTTTCGATAATCACTGATATCATAGCCGTTGTCATCATTTGGGGAGGAATAAATGGGATTCAGCCAAATGATATCCACCCCCAGACTTTTAATATAGTCGAGTCGACTTGTGATACCTGCGAGATCTCCTATACCATCTCCATTGGAGTCCTGAAAACTTCTGGGATAGATCTGATAAACGATCCCTTCCTTCCACCATTTCCTGTTCTTTATCATTCTCTTATGGATGTGATTCGTAGGACGTCATTAAAATTTTCAGCCGCCCCATAATAATTGAAAAAGGCGGTTATGACCTGCTTCGGGGGTGGTATCTGTTCACTACCTCTGCCAGGTGCGACCGGTCTACGTGCATATAGACTTCTGTGGTTGTAATACTTTCGTGACCCAGCATCTGCTGGATCGCTCTAAGATCGGCACCGTTTTCAAGAAGATGGGTGGCAAAGGAATGTCGGAAAGTATGAGGGCTGATTGTTTTCTGCAGTCCGGTTTTATCTGCCAATTCCTTTACTATGGTAAAAATCATTGCCCGGGTCAGCTGCCGCCCCCTGCGGTTGAGAAACAGAATGTCCTCAAATCCTTTCTTTACAGTCTGGTGTACACGCACCTCCTCCAAGTAGATCCGGATATACTTTTCATTGATATTGCTTATAGGCACCAAACGTTGTTTATTCCCCTTACCCGTTATTTTGATGAATTCTTCCTCAAAAAAAAGGTCGGAAATTTTCAAATTTGTCAATTCAGATACCCTCAGCCCGCAACCGTATAAAGTTTCCAGCATGGCCCTGTTTCTCTCTCCCTCCGCCCGCGAGAGATCTATGGCCGAGATGAGGGAGTTGATTTCAGCCAGAGATAGGGTATCAGGTAGTTTCAGTCCGGTTTTGGGAGAAACTACCAGGTCCATGGGATTATCGTGACGGTAGGCTTCAAAGACCATAAAATTAAAAAAGCTTTTAAGCCCTGAGATGGTTCTTGCCTGGGATCTGGGATTTAAATTTCCTGCTATTTCATGGATGAACAACTGTATGGTCTCGCGGTCGATATTGCGGGGTGTTTCCCTAATGGCGTTGTGTTCAAGAAAGCGAATGAGTTTTGACACATCCATTCCGTAGTTCTGAATGGAATTGGAGGACAACCCCCTTTCTATGCGCAGATGGTGTTTGTAATCCTGAAGTCCCTGTGCCCATTTCATCTGATAAATATAAAAAGATCCTCTGGTAAACTAATGTCAAAGGACAGAAGTATATCCGGAATTTTTAGGGAATGTGTAGCTGAGTTCACCCGAAGTAAAGTCAACTTTTATATATTTGAATCATATAATCATACCGGCTGCTATTGCGGTACGGTACTTGTACTCGACATTTAATAATCAAAAACCATTAGTATGAAGAAATTAGTTATGATTGCGGTCCTTACCTTATGTGCCATGAGTATGACGGCGCAGGAGGGATTTAGAGCAGGTATCAACCTGGCCATCCCCGTAGGAGATGCTGGGGAGGTTTCCGGATTTAGCATAGGGGTTGACGCCCTGTATCATTGGGCTGTTACAGAAGAAGTCACTGCGGGTTTTGCAGCAGGATTGACCAATGCTTTTGGAAAGAATATTGACACTGGTGTCGGAAGCATTGAAGTCAGTGATGTACAATTTCTTCCAATTGCCGCCTCCGGCCGTTATATTGCCTCGGATCAGTTTCGTGCGGGCCTGGATCTTGGCTATGCCATTGGAGTAAGTGAAGGCAATGACGGCGGGTTTTATTACCGGCCTGTTGTAGGTTACCTGGTCACTGAAAGTATAGAAGTGAATCTGTCCTATACAGGGATCAGCCTGGATGGCGGAACCTGGTCTACAATAGGAGCAGGCGTCCTGATAGCCTTATAGCTTCTACGGACATATATATAAAGCGGAAGCATAGCTGCTTTCGCTTTTTTTTGACCTGATATCAGACGTTGCCTCCGGCTGTCAATTGGTATGGAGCATGGCTTCGGAGAATTTTTCAGGGTGTATTAGCTTCTTCAACCCTTACCCGACCATTGATTGTAAGAAATGAATTCTGATTGCGTCAAGGAACTTCCCTTATTGCAATTGGAAAAGTCTCCTTCTTTTGATGCAGTCAACTTACGTATATTTTTATAAATCAAATGTCTGGATATGAATCAGCCCCATCATTATTTACGCAATGGATACATGTGCGCGCTCAGTACATATAGTGAGTGCGGGTATTGTGTAGAGAAGCCTGTTAAGATATAGCTGCATTTCAAAAGATTACAGAACCTTTTGTCGAACTATTGCCACCTGAGGCAAGGAAAGAGTTATTTTCGGAAGCAGATTGCTGATGTGCTTTTTTTTAATAGATTTATGCACCGAAATTTCTATTTCGGGAAATGGTAGGACCACTTATGGCTACCTACATGAAGCGCCGGAAAAGCACTTTATATTTCTTAAGAAATAGAAATGGCAGTAGTCTTTTATTGATCGTGTTTTCCCAGGCTGATCAAAATTCAGCCGGACAAATCACTAAGAGTTTTCGGAATCAGGCATTCCCGGACGTGGATAATACCCCGGACAGGAGTCCAACTTTAAGCAAGCAACTTTCAGACCACCAATAATGTTACAGATTCACCACCTGGGTACGGCTGCCCTAAATGCCCGGTTGACGGGCAAAGCCATACACCCCTTAGCCCTCATTCTAATTGTTTTATTTTTACACTTTTCGAACACAGCGAATGCGCAGTGGAGCAAAGGTCATTACAAACCTGATATTATAAAGGATAAGGCCATTATAATTTCTAGTTGCAAGGAAGACCTCGGCGATGGAAGTTTCCGGATTTCATTTAGCTATACGAATCCCAATCCGCATGTTGTCAGCCTGCATAAGGAGGCAAGTTTCGTACTTCTTAAAATAGCCAGTCCCAGTCCCAGACGCTTGGAGAGTGTGGAGCGGATTAAAGTCCTCAATGTCTTTCAGCCCGGCATCGTTGAAAACGCCTTCTCCTTTGTCATCTATAAAAATGGGTTTGCCAAATGGACGGTTGTCAATAAGAATTGGAAGGCCTCCAAAACAACGGGTACCGTAAAATCAAATCGCTGCGAGATCCCGGATCCGGGCATTATTTTCCCGGTTTACGGGCAGGGCAACGGCAAGTCTGAAACCCCATTGGGACTGGAGTTGACAGCTTTGGCAGAAGGCAATGCAGGCGGAGAACCGTCGGAACTGGTTTATCAGCTTAAAGGCAATGACAAGGTACTCGTGGAAATCATTCCCTCCGAAGGCAACCTGCAACAAGTGATCCAGCTGCTCACTGCCACCTTTGGTCTGCAATATAGTCCGAATGCTGCCAACTCAGACTTCGTCATAGATCCTGCGGTGCTCATGGCAGAGGAGTTTGCGGCGGTAGATGTGTTCATTCCGATTGCGCGCCTGGACGAATTAAACGCCCATGCGGATATAATTAATTTTGTAAGACCCTTATTTCCGCCCATCCGCAATGGTGGCATAGTTACAACTGAGGGAGATGCGGCACAGGTTACTGATGTGGTTCGTGCCTCTTTCCGTACGGAAGTGGATGGCGAAATTACTGAAGTTAATGGAACAGGGATCAGTGTAGGCGTCATCTCGGACAGCTTCGACAAACAACCTTTTACAGGCAAAACAAGGGCAACTATTGATGTTGAAAACGGGGATTTACCCGGCGTTTTGAATCCTGAGGGTTTCATGACTCCTGTCAGGGTCCTCAAAGACTACCCTCTGGGAGTGGCTTCCGATGAAGGCCGCGCAATGCTGCAAATCATCCATGATATTGCTCCGGGGGCGTCTTTGGCCTTTTCCACAGGTATTCTGTCTCCCAGAGATATGGCTATGGCCATCGGCAATCTTGATGCCGCCGGATACACCATTATAACTGATGATATTACCTACCCACTTGAACCTTTTTTCGGAACAGGTCAAATCGCCGAAGCCATTAATGCATTTACCAGCAAGCCGGGCAGGAGTTATCTTACCTCTGCCGGAAATTTTGCCAATAATGGATACCAAAACCGTTTTCTTCCTACGGCTTCTACTCCGATTACGAATTTCCTGGACCCCGGCAGCCCCGCCAAAGCCCATGTATTTAATGCCCAGAATCAGGATTACCTGCAACAGATACGTGTTGTTCCCGGCACTTATATGATCGTATTGCAGTGGGAAGAAGGCGTGGCTTCCCAGGAAAACAGCCAGGGGGCCAACACCGACCTCGATATCTATCTGGTAGATGAGTCCGGCAATTTAATTGTCGGAAATAACAGGGATAACGAGGCCGGGGATCCTGCGGAAGTATTGGTTTTTCAGGCGAATGGTACCGGGGAAGCAAATATTATGATCACAAGCGCCAACGGAAATCCTCCGCCCGGGCTCGCCTTTAGATATATTGCCTTCCGTTCCGATGGCCTTCAGTTCCTGGAGTATCAGGGAGGTGCACCGACGCTCAGTGGCCATGCCATGACTCCAGCAGCAATTACAGTTGCCGCAGTGGATCACAGGACTTCACAATCACCAGTGGTGGAAAATTTTTCATCTTATGCAGGTCTTCTATCGAATAATGCTGTAACAACGATTGATCTTTCTGCTCCGGATGGGGTGAATACAAATGTAGCGTCAATCGGTCAGGACATTGATTCCGACGGTTTTCCAAACTTTTTTGGAACTTCGGCCTCCGCGCCCCATGCGGCCGGAGCTTTTGCGCTGCTTTTCTCAGCCCTGCCATCCTGGTATCCTGCCGGACTATCTGATATTGTTCCCGGTGCAACGACCACCAATAACGCTTCTGATGAGGTTCTCAGGCTATTCCAATCAACCGCCATCCCGGCCGGTCCGGTGGTTCGCGGCGGCGCCGGGCTGATCAACGCTGCGGCCGCATTTAACAGGATCGCTTCGCAAACTGCCCACCTGACAGGTCTCTTGATAGAAGATGGTAAATCTCCGGGTGCCGAACCCTTTGAGGTGACAATCCTTGGGGAATTTCTCCCGGAAGATCCGACCGTACTGCTGGAGGATGAGGAACTGGTGATCGTTTCAAACTCAGATACCCAAATTAAGGCTCTGGTGGGGACTTTTACAGGCAAACCCGCATTGTATGTCAGTTCACCGCCCATTACTCCGGGCGGGTCCGATGGTGGGTTATCCAATGCGCTGTTTTTCTTTGACGGAGACACCCGTGTCCTGAACATCATTGCTGATGATCAGACGGCGGAATTTGGACAGGAAGTAACATTTACGTATTCGGTGGAAGGGCTTCCCGAAGGAGTTACTTATGAATCCCTGGGATTGCCCGAAATTGTCTTCCAGACACCCGCAGTTTTTCCTTATCCTGACGCCAACAACTATGTGATTACACCTGGCTTCGGTAATGCGGAACTCACTGAAGAACAAATGGAGGCTTTTCAGATTAATTTTGAAACAGCACAACTGACAATTACGAAAAAGGACCTGCTAATTCTTCCCCTTGATGTAACTTTTCAATATGGAGAGGCCATTACCATTCCCTTGCAATATATTTACGATAACGAAGGGATTGCGGACAATGCAGATTTTCTGGAAACCATCAAAAGCTTCCATCAAACCGATTTTTTCCCGGAAAATACATTGCTTGTTATCAATAAGTTACGGGCTGTAGTTAATGAGCAACAGCTGCTCGACCTCCTGGATAACGGAAGCTGGATGAGCAGCGAACGGCTCATTCAGAATAAACTGAGACCTATTGTGAACGGGCTGAATGTCATTGATCTTGAAACACAGAATTTTGAAGATTATCTGAATATAGTAACGGATCCTGCCACTAACAAATTAAGAGCGGTTATCAACAAGTTGCGGGCCGTTGTGAATGGAGGTGAGCTGCTCCGTAATAATATCGATCTCGTGATTGAAAATAAGCTGCGGCCTGTTATTAACGACACGGGCCTCGGGGACCAGAATGACGGAAATGATTACAGTTCTATTTTTGCGGTTGTCGACGCGGAGGATGCCTCTACCGATACTGAGCAAAACATGATCAGTAAACTCTATGCCATGAATCTAATTACCGGCCTTGAGGTGGGCAGTGGCCCGCAAAATGGCTGGCAAAGCTTTCCAGGGGCGTTCCTGTCGCCTCTGGCCTCCAATTTTAATATTACCTATGGATCAGGGCAACTCAACATAAGCCCGGCAGACCTGGATGTGCGTACAGGCGATCTGGCCATCCGCCGTGGAGATCCAATTGATCCCTCGCTAATTGAGATCGATATCAGCGGATTTGTTTATGACGATACTTTTGAAAAAGTTTTTCCGGAAGGGGTGGTATTTAAATTTGAAGATGAGGAAGGGAATGTTTATAAAGAGGGTGATACAGGTGAATTCCTCATTAAAATAGAAGCGCCATTAAACTACCTCATTGTTAATCCTCAGTACGGAAAATTAGTAGTAAACAGTGTTCCATTTGACTGTGAAAGAATTCTTACGCTCGATTTCAGCCGGACGCCACTGCTACAGTCAGGTACTTCCCTGAAAAAGGGTGCAGTATATCGTTTTCCACAAGTAACCCCTGATAAGGATGCACTTATAACCATTGTAAACCTTGTTAATTCTGTGATTACCAAACTGGATCAAAATAAATCCGATGCTCCTTATTTTAAACCTGAGATCCGCTATACCACCACCAGGGCTGTTCGGAATCCAGGGGTCGATTTTAAAATGACCCTTGTAGAGACAGGTACCAATATACCTGCCCAAGCCACAGAACTAGTCGCGTCATTTATCGATATTGATGGTAATAATAACTACCGGGAACAAAACAGAGTAGACCTTCCTGAAAGATATACCGCAGAAGAGTTAAAGGAAATTTCAGTTTCAACTGATATCGGGCGACTGATCTTCCTTGGTGGTAATACCGAATACGACGGCATTTCAAATGCCAACACACGCGTAAATATATCAACAGGATTTGTCAATACTTCCGTGATCAATTTCAGATTTGGCATTACCGCCACCGGGTCCCAAAATGCGCAAACCCAGGCGAGACAATCGGGGATACAATTTTCCTGCCTCGACAATTTTATAGATCCCGTCACAACGCTACAGGGAGATGAACATGTTGTAGGTTCCGAATCTGAGTCGGGGGTCGTTTTTCCGAACCCTGTTACAGATCTATTAAATATCCATCCGGAGGTTCAGGCATCATTTAAAATTGATATATTCGATATTTATGGAATATTGATTTATACCAAACAATACCGTTCTGATACAGTGCGGCCCGTCCAGGTAGCCATGTCCTCCTATGCGGAGGGAATCTACTTCGTCCGGATTTCTTCCGGTACGGCTGTCACAGTGTATACGGTATTACGGGATAATTAGAAATCTAAAATGATATTACGGAAACCATCCATATCCATCAAACTGCATTATATGGTGCTGCTGCTGGTGTGGGGAACCGGATTTTGTCAGGATAAGGAAATTGATAGCCTGGAGCAAATTATATCCCGGGGGAAGAAGGATACAGTTCTCGTGGTTGCCATGAACGCTCTCAGTGTACGGCTTCTTCAAAATGAGCGGTTGACGGAATCTGTTGCCTATGCTGATCAGGCACATGCTGTTTCCTCGGAAATCAAATATCCCCGGGGGCAGGCGTACGCACTGAAGAACAGAGGAATGGCTGAATATTACCGCGGTAATTATAAAGCGGTGCTGAATGACTGGACCGAATCTCTTCAGATATTTGAGACAATCAGCGATACGCTGGGCATCGCCAATATAGCCAACAACCTCGGGGCTGTATTTTACGCCCAGGGAAGCCACGATAAAGCGCTGGGGTATTATTTTAAGTCGCTCCGGATTTCTGAAAAACTCAGAGACCCTGTGCGGATAACGTCAGCCCTTGTAAATATAGGGGGCGTCTATACGCAAATGCAGGATTTTGACAAGGCTTTAAATTATTATACCCAGGTAGAGGATTACCTGCAGAATCTTAACGATCCACTTATACAATCGACTTATCTTATGGGAATTGGCGAAGTATACAGTCAGAAAGGAGATTCGGGCAACGCCATAAAACATTATAAAGAAGCACTTGCCATTAATAAGAATACACAGGACTATGCCCATAACCTGACGATGATCGGGAAGGAAGAATTTAAATCAGGAAACAGGCTTGAGGCCATTGAATACCTTGACAGTGCCTACGCGACGGCCAGGAATTCAGACATTTCACTGGATCAGGTACAGACCCTTCTCGCCATGGGCGATGTCTACCGCGACAATGATGCGAAGATGGCTCTGAATGCCTACCAGCAGGCAGAATCTCTGGCCATCAGGATGGAAACCAATGAAGAATTGCGCGATATTTATGAGGGTATGTCAAAGGTCTATATGGCCCAGGCCAACTTTAAGAATGCCTATGAATACCAGAGTCGGTATATTGAACTTAATAATAAAATATTCAATATTCAAAAAGAAGACAAGATCAGAGGACTTCAGTTTTCTTTTGACCTGGAGAAAAAGGAGGATCAGATCGGGCTTTTGGAAAAGGAAGCGGAAATTACCCGTTTACAGGGAAAAAGACAGCAGAGTGCCATTTATCTTTCCGGGCTTGTATCCATGGTTATTTTATTACTGGCCATCGGATTTTTCTACCGCTACCGCTATGCCAAGCGGAGCAATGAATTACTGAGTGCCGAAAAGAATCGTTCGGACAGCCTGTTGCGAAATATCCTTCCGGAGGCCACAGCACAGGAATTGAGGCAAAATGGCCGGGTAGAGGCAAAAAGATTTGAGTCGGTTACGGTGCTTTTTGCTGATTTCAAAGGTTTTACGGAACTCTCTGCGGCCCTGTCGCCTGAAGATCTTGTTAAAAGCGTCGATTATTATTTTTCAGCGTTTGATGCGATTCTAGATAAATACGACCTGGAAAAAATTAAAACCATAGGGGATGCCTATATGTGCGCGGGGGGACTGCCATATCCTTCGGCAGATCATGCCATCCGGATGGTCAAAGCGGCTTTTGACATGGCAGAATTCATGAAGAAGCAGGCCGTGGTCAATGAAGATATAATGCACTTTGAAATACGTGTAGGAATCAATACAGGCCCTGTGGTTGCCGGGGTGGTAGGGGTAAAGAAATTTGCCTATGATATTTGGGGGGACACGGTCAATGTTGCCGCCAGGATGGAATCTATGTCCAGGCCCGGAAGCATTAATGTTTCGGAATCCACCTACAAACTGATCAGGGATTATTTTGATTGTGAAAAGCGAGGCGAAATTTTTGTAAAGAACAAGGGTATGATGAATATGTACTTTGTTAATGGGATTGCTGATACCTATACGCAATCCTCGATGGATATCGCTAATATAAAATCGTAACGTTTACAAAAAGTTTGGGTTGTAGGAAAATAATTCATAAAAAGCAAAGTTTAGATTTTGTATATTTCAAATAGTACCCTGGTGTGTCTGGATTTCGTTTACTGCTTTGGGGAAGGGCAGAGCGGACTGCCTTTATCGCAAATATGGCAATGCAAGGGCACATACAATTGGAAAAGGTTGGAATCAGATCGCATTATTTGGGCTAACGGATGACAGGATATATCAAGCTTCGGGAGAAAGCCTTGCACATGTTGAGGACCCAACTCCCAGATAATTTATACTATCACGGTATTCATCACACCCTGGAGGTGATGAGGGTTTGTGATGACTATCTTCGCAGGGAGAAAATCACCGGCCGGGAGGCAAAATTACTGCGACTTGGTGCGCTGTTGCATGACATTGGATTTACAGTCTCTAATAAAAATCATGAAGATCATGGAGTAGATATTGCGCGTCAGCTTATGGAAGAATTCGAATTTGAAAAAAGGGATTTCAGAGTGATCAAAGGATTGATTCTGGCCACTAAAATCCCACAGCGACCTAAAACAAAATATGAGCGTATCCTGTGTGATGCCGATCTTGACTACCTGGGGAAGAATAATTTTGATGCCATCAGTGACACCCTATACAAGGAGTTAAAGTCCCTGGGGATTATAAGAAATAAAACGGAATGGGATATGGTTCAGGTGAAATTTCTTGAAGCCCATCAATTTCATACAAAGTATGCTTGTAAGCACTTGCAACCTAACAAACAGGATCACCTGCAAGCCCTGAAACAAAAAGTAGAATCTAAGACCCTGGGCTAAGAGAAGCCTTTACCGGACGAGAATCGGAGCACGAACGTCCCGGGACATTGAGTAAATGAAATGGCAATATGACTATTATTATTATCAACGGACCCAACCTGAATCTACTGGGCAAAAGGGAACCCGACATATATGGAAACACCAGCTTTGAAGACTATTTTTCAGGATTACAGCAGCGCTTCGGCAAGGTTCAACTGGACTATTATCAGTCCAATATAGAGGGGGAGATCATAGATAAACTTCAGGAAGTCGGATTCGGGTATGACGGTATCATTCTGAATGCCGCCGCTTACACTCATACCTCCATAGGAATTGGAGATGCGGTGAAGGCCATTGACACCCCCGTGGTAGAAGTACATATCTCGAATGTCCATCAGCGCGAAGAATTCAGACAGCATTCCTACATTTCTGCCAATGCCGCGGGTGTTATTGTTGGGTTTGGCCTGTTAGGTTATGACCTCGCGATCCGGAGCTTTTTAAGCCGATAAATTCCTGAGGTATTTTTGTTCAATATAAAAGGTACCGAATGGTAACAGAGAGGCGACGCTTAGAATAGCAAACCGCCTGAAATTCCATTTTTTTTCAATGCAAAAGACCACCACCAGAATGATGTATGCAATGAATAAAAAGCCGTGCGCATAGCCCACGTACAGATTAGGTTCAGGAATCCTTGCCCAATATTTTAAAGGCATGCTTAAACCGAATAACAATAAATAGGTAATTCCTTCCCCGATTGCGATCGTCCTGAAGATTTTTAACATGTTGTGCTTCTTTATCACATTTCCCAGCCGGTTCAGAAAAATTTCTGTACCAAAAGGCAACAAATAAATGTGCTCTTATAAGTGTATGACCTCACCATACGCCTCGGCAACTGCCTCCATGACAGCCTCACTCATCGTAGGGTGCGGGTGTACAGATTTAAGCACTTCATGACCTGTTGTTTCGAGCTTTCGTGCCACTACTGCTTCGGCGATCATATCAGTAACTCCAGCGCCGATCATATGGCAACCCAGCCATTCCCCATACTTGGCATCGAAAATCACCTTCACAAATCCATCCGGGGTACCTGCCGCTTTTGCTTTTCCGTTTGCTGAAAAAGGAAATTTTCCAACCTTGATGTCATATCCTTTTTCGCGGGCCATTTTTTCAGTCATACCAACAGAGGCCACTTCGGGAATGCAATAAGTACAGCCGGGAATATTACCGTAATCCAGGGGCTCTACATGCATTCCTGCAATTTTTTCAACACAGAGGATACCCTCGGCTGAGGCAACATGGGCAAGGGCCGGTCCGGGGGTCACGTCCCCGATAGCGTAATAGCCTTTTATATTGGTTTCATAAAATGCATTTACCTGAATTTTGTCTTTCTCGATAGTTATTCCGACTTCCTCTAGCCCGATTTTCTCAATATTTGTTTTGATGCCTACGGCAGACAGAACGATATCTGCCTCCAGAACTTCCTGCCCTTTCGAGGTTTTTACTGTAGCTTTTACCAATTTCCCTGAAGTGTCAACCCCGGTAACCTCTGAGGAAGTCATGATGCGTATGCCCGATTTTTTAAAACTTTTTTCCAATTGCCTGGAAATGTCTTCATCTTCCACAGGAACCACATTGGGCAGGAATTCCACAACGGTGACTTCAGTACCCAGCGCATTGTAGAAATAAGCGAATTCCATTCCAATGGCACCGCTCCCGACCACAATCATTTTATCAGGCTGCGATTCCAGACTCATTGCCTCACGATACCCGATGATCTTCTTACCATCCTGAGGAAGACTTGGCAACTCCCTGCTTCGTGCTCCGGTGGCGATAATGATATGTTCCGCGCTGTATTCCTTTTCATTGCCGTCCTCTCCTTTGACTCCTACCTTTTTCCCAGGTTTTAACTTTCCAAACCCGGATATCACCTCAATTTTATTTTTGTTCATGAGAAATTGAACCCCCTTGCTCATTCCGTCTGCCACACCCCTGCTTCTTTTAATAACAGCGCTGAAATCCTTATCAACACCTTCTACCTGAAGACCATAATCCTTGGCGTGATTCAAATACTCAAAAACCTGGGCCGATTTTATAAGGGCTTTTGTTGGGATACACCCCCAGTTAAGACACACCCCTCCAAGACTTTCCTTCTCGATGATAGCTGTCTTTAATCCCAATTGGGACGCCCTGATGGCCGTTACATACCCGCCGGGTCCGCTCCCTAATACGATAACATCAAAAGTGCTCATATATTAATTTTAATGGTGGTCAAATGTGAAGTGCCAAAGTTACAAAACCAAACCCAAAGGTGAAGATAAAATCCGGAACCCTCATTGGAATTCATTGATTGCCAATAAAGGCCTTGGACCTGTGAAAAAAGAGTCCGAAAGCGATTTTTGTTCGAAGGGCATTGCCGGTGGCCGTGAAGGAATGACCGATAGAAGCGGCTGACAGATCAGTTCGCCTTATGGAAACTTTCTCCATGTCAGGAAGTCCAAAGTGATTAATCGCGGGTCGGAACCAGGAAAGGACTTTTGAGGCTATTCAGGTACAAAGGCAAGCGCGGCCCCGTTGATGCAATGGCGCTTACCAGTAGTCGCGGACGGGCCGTCATCAAATACATGGCCCAGATGGCCGCCGCATGTGGCACAGTGCTCTTCAGTCCTCTTGTAGCCCACTTTGTAATCGACATCATAAGCAACGTTGTTCTTTATAGCCCGGTCAAAACTTGGCCATCCGGTGCCGGAATCGAATTTATATTCGCTTTCAAAAAGCGGGGTCTGACAGGCAGCACAAACATAGATCCCTTTTTTCTTATTATCCAATAATTCGCTGGAACCGGGATTCTCAGTTCCGGCCTTCCTTAGAATATAAAATTGCATATCAGTGAGTTCGGATTTCCACTCCGACTCTGTCTTACTCACCTTGAATTCAGATTCTTTTCCAGCCGTTTCTTCAGCCATCATTTCCTTCTCCTGTGACACCCCCTTGCATCCTATGAAGAGGAGTATGGAAGCGCAGATTATTTGCTTTAACATATTAACAATTTTTCTTTTAGACGTGGTTCTGATAAAATCCTTTCAGATAAATAGCAGAAATGACAGCATATCCCTCACACTTTCCGAAATCCCTATAATCCTTATACTGGCTAGTCCCTTGGAATACGCTCTATCTGCTCTTCACTTATATTCAGCGAGCCCATCACCTGTGCCAGGTTGGCGGTATCTATGTTGGCTGAATCTGCAAAATCTGCGGGCATGATTGCGATCCGGAATACCTGGTTATCTGTATCACCGGGCTGCAGCGTAGCGAGATCAAAATCGGCTTCGAGAAAAATATTCACATCCAGAAAGGTATGATCATAGTTATATTGCAGGATGCCCTGATCGATAAGTCGCGTTTGTGGTAACAGCCTCCAGATGTCAACCGGGTCTCCATTTCCATCCTCTGTCTGATCCCATAACAAAAAGACCAGAACAACATCCGATTCGAAAACCTCAATGGTTTGTGGAAATTCACTGAACAGGGAATAGTCATTGGAGGAATTTAAATCACCCTCCACCTCATAGACCTGTCCAAGGATATTCACCCCGTCCAGACCATCGGCCCCGTCCCGCCCATCAAATCCCGGAGGGCCTGCAGGACCTTCACAGGAGGATAAGAGTACCAAAAGGAAAATGCCTGCAATTTGTACCGTACTTTTCATAATTTTTAATTTTAGGTTTCTCCGGGACGCTCCAAAATGCCCGGCACCTCATTGCTATTTCAAAAAGCGTTCCAAAAATGCATCGGGAGGAGTGGGAGTGCTACCGGCTGCTAAAAAAGTCAGAGAACCAATTCATGTTTTGGGAGAATTCCCTACTTTTAACAAATTCCAATGGAACCAACCAGAATGAAACAGGAAAGGGTAATTATTGAAAACCTAAGGCCGCAATTGCAATGTGGTGCCTATTTTATAAAGCGGGTTATCGGGGAAAGGGTACAAGTGACGGCAGATGTGGTTCCGGATGGCCATGATGTCATACAGGCCGAGGTCTTGTACCGCCATGAAAAGGAAAAAAAATTCAGAACGGTCCGGATGCAACACCAGGGTCAGGATGAGTTCACGGCTTCCTTTAATACAGATAAACAGGGCTTTTATTACTACAAGGTTGACGCCTGGGTAGATCAGGCCTTAAACTGGCAACATGGTATTGCCGCAAAATTAAAAGACCGGCAGCATGTTCGGAGTGAATTGCTTGACGGGGTACAGTATCTTAATTACATTGCCGGTGTAGTTCCACAAAAGGAAAATGTTAACGTAGTGCAATGGATTGAAGAATTTCAGGACGAGGCACATTATGATGCCGCCATCATGGTAGCAACTTCCGAAAAACTGCAACTTTTCTTCACAGAATATCCCCAACGACTGCTTGCTAATTCAAGTGTAGAATTAAAAGTATACGTAGACCGTAAAAAGGCGAATTTCAGCACATGGTATGAATTCTTCCCACGATCAGCATCGCCTCAGCCCGGGAATCATGGTACTTTTGAGGATTGCATGCAGCTACTTCCAAGAATTGCCCAAATGGGGTTTGATACCTTGTATTTTCCTCCCATCCATCCCATTGGGCAAGTATTCAGAAAGGGGAAGAATAATGCCACAAACGCCGGCGAAGGCGATTCCGGAGTTCCCTGGGCCATAGGTTCCTCTTTTGGGGGTCATACCTCTATCCACCCTGAACTGGGAACGGAGGAATCGTTCTCAGCACTTATTAAAATGGCGGGAAGTCTAGGCCTTGAGATTGCTATGGACCTCGCTTTTCAGGCGGCACCGGATCATCCTTATGTAAGTGAGCATGCAGAATGGTTCAGGAAACGCCCTGATGGGACCATCCAATATGCTGAAAATCCCCCTAAAAAGTATCAGGACATTGTCAATTTCAATTTTGAAACTAAAGCTTACAAGGCGTTATGGTCAGAATTGCTTAAAGTAACAATGCACTGGGTAAAGCTGGGGATCCGCATCTTCAGGGTCGATAATCCGCACACGAAACCCTATTATTTCTGGAACTGGCTGATTGACGAGGTAAAATCTAAATATCCCGATGTGCTCTTTCTCGCAGAAGCATTTTCAAGGCCCAAAGTAATGCAGCAGCTTGCCAAGCAAGGGTTTTCACAATCTTATACCTACTTTACCTGGCGGGAACAAAAGCACGAATTTGAAACCTATCTTACAGAGTTGACACAAGGAGAGATGAAAGAATACTTTCGTCCCAACTTCTGGCCCAATACACCTGATATCAATCCGTATCATCTTCAGGGAGCGAATGAGGCTATGCACCTGATCCGATATTCCCTGGCTGCGGCGCTATGCGGGAATATAGGTATTTACGGACCTGTTTTTGAATATATGGCTACCGATGCTATGCCGGGTAAGGAGGAGTACCTCAATTGTGAAAAATACGAAATCAGACATTGGGACTGGTCCCGGGAAAACAAGATCACTTACCTTATTACGAAAATAAATGCCATCAGGAAAGAACATGAAGCGCTGCAGCAAACCAACAATCTCCGTTTTCTGTTTATAGAGAATCCAAACATTATTGCATTTTACAAATGGAATGAAGACAAGTCCGATGAGCTGCTTATTGTGATCAGTCTTGACCCGCATTACGCGCAGAGGGGTTATCTCCAACTACCACTGCATGAACTCGCTATTTCGCAGGGTCAGGCATTCGGGATTCATGACCTCATAACCGACAATGGATATGTCTGGTCCACAGAGTGGAATTTTGTGGAACTGCATCCGGCCTTGCCTTTCCATTTTTTCCATATTAAAAAATAGACATGGCGAAGAAAAAGCAGGAGTCCATTTTACAACCACCTTATGTCTTTGATGTTCGGTGGGAGGAACTCCTTGAACATAAAGAATTTGTTAAGGTATTTCTTTCAGATGTCCTTGAAGAATATGTCCTGCACCAACGCTGGTATGGAGGCAAATCCAGTAAATTGAAATATATTGAACTTCAGGAATATTTCAGAATACAGCAAAAGGAAGAGGTCTACTATGGCCTATTGCTTGAAGTTAATTTCGAGGAAGCTTTTTATCAGCATTACTTTCTGCCTATCGCATTTGTATCAGATGAATCTTTTGCGGAAAAGGACCGGATACTTCCGGTTACCATCAATGGACAAAAGGGCTTTATCATAGACGCTCTTAATCTGGAGGCATTCAGAAAACTAGTTTTTGAAAGGATCCGCAACGCAGAGCCCAATGATACCACAAGGGTTCAATATCACAAAAGCACCAACTTTGCAGATACCGAATATAAGTCGTCCAGGCTTATGGGACTTGAACAGAGCAATACTTCTGTGGTCATAAACGATGCCTCTGTGATCAAATTCTTCAGACGGATCTTTGCCGATAAGAACCCGGAATATGAAATGAGTCGCTTTCTCTCCGAACGAAAGGGATTTGCGAATACACCGGCCTACCAGGGAAGCATCAATATCATGGACGCCAATAATGTGAACATCACTATTGCACTGATGCAGGAGCTTGTACCTAATCAGGGTGATGCCTGGGAATACTTGCTGCAGGAGGTTCATAAAATTTTCTGCAACCTGGAGTACAAGCATATTGAGGTTAACAAGCTTCCCCTTGTCCCTATGTTCCAACGCCTTAAGATTCAGGACGTGCCTCCGGAAATCATTGATTGGGCAGGGTTGAGTATTTTTCTCAGGCTACAGGTTCTGGCAACAAGAACGGCAGAGATGCATATTGCTTTAGGTTCCGAATTTGAGGATACAGGATTTACTCCGACCCATTTTAACGGGGATTATGAAGTATGGTTAAAGAACCGATTGCTGTACCAGTTCCAGAACCGTCTTAATACAGTGGAGAATCAGTTGCACCGGTTGGAAGGTCGTGCACTTGAACTCGCACAGGAATTTCTGGAGCGCAAAAACGAGATCAGGAAGCGGTTCATGACATTTGACTGGACCAAACTTAAGGGCGAACGGATCCGGGTGCACGGTGACTACCATCTGGGACAAGTGCTCGTGAAAGACAACGACTTTTACCTGCTGGATTTTGAGGGGGAACCGGAGAGTACCATCCGCGACCGAAAGGTCAAACAGCCCCCGCTCAAGGATATCGCAGGGATTTTTCGCTCCTTTCATTATGTGGTTTATGCAACTATATTTAATAAGGGAGAGAAATACCCGTACGAACAGGAGCAGCTCTTTAAAGCAGGAGAGGTACTCTACCGTTATTTTATAGGGGTCTTTCTTGAGGTCTACACCGCCCTTATACAAAAACACAATCTGAACATAGGATACAGCCAGGAACGCATCTTTATCCTGCAATACTGTATGCTCGAAAAAGCGGTCTATGAGTTGGGTTATGAAATGAACTCGCGGCCAAGATGGGCCGTCATACCCCTGGAAGGCATTATGGGCATTATTAACGACAAAATCTAAAATTATCTTTTATGAGCAAAGTTGTAGTGCATAGTTTATTTACGGATTTTGACATCGACTTATTTAAGTCAGGAAAGCACTATCGACTTTATGAAAAACTGGGGTCCCATCCAATGGAAGTGGCCGGCACAAAAGGCACTTATTTTGCGGTGTGGGCACCTACGGCAAAATCCGTTTCTGTGGTCGGGGATTTCAATTATTGGCTCCAGGGGGATCACAAGTTAAATGTTCGTTGGGATGCGAGCGGGATCTGGGAAGGATTTATTCCCGGAATAGAGATAGGTGCTAGGTACAAGTATAAGATCGTTTCTCACAATAATGACACCGTCACGGAGAAGGCCGATCCTTTCGCAAGGTATTGTGAACATCCGCCAAATACGGCTTCGGTTGTGTGGCACAACCAATACAAGTGGAAGGACGCTAAATGGATGGGTTACCGCAGTGAAAAAAACAATCTTGACCGGCCCTACTCGGTTTATGAAGTTCATTTGGGCTCCTGGAAGCGAAAAGGCGATAATGAATTCCTAAGTTATACCGAGCTTGCCAAGGAACTGGTGTCCTACGTTAAGGAGATGAATTTTACGCATATAGAATTCATGCCTATTATGGAATATCCCTATGATCCGTCCTGGGGGTATCAGTTGACAGGATATTTTGCACCCACCTCCAGATTTGGAAAGCCGGAAGATTTTAAGCTCCTGATTGATAAACTGCATCAGAATGACATAGGGGTGATTTTAGACTGGGTACCCTCTCATTTTCCCGAGGATGCACACGGATTGGGATTTTTTGATGGATCCCAATTGTATGAAAATCCCGATCGCCGAAGAGGGTATCACCCTGACTGGAAAAGCCTGATTTTTAATTACGGCCGGAATGAAGTGAGGGCCTTTCTTATCAGCAACGCCCTGTTTTGGCTGGATCAGTATCATGCAGATGGGTTGAGGGTCGATGCAGTAGCTTCTATGCTTTACCTGGACTATTCCCGGGAAGCCGGCGAATGGGAGCCCAATATATATGGCAATAATGAAAATCTGGAGGCGATTTCTTTTATCAGAGAACTCAATGAGGCGGTATATAAGAGTTTTGAAGGGGTGCAAACCATCGCCGAAGAATCGACCGCCTTTAGCGGCGTTTCGCGACCTGTACAATACGGAGGGCTGGGTTTTGGTATGAAATGGATGATGGGTTGGATGCATGATACCCTGGAATACTTTAAGAAGGAACCAATATACAGAAGGCACCATCAAAATGATATTACCTTTAGTATGACCTACGCGTTCACAGAAAATTTTATGCTTCCCTTTTCTCACGATGAAGTTGTTTACGGAAAGCAATCGATGCTCTATAAAATGCCCGGAGATGAATGGCAGCGCTTTGCCAATCTGCGCCTTATGCTCGGATATATGTATACCCATCCAGGAGCCAAACTCATGTTTATGGGCGCCGAATTCGGCCAATCCTCTGAATGGAATTATAACCAAAGCCTGGATTGGCACCTTACCGAATATGATTTTCATAAGGGGATACAGAATTGGGTGAAGGACCTCAACGGACTTTATAAAGATTACCCGGCCTTATATGAGAAACAATTCAGTTCCGAAGGATTTCAATGGATTGATTACGGAGATCATGAAAATTCTGTTTTGACTTTTACCAGGAAAGGCCATGATGCCAAGAATGACCTCCTGATCGCATGTAACTTCACCCCTGTGTTGCGTGAGAATTACAGGATCGGAATTTCAAAGTCGGGCAAATTAAAGGAAATTTTTAACAGCGATGATGAAAAGTACGGAGGCAGTGGCAGACTAAATCCCAAAATAAAGGTATCAAATACCCCCTGGCACGGCCATAAGAAATCCGTCGAAATAACGATTCCACCGCTGGGGGTGACGATTCTTTTCTAAAAAATGATACTACAACGTTATAGTTCGCAAATGCTGATAATATCTCTTCCTTTTTCCGCGTGAATGTCTTTTTTTTGTTACGCTTAACCCATCTTTCCTCCCTACATTCATAGGGATATCAAGATATAAATAACCATTTTAGATGATTACCAATACAGAATTAGAATACAAAGGAAATCTGTATCCGAATCATATAGTTCATTTTAAAAAGGAGACGGATAAATTATTCTTCACAACTGAAAACGGTGTCATTCTCGAAATGACCGTGCTAAGAAATAGTGCTTTCCGGTTTCGTTACGCAACGGAACACGTATTTGAGGACGACTTTTCATACGCGATAAGTGAGAATGCAAGCCGGGGATATAATCTCCTGGAGACAAGGGAAACAAAAACGGAATATTGGATAGAAACTTCCAAAGTAAAAGTGCTGGTAGATAAGAAAACCTTGCGGGTACAGATATCGGATCTTCAGGGTCATATCATCAACGAGGATGAACTCGGATTTCATTGGGAGGAGAATTACGCCTTTGGGGGAAACACAGTGAAAATGAGTAAGATTGCCCAGAACACGGAGTGTTTCTACGGGATGGGGGACAAGGCGACGCATTTTAATCTCAAGGGGAAGAGGATGAGTAACTGGGTAACCGACCAGTACGCTTTTGGCAAGGATCAGGATCCTTTATATAAAGCGATTCCCTTTTTTATAGGACTTCATAAGAATAGTGCTTATGGGATCTTTTTTGACAACTCTTTCAGGACGCACTTCGACTTTGCACACGAAAGGCGAAATGTCACCAGTTTCTGGGCTGAAGGAGGGGAAATGAACTATTATTTTTTCTACGGACCGGAAATATCAAAGGTAGTCCGTGACTATACGGACCTGACAGGGACACCTGAGCTCCCTCCGCTCTGGGCTCTGGGATATCATCAGTCCAAGTGGAGTTACTATCCGGAAAAGATGGTCCGCGACATTGCCGCAAAATTCCGCAAATTGCGAATCCCCTGCGATGCTATCTACCTTGATATCGATTATATGGATGGATTCCGCTGTTTCACATGGGACAAGAATCGATTTCCGGATCCGAAAGGTATGATAGCCGATTTATATAAAGAGGGTTTCAAGACGGTGGTGATGATCGACCCCGGAATAAAAATAGACCGTGACTATTGGGTATATAAGGAGGCTAAGGAAAACGACTACTTCTGCAAAAGAGGAGACGGACCTTTAATGCGCGGCAAAGTTTGGCCCGGCGAATGCAGTTTTCCCGACTTTACAAATCCCAAAGTCCGTGAATGGTGGGCAGGTCTCTATAAGGAACTGATTGCTGATACAGGCGTACATGCAGTTTGGAATGATATGAACGAACCCGCTGTTATGGAGGTCCCGACCAAAACGGCTCCTCTTGATACAAGACATAACTATGATGGCCACCCATGCAGTCACAGGAAGGCTCATAATGTCTATGGTACTCAAATGGTACGGGCTACCTATGAAGGGATTAAAAAGTATGTTTACCCAAAACGACCTTTTGTGATAACCAGGGCTGCATACGCAGGTGCACAGCGATACTCTTCTACCTGGACAGGTGACAATGTCGCTACCTGGGAGCACCTCTGGATTGCCAATGTGCAGGTCCAGCGTATGTGCATGAGTGGCATGTCATTCGTGGGTTCTGATATAGGTGGATTTGCCGAACAGCCGAACGGAGAGTTATTTGCCAGATGGATTCAGATGGGGGTTTTTCATCCGTTTTGCAGAGTGCATTCAAGCGGGGACCACGGCGACCAGGAACCCTGGTCTTTTGACGATGAGGTCACAGACATAGTGCGAAAGTATCTGGAATTGCGGTACCAGCTCTTACCCTATTTATATACCATGTTCTGGAAATACTCCAACGAAAAACTGCCGATGATCAAATCTCTTGTATTCTATGATCAGGAAGATACCCAGACTCATTTTCGTACGGATGAGTTCATATTTGGAGAACACATTTTGGTCTGCCCCATACAGGAACCCAATGCTTTGGGAAGGAGAATGTACCTCCCCAGAGGAAAATGGCACAACTTTTGGACTGGAGAGATCGTAGACGGAGGAATGGAGAAATGGGTGGAGGCTGAAATTGACAGAATTCCAATGTTTGTTAAGGAAGGCGCCATGATTCCTAAATATCCGGTACAGCAATATGTAGGAGAGCTTAAGATCAAGGAACTGACCCTGGATGTATATTATAAACTGGGAATAGAAAACAGCATGGTCTATGAAGACGCGGAAAACGGATATGATTATAAAAAAGGAAATTATAGCCTGCGAAAATTTAAATTGAACGGGAAGACGAATGAACTGATCATCCAGCAATTCAAGGATGGCATTTTTAATACCTCCTATGACAAACTAATACTGAATCTGATAGGATTACCTTTTAAAATTGCCTCCATTGAAGTGGATAACGTGAAAGTGCCATTAAAAGAACTCAAGTTAAACGGTGACAATAAGATTGAAGTAAAAAAGGATTTTACAGAGCTTCATATCGCGGGAAATAATCCTACTTTAGT